>JAWXBF010000111.1:0-3983 GCA_034439895.1 Deltaproteobacteria bacterium
GGCTGTTATTTCGACGGACGTCAACGGCCGCCGGAAGGCCCGCCGCCCAAACTTTTCAACGAACTGCCGCGCGCATTCGTTTTGCTTCGCTGCGTCCGTGGGCACCGGTTTGCACGGAACCAACGCATCTAACTTGCTCACCGCGGTGGCTGCGAGCTTCTCCGCCACCTCCATGAGCTGCCGCGCGTCCACCGCCGCGACGCTGCCACCCTTGGTGAAGCCTGAACCTTCCGAGTCGATATCTCCCGCCAGCCCATCGCCGGGACGGGACGTGTCATTGAGCAGATCTCGAACCGTGTTGTTGAACTCGATTCGGGTCATCCGCCGGAGCGGAAACGTCGCTGCTCGGTCGTCACCACTCGCCGAAGGGCCGCCTCCGGATCCTGCCGAAGCGCCACTTCCGGATCCTGCCGAATTGCCGCTTCCGGAACCTGCCGAAGGGCCGCTTCTGGAACCACCTGCGGTGTCCGACGATATTGACCCGGTGCACCCATATAAAGGGATGGCCATAATCCCAACGAGCAGAAGTGGAGTTTTGAACTGCATAGATCTCCTTGACGCGACGTTGTGGCCAATAAATCGGCCGATACGCTAATGAACTGATGATGAATGTCGCGGGTGAAAAAACCCTTCCCGAAAACAGACAATCCCGGTCCATTATTGTTGGAGTTCCCCCCAGAGGCCCAGATGCATCAGCCTTGTGCAAAACGCCGACTGCGCGATTAATTCTGGACCACGCTGACGTTCTTGAACGTGCATCGTGCGGCTTGCTTTAGCAGCGACGAATTTTCGTCGCGACAGCCATCAGGCTTCTTGGGCGCCAGATTGCGATCGTTGCGGGCGGTGCACACCAACCCCAAAATGGCCTCGGCGCCAAACGTCTTCAGCTTGTAGGGATACCAAGTGGCTTGTGTGTCAGCGTTCTTGATCTCTTGCCAATCGCCCTGCGCCCCTGTCTTCGACACATAAGCGGAAAATGTAAGCCCACGCCGGCTGATGCGGTACCAACCCATCGCTGTTTCCTTGGGCCACGCATCAGGCCACGCGGGCCAATACCAATATTTGTTCTCCACCGAGCGTTTTCCCGCGCCATTTTCGGGGCTCTCGTTCTTCCAGTTAAATCGCCCGAAAAAGATCGTGCCTTCCCTCATTCGCCCTGCAACGACTGAATTTGCGGGGGCTTTATAGTCCAATCCGTCTCGCACGTTTAGCACTGCCTCGGCGGCGCCGTTTAAATCAAACAAAGTGTTCGGAACAAGCTCAGAAACCTGGGCTGTGAAGTCAAAATCGCCTTTGATGCGCTTTTCTAGATAGACGAGATTTCCCTGATCCCATCCATGCATAAAGCCTTCGCCTGAACCCGTTAGAGTCCAAGTACCGCCCTTAAAATCTACAGTTCCAGGCACCACCATCGCGTCCGGATCGGGACACCCCGCCATCGCTCCATCCCAATTGGCTTTGGGTAACAGATCGATTTGGTTCCATCCTGTTTTGACGACTCGGCCTGAGGTCAACGTCCTTGTTGAGAAGTCTTTCGGGTCGTCTCCCGTAGAAGTTGTCGGCGCAGGTGGGGGCACGATCGGGGCTGTATCAACGCCTGCATCTCCTGTGACCACCAAGGCTGCGTCAGCATTATGCGTTACACGGCTCCCTGGCGCGCCACCCGAGCCCCCCTTCATCGCCTCCATTCCCTCGTTTCCGCCACCTCCTTGTCCGCCCGCGCCTCCTTCCATGGTTGTGTCCTGGGAAGCGGAATCGTCACTGGTGCATGAGAGCAAAACGCTTGCGGAACAGAACGCGACGAACGCGTTTGCCAAGAGGCGTTGTTGTAGGTGTGAGTGCGGGTTCATGAACCTTCTCCAGAGTTCGCGGGCGTGTTCGACTGCGGGGTGAACTGCATCGTTCTCCTTGACGCTACGTTTTGGCCAATCAATCAGCGAATCGACTGATGATGAATGTCGCGGGTGAAAAAAAACCTTCCCGAAAACAGACAATCCCGGTTCCATGTTGATGAGAGCTCCCCTTGCGCTTCATAGCTGGCCACACCAAACTTGGAAGCAATCAAGGAAAACTGGTCTGTTGAAACGAATGCGACCGCAGCAAATTCTCGAGTGCATGGGGCTCGCTGTCGTGGCCATTGTGGCCTCTGCCTGCTCAGAACCAGCTCTGGCGGTTGGGGTGATCACCGTTGATGGCCCACCTGACTGTGGCGGACGTTGCGCATGGCCGGCCGAAGCCTGTGTGGCCGAACTATGTGTGCCCACGGGGCGTGAAAACCCATTGGCTGTTGCGCATAACGCAAACTGCTTCCGCACCCGAGCCGATAACATCGCGTGCTGGGGTGCAAACGAGTGGGGCCAGATTGGGCAGGGATCGGATATGCCTGTTTCATACGCGACTCCTCGTTTGTTGCCGCGTAACGATTGGATCTCAATCGCAGGGGGCGCAGGAACCAACTTTTTGGCGCTTGACCGAACAAATCGGCTGTGGGGTTGGGGGCTTAACAGCGAAGGCGCCCTGGGTACGGGTGACACCACGAACAAGTTCGTCCCCACTCTTGCGAAAACTTCTTTGAAGTGGGCTGTGCTGCATGCTGGCAGTGGGCATTCCTGCGGGCAGGATCAACGCGGCCGGCTTTATTGTTGGGGGCGCAATGTCAACGGTGAGTTAGGTATCGGCTCCCAGGCCCGCCGCACTGAACCCGTAGGTGTTGCGAACGGCCGGGTTTGGAGCTTGGCATCAGTTGGCTGGGGGCATACGTGTGCGATCACTCAGGATGGATCACCTTGGTGCTGGGGCCGCAACACAGAGGGGCAACTTGGACTTGGCCACAACGACCAGCGATCCTTGCCTGAGCCTGTGATGACCACCATCAAATTCCAACAACTGAGCGCACATGGCTTGCATACTTGTGCCATCGAAGTGGGTACGCAGCGGCTTTGGTGTTGGGGCGACAACAGAGATGGCAAGTTGGGAACAGGAGATCAACAGTTGCGGAACGTGCCGACTCTGATTGCACCCACGCAACGTTGGATACAAGTGCGCACCAGCCGGGCAAGTACTTGTGGAATCACCGCCGAGAGACAAGCCTGGTGCTGGGGGGGCAACTATCAAGCCGGCAGCCCGGATGTGGAAGATCCGACGGACGTGATGTTACCCATGCAGGCTTCTCCGGATAACGGTTGGCACGAAATCGGCTCAGGTCATTCGCATGTTTGCGGCATGAAAGAAGGCGTCGACGCACCCCTATGTTGGGGCCGCGGAAGTGAAGGCCAGCTCGGTCAAGGTGAATTTCGCGATGAGCCGCTGCCAATGCCCGTCTTGCTGCCGTAAACCGCCCTTAAAGACCGTAGGTGCACTTAACATAGCGGCCTACTTGCGCGCGGTCAGCGTCGGATAAAGCCGCCTCATAGATCAAGAGTTCAGCGATTTCTCCCGCCCAGAAGCTTGTGTTCTCGCCGAATCGCCCGCGTCCAAGCCAAGCCGTCGACTCGGTGTCTCCAATGGCACCGGTCCATCCGGCTTGCGTGGCGCCTTGGGCATTTTGATCGGCTCGTGTGCGCAGCTCATGCAAAGCTGCATCTCGGTAATTGGTGCGACCGCGTGGAATCTCGTTGTTGATGTAAAGGGTGCGCCAGACCCCGTCCATGACAGCGGCGGACCATACGAAAGCATCGTTGACGGGTTTATCCAGCACGAACGGCGTTTTGAAGAACCGGTAATCACGCCCGTTGCCAAAACGGAACGTTGCTTCCTGTTGCCCAAGCCCCAGGAAGATCCCGGTGCTCTTGAAGCCGCCTCCACCTTCATTCCAGGTCAAAAACGTCTGGTCGGTTCCGCTGCAATTGAGCTCACGGCCTATGTCCGTGATTCCATCTTTGTCAAAGTCGCAATCCGCGTTTTCTCCGCCGCGCTGGAATTGCCAGGTGCGCCCAATCGTCACCACACTCATTTTGTCTTTGCCCGTTACCGGAAACACGAAC
>JAWXBF010000112.1:0-12191 GCA_034439895.1 Deltaproteobacteria bacterium
CTTTCGTACCTTCGATGCGCTCGAAACTGCCTTGTTTCATAGGCCAGGCCAACTTCCTGAGCCTATCCTTTTCACCCATAGATTCTGGTGAGGAGCCATATTTCCTGTGCTCGCCTTGACTGGCAATCTTCGCCCCCGGTGCAATTCGGAGCCATACTTGTGACCATGTCGCCCCAAGCTGCACCTGATCTCGCATCGTCTTCCGGCCAGCGCCCGCTTGGCCGCACCGGCGTGTGGGTATGGCCGGTATCACTCGGCGGGGAAGGGATTCTGCGGACCAACGGGCGCGCGAAGGAAGCGGTGCCGGTGATCCTGGAGGCTTTGCGCCTCGGTGTTCGCTATTGCGACACCGCGCCCGCCTACTCGCAAAGCCAGGACTACTACGGCGAGGCCTTTCGCATCGCGGGAAAGGGGGCGCGCGAGTGTGTGTTTCTGGCCTCGAAGACACACGAACGCACCCACGATCGAGCGCTGCGCTTGCTCGACGATTCGTTGCGCCGCCTGGGCACCGACACGCTCGATCTCTGGCAGATGCACGATCTACGCGACATGGACGAACTCGATGTGCTGTTCGGCAAGGGCGGCGCACTCGAAGCGGCACGCGAGGCGCAGGCGGATGGACGCATTCGTTTCATCGGCCTCACCGGGCATCACGATCCGCGCGTGCTGCTCGAAGCAATGCGGCGTTTTCCCTTCGACAACGTTCTCGTCGCGGTGAACCCCGCCGATTCGCACAACATGCCGTTCGTGCCGACGGTGGTCGCCGAAGCGCGACGGCAGGGCATGGGAGTGGTCGGCATGAAGGTGATGGCGGCGGGGCGTTTGCTGGCGGAAGCGCACCCCGTCGAGTTGATCCGTTACGGCGCCACGTTGACCGACACCGTCATCATCGGATGCTCCAGCGTGGAGGAAGTCCGGCAAAACCTGGCGGTCGCGCGCGATTTTCAGCCAATGACCGACGCCGATCAGCGTGCGCTCGAACAGCGCGTGGCCAAACACGCGAGGCAGTACGACTACTTCAAGGGCTACTGAGACGAAAAACGCGGCCGCGCGCGATCACCCTGTCATGGGTCACCAGCGTGAGGGCTTCGAGCTCGGCCTGCGCAATCAGCAGCCGATCGAACGATCCCGTAGTCCCGACGTGTGTGCCATGCAGTCGCAAACGAGCCGTAGGTTCTTCGCGCAAGTTGTGCTGCAGATAGAGTCGGGTCGCCGTCGAGCGCAGCCCACATGTCCGCCCGATAGCTCGGACCCATCATCACACGATGACGGTAGCCTCGATGTTGTCGCGCCAAAACCTCCGGCGACAGCACATCTGTGACACGGTTTCGTAGAACGTTGGCGGGCACCATCAAGGGCGATCCCGAAAATCGCTCATCTTCCCCGCGCCGCTTGATCTGAAAAGCGTTGCCCGTCGCGAGCAATTCAAGCTGAGGTTTTTGGTACCCCTTGGCCATTCGGGCGTAACGGCGATCCTGCGCCTGCCATGTCGCCAGGGCGGCCCAGAGTGCCCGGACACGGATGGAGGATTGCGAGGCGACGATCTTGGTGAGGCGGTCGACGTTCACCCACGGGGCATGAACGCCCACCCACGTCACCAGGATGGCGAGCACGCGCAAATCATCGCGCTCCATGGCTTCAATGGAAGCGAACAGCAGCGTGTCTTCGATGTTGGGCTCCGCCTTTGCCACAGGCGCCGCGAACGACATCCCGATAGCCACCATCTCCCCGGTCAATGTGTCAGCAGAGAGCGGCGGCACGGGTTGCAAGGCACGGCTATACCCCATGACCGAGCCTCCGACCCAGGTCCGGAAGTACGGCGCGAATGTGTACACGCCAATCAGGATTGGCATCTTGTTGTTCAAGCCAGGGAAGAATGGTTTCCAAATCGTCGTCGGTTGGTGCAAGCGCAACACAGTCGCCGAGATCAATTCCGCGATCGGCCAGGGCCCAAAGCTTCGCGCGCAATAGATCCAATCGGCCAGGACAGGTGAGGGTGATGGCATGCCCAGTGAAGGCAGGCTGCAGATGGTCGCGCCAGTCTTTGGGCAAGTGCTCGGGGAGTGATGCTGGCCCGTTGTTGAGCCAATCATCGTCGAGAAATCCTCCGTCGCGCCGGATTGCGGTTGCGAATGCAACGGCCGCCTCGACCATTGCTTGCGAAAGCGGTGGTGCGAGAATGTCGCAGTCTTTGGTTGGCCGTGAACTCACGCCCAACAAGTTCAACGCAGCGCCACCAACCACGACGGCGTCCAGCCGAAGACCGCGACCGGTCAGGAATCGGTCGAAAGCCATCAGTATTTCGACGGGCTTCATGGGTATCAGTTTAGCTGATACCCATGAAGCCGCCAAAACTTTCACCCCGAATGTCGTGGTAGCCGCGACCTATAACGAGCCAACCAGGGTCGCATCGTCCCGCAGCCTGAACTAATCGCGGCGATTTCGGGTGCTGCCACGCATGCGCATGGCCAACGTCTGCCTTCAGCGGCACTCAGGTCCATTCGTCACACATACCGGGCATTTGATCGCTGCCGCAACATGGCGCCACCCATCCTGCCGACCAACGATTTGGGTCCGCTCTCCTGGTCGATGAGGTTTTGAGGACCCACAGCCGTTCAAAAATACGGCACCGGTGCTGCTGCCGAAGGGGGCTCATCCTTGCCGACGGAATAATACCGGTCGCCGGTCTGGCTGTTTTTAGGGAAGCCGCGAATACCCAACTGGCCGTCGTCACCAAGACCCCAGCAGCGAATGTTGGCATCGGACAGCAACGCGCAGGTGTGGGATTGACCGGTGGCGATTGTACCGATTCGACCGCCGACATCCACGAGCCCCAGTGGCTCCAGGGTAGTCCCATTGAGGTTGCCGATGAATGCCTTTTTCGGATATCCAACTTCGCCGAACATGTTGCCACCCCAACACACGACCCCGTCCTGGCCGACCTTCCCACAGGACTGGGAACCGCCGACAGCGATCGAAACAAAAGGTTTTGAGTAGGCCACCTTGGTCGGTACGGCATTGCAGTCCACCGTGCCCGGCGTCGTTCGGTGTGTTGCGGAATTTCCGGTCCGTCCGTCTGGCGCATATCCCCAGCAAAACACCACGCCATCGTTGCGCAAGGCACACGTGTGGGAACGACCGGCCGCCACTGCCGTGGCCGGTGCACCCAGATCAATTTCATTTAACACCATGGGCGTTTCACCATCGCCAACGTGCTCGAACCGGTCGGACTCGAGTTTGACGTACTGAATATTGAGAATGAGTGGATCGGTTGCAACCCATCCGGCCCCGAGTTGAGCGGTGCTATTGTCGCCCCAGCACCGAATCCGACCGTTTGCGAGCACTGCGCACGTATGTTCAGCCCCTGCGCTGATTTGCTTCGCCTTGTCGCCCAACGAAATCTCGCCCGCCGATGCCGGAGTTTCATCGTCACCGATGCTGCGTGGATTGCCATAACCAAGTTGTCCGCGATCGCCACGACCCCAGCAACGAACTTGCCCGCCGTCAAGGAGCGCACAGGTGTGCTTGCCGCCGGCCACAATCTGAATGACGGTGCCCCCGACGTCGACATCGCCAGCCACCGCTGGCGCGCCAAGGTCACCGACGTTGGCCGTGTTGCGATACCCGAGTCGCCCATCCGCACCATTGCCCCAACAGCGCACGCGCCCGCCTTGAACAAGCGCACAGGTGTGCTCGCCGCCTGCGGCGATATCGACAACTGTTTCGCCCAAATCGACGTTGTCTATTGAGGCCGGGGTTTCGTTGTCGCCGATATTTTCCGATTTGCCATAGCCCAAGCGTCCAAACTCGCCTCGCCCCCAACAACGCACGTTGCCGTCGGACAAAAGTGCGCACGCATGAAGCGATCCAGACGAGATGCGTTTTGCGTAGATGCACGCCGGGGCATTCGTGGGCAGATCCGGCGCGTCCATGCACGCCTCGCACCGCCGATCGATCGTGGTGGAGCCGGACACGGACTCAATATTGCCGGCTGGGCAGTCGGTCCATGGCAGGCATGCTGCCGCCCCGGCAACGGTGGAAAATGTGCCCGAAGGACAGGTTGCGCATGGGCGGTTCGTTGTTGGGTTGCGTGAGGTCGCAACGAACTGGCCAGGTTGGCACTGCTCCGCAATCGCAACACACGTCGTTTTGGCATCGGCATCGTCGTCCCAAGTTCCCGCCGCGCAGGGTTGGCGTTCAACTTCTGCACCGGCGCAGTAGCCGCCAGGCGCACATGCCTGGCACGAGCGATCCGCTCGGTCAGACTGGCCCCCAATCGATTCAGTGCCGGGTGGGCATTGGGTCCACGTCGTACACACTGTCGCGTTAACGTCTGCCGAAAACAATCCGACTGGACAGGTTTCGCAAGACCGGTCGTGCGCCCGTCAGCCGGGGACGCAACAAACTGACCTGCGGGGCACATCGTGTGGGCGAGACACCCCACCTTTGGGTCCAGATATTCTTGTTCGCCGCATTGGATGGGCAAGCTAGACGAAGAGCATGCCGTCAGGAGGAAAACCAGCAACGCAACAACTGGCCTATGAGTGTGGTTCATGCCGATTCTCTGGAATCTACCACCACTGCGTGCAGATGCCTGAAACACAGGTGCTTCCGACAGACGAGTCGCAGTACGTCGAGGACGTACACGAAACCCCGGGGCCACGGTACATGCACCAGGCCGGCGTCGTGGCCTCGCACGTGGCATAGTTGATGGCACAGGTTCCAACAGTGGAGCGAACATCGTATGCCCCACCGCCGCAAACCATGTTTGCGCTGCCCGAGCCGCAGTTGGTGGAATCCGCTTGGACGCAATCGTTCCCCTCCTGTCCATGCAACCATGTTTGGTTCGTCGGGCTAATCCCCGCGATGTTGTTGCTCTCCCTCAAGTTGTCATTTCCATTCCCACCATAGAAGTCGACTCCCTCTCCGGATCCATGCAACTTGTCGTTGCCATCCATGCCGTGCCCGTAGCACAGGGAGTAGCCTGTGCCCATCCCCAAGCTGATGTAGTCGTCGCCCGCTCCACCCTGGGCGCCCGCCCAATAGGTTTGGTTCGCAAGGAAATAGGCGAACGATGAGCCGTCGCCGTTGCCGACACCGGCGACGTACGGGACGTAGACGCCGCCGCCGCACTTCACGGACATTGGACTGATTGGGTTGAGCACGACGACGTCGTTGCCAGCGCCCCCTCGAATGATGATGTTGTCGGTCAGGACGTTTGGCAGGTCCACGAATTGGCAATTTCGGTATGACGGATCAGCCGGATTGTTGTTTTGAAAAACAACCCTGACACCGTAGGTGGTGCCGCAGTCGGCTGTGATGCCGCAGAGTCGTCCGAGCATGACGACGACCGCCCCACCGGATGTCCATCCCCAGGTAGAGTATTGCGGTTCATAGATCTGCAAGGCGTTCGCCGGGGACGCAAAGCCAGCGGTCACGCCGAAAAAGAAAACCGCAAAGAGAGTCTTTTTCATTGCAGCTCTCCGGGATTTCGTTCGAGAGGGCGAAACTTGGGGATATTTGTGGCCGTCGCAGCGAGAGTGAACTCGACGAACTCCTCACGTGTCATCAATCGATGTTGAGTGCGCTCGTCACGGGCCGTTCGTGCCAATTTCAGCATCGTGGGTGTCTTGCGCAGACCCGAGACACGCCAGGCGTCGAGCGCTCGCCATACTACCGGATCCTCGATGTTTCCGGCACCAACGAGGCAATCGATTGCATTCAAGGTTTCGAGATGTGAGTGGGTGAGGTGCAGCAACATGGCGGCGCCTAGCAAGTCGATTCGTGGGCGGGACTCACAAGCGATTCGAGTCGTCTGCGCAGCCAACGCATCCCCAAAAGCCGACGGTTCGGACGCGATCAGCACAGACGCCGATTCAAGGTATCGGTCCATTTCCATGGCAACCTTGGAAAGGTCACTAGTTTCTTTCGAAGACTGTCGAGCAGCCGAGATGGCCGATTCGACAAAGCCATACGCGCGTGAGGTCACACCCGAGGTATCCTGGTCGATGGCGAACGCCGACGTCACTCCGATAGCCGCGATAACTGTTGCGATGAGCCCCAGCATTCCAATTTCTTTTCGTTTCATGTGAATCCTCAACAACTGAACAAAACCCCGTCGGAGCCGCGAAGGTCTTCGTATTAGCCGCGTGGGAGGAGGTAAGGAAAGGGGCGGTCCACGTCGAGGGTGTGAATGGACCCCCAAATAGAAATGTCCCCTTCGAGACGCGTTGTGCGTACTCATGGGTGGACTCATGCCGAAGGAATTTGTGACCATGTCCACGCGAGCGATCGAGAGAAGCGAGCTGATCCGTCGAGTTCTTGAGAAATGGCTGACGCAGACGAAAGCCGCCCGCACGGCCAGGCCCGCTTGATGGGATTGAAGACCCAGCGAAAAGTGCCACAGTGTCCGGGCCATGGGCCCCCGCAAACAGAGGCGTAAACCACCGGTCGCCACCATCCCGGCGCGCGGTCAGGTTACGGCCGCGCAGGAGGGGACGGTCGCGGCCGTTTTGCGCGCAGCTTTTCCGGACCAAAGCTGGGCGCAGGTGCGCCGTCTTTGTCTGACAGGCAAGATTGCCGTTCGTGGCGAAGTCCGCATGGATCCGGCGCTCCACCTCAGGGTCGGCACCGAGGTGGACTGGGATATGACGCGTCCCGATCCCAGCCGCGCGGCCCTACCGGATTTCAAAATCGTGTTCGAGGACAGTCAGATCATCGTCATCGACAAGCCGCAGGGCATCAGCAGTGTGCCCTACGATCGGCACGAGACGAATACCGCCCTCGATCACATTCGCAAGATCTGGCGTGCCCAGGGTCGGCAGGCGACCGCTCAACCCCTCTTCACGGTTCACCGCATCGACAAGGACACCTCGGGATTATTGTGTTTCGCCAAGACGAAGCTGTCCGAGCGGGGCATGCACCGGGTGTTCAAGAACCATCTTGCCGATCGAATGTATTTCGCGGTGGCGCATGGCGATGTCGCGCCCGGGCGTATCGAATCGGTCATCTGCCCCGATCGCGGCGATGGAATCCGTGGTACGAATCGTCGGAGCAACGACGGCCAGCTCTCGGTGACGCATGTCTTTGTCGATCAGCGCCTGCGCGGGGCGACGTTGTGCAAGATCCGTCTCGAAACCGGACGAACACACCAGATTCGAATTCACCTGTCAGAGCGGGGTCATCCCCTTGTCGGTGAGACGGTTTACATCCGCGATTTGCGCAGGGACGGTGGCCACGAAATCCCGAGTCGCCGACTGCTGTTGCATGCCGCGACCCTGGGTTTCGAGCATCCGGTCAACGGGCAGCGGCTGTTTTTTGAAAGCCCGCTGCCCCCAGATTTTCGGTCTGGGCTCAGCGCCTTGCACGTCGGCTGAAGAACATCGCGCCGGCGAGCGTCAGCAAGGTCCACAACCCACCTGGATTCGCGAGTGTTCCGGCCGTGGAACATCCGCCGCCGCTCGAGAGTTCCGCCTTGGGACCGCCGCTTGATTCGTCGACGCCGTCCTTGGTACCCGTGCTGCGCGGTGGCACGCCCCCCACGACGCCGCCTTCGGCAAATGCATCACCGCCGCTTACCCCGACCTTGCCATCAAGGACCAAGACGAGTCCGGGCGGCATGCAATAGAGGTTGGGGCCGGCTGCGTTGTAGAAAGGTGCTTCGGTTAGTCCCGAGAAATTGTAGCACGACCAACCGTCCTTGCAGTCAGCCGCAGTTTTGCAGGCAACCGTCTTCGGGAAACAGGCCCGAACGATATCCTGAACCTCGCACTGGGGATCGACGGGAGCGATGGCCACGTCGCCGACGGGTGGAGCGGCCGCGCGACCACTGCCCGGCGTTGTCGTGCCCGAGCCGGTTGCACCGCCCGCGGACCCGCCGCCGCTGTCAGGCAAAACCTCGCCGTTGCAAACCTCGGTGCGACCGATCTCCATACAATCAAACCGTGGATCACCGCAGTCAGCGGCCGTTGTACACGTCTTTGGTTCGTACGTGCAGGTCTTACTGACCGGTGCAGGTGCGATTGGATCCATCCTGGGCTGCGCGACGATGTTTGCCGGGGCGGGATCCGACGCGGACGAACCGCCGGTACCGGTTGAGCCATCGCCATCCGACACACAGATAAGCGGAAACGGACATTCACTGGTCGCCACGCATGCGACGGGCTGTGGCACGCAGCCATAGACGTAGGTTACAATCGGGTCGCAAACCGTACTCGGGTCGCAACCAGCGGAACTGCCACCGACGATTTCGCAGAGTTCGTTGCTTCCGCAGCCTGCTCCGTTGTTACACGGCGAGGCGGCAAGTGGGATCGCAGACGCGTTGGCGCTCGCGAGCAGGATCGTTGCGGAAATCGGGGCGATATGGAATCTCAAGTGCATTGGGCGAACCTCCGGGGTGGTGGTAATGCATGTCGCGTGCCGGAAGCGTTTCGGTGCAGCAGCAACTCTAACCACCTAAAATCATTGGCGGTTTTGCCGTTGCGCGCCATGGCTAACCCTCAGATTTTTGTCACGGACGAGACAGGCACGCGATGGGCTGGGCGGATTTCTGAGAACGCATTGCCAGCTCCGGATGTCGCTAAATCCCAAGCCGCGCAATGCTTGGTCGGCCCTCATGCTTTGCCCACAACAGATTCTACGTCCGAGATTGATTTGGGAATTGCAGCCGTCAGAACTTCGTGGCCTTGCGCGGTGACAAGAATATCGTCTTCAATGCGGATGCCCCGTACGTCCTTGAATTGCGCGAGACGATCCCAGTCGATGCGCGCGTTCAGAGCCGGATCGCGCCCAAGCTCGGGGTGCTCAAGAATCGCAGGTACCTGGTAAAAGCCAGGTTCGATGGTAACGGCCATCCCGGGCGCGAGAATGCGATCGAGGCGCAGGCTTTTCAGGCCAAATGCAATGGAGCGCGACGCCCCTTTGCGGTAGCCCGCCAGGTCCCCGAGATCTTCCATGTCGTGAACATCAAGACCCAGAAGATGTCCGATGCCGTGCGGGAAAAACATCGCCACGAGGCCCTGCTCGATGATGTTGCACAGTTCGCCTTCCTTCAAGATGCCAAGGTCCTGTAGTCCCTTTCCGATACACTCGGTCGCATTGAGGTGCAGGTCCCGGTAGGAAGCGCCGGGCTTGACACGGGATATGGTGTCGGCCTGGGCATGTAGTACGATTTGATAGATATCGCGTTGGGTTGATGAATAGCGGCCGGACACGGGCCAGGTACGCGTCACGTCGCCCGCAAATCCCCCGCTGCTTTCGGCACCTACATCACAGAGCAACAGATCGCCATCGCAAAGCGTGTTGCCATGGTGTTCGTTGTGCAATACCTCGCCTTGGACCGAAACAATCGATCCATAGGCCACCGTGAGATCGCGGGCAATGATCTCCGATTCCATGGCGGCGCGAACGGCCGACTCTCGAATGCCAGCATGCGTGTTGCGCATGCCCGCGGCATGGGCATAGGCGGTGGCCACGGAGGCCTGCCGCAGCTCTGCGATGGCCGCGTCGTCGTGAATGATACGCATCGCCACCATTGCCTCGGCGAGGGGTCGATCGGGCTCGGCGATTGTTCCGGGCAGGATCTCCCGGCCAAGCATCGCCGATTGCTGCCGACAGGTTCCGTAATCGGGGGCCGGCAGCGTCAACAGGGTTTCGAGCTTCCCGAGCGCATCGGGGAGCGTCTCGATGGATCGGACCTCGCATTCGAGGCTGCGGCTGAGGTCGGAGAGGGTTGGCTCGGGTCCGTGCCAGAGCGCGTTGTTGGGGTTCGGCGGCGGTGTAAAAACCACCCAGCGCCCGTGCTCAAAAAGCGCGAAGGATTCTCTGAGCGGCGATCCAAATAGATAGAGAAAATGGCTACTGGCGCGAAAAGGATAAGCGTTGGCGGGGTAGTTGCGCGGTGAGGGAGCCCCGGATGCCATCAGCAACCGGGTACCCGACATGCGCTGCCCCAGTTGTTCTCGACGGTTAACGAAGGGGCGTGCGTGCGAAGGCGCGAGATCCATACCGGAAGTATAGGACGAATGGTGCCATACTGCGCGCAATGCCGCGTTCGTCCCGTGCGCCGATTCTCAACCGGAAGACGCCGTGGTTTGCCGGCGTGGACGGTGGTGGCACCAAAACCGTCGCCGTGGTGGTCGACGACCAGGGAAAGCTGATTGGGCGTGGGGAGGCGGGCCCAGGCAACGTCCACGTGGCCGGTTGGCGCCTCGCAACATCGGCGGTGGAGCGGGCGATAGGCGATGCCTTGCGGCAGGCTCACGGCGCCCGGTCCCGCAAGATCTTTCCCCTGCGGGGAATGTGCGTCGGAATGGCGGGTCTTGACGGCACGCAAAACGTACGACGATTTGAGTCGTTTTTGCGCCGATTGAAACTTGCGTCGCAGGTCCGCGTGGTGACCGATGCCGAAATCTTGCTGGTCGCGGGTCTTGCGGATGGGAAAAACAAACGCAACACTGCCACCCTCGCGCTTGTTTCGGGCACGGGTTCCATCTGCTGGGGTCAATCGGCAACCGGGGAGACCGCGCGTGCCGGGGGATGGGGTCACGTGGTGGGAGACGAAGGCTCGGGCTTCGCACTTGGAAAAGCAGCTTTGCGGGTTTTCTTCGAGACCGAGGATGGTCGCAAAAATGCAACACGCTTGCAGCGCGCGATCCTGCACCAACTGGGATTTCCCGATGCGGTCTCGCTCATGGTTCACATGACGTCGCCCGAACGGCGCAAGGACGAGTTTGCAACGCTTGCGCCGGTCGTGTTTGCACTGGCAAAGCGAGGCGACATCGACTGCCGCAGATTGCTCGCCGAGGCGGCGCGGGATCTTGCGGCGCTCGTCGATGGGGTTGTGCGCCGTTTGGGTGCAAAGCGATACACCCTGGTGCTTGGGGGTGGCGTGCTCGCAAACGAGCCGGGTTTTCGAAAGCAGGTGGCGGCCGCCTGTGGACACAAACCCGGTCGTATCGTGGTCGCGCGGCTGCCCGCGCTGGGTGCTGCCAGGCTGGCGATTCAAGGGAAGGATGGTTAACCGTTGGATTTTATTAGTAAAATAGATTGTGAATATTGGGTGACAAGATCCCGGTCGGCCTGGCTAGCGGCCATCGCCTAGGCTTAAGATAAGGAACCGTTCTCATGGCTCGACGTCGCGTTCGAAAAACCCATCCTCAGCTTCGCGTGTTGCCACCGGTCCGGGACGCCGCGGCCGAGAAGATGTTCTTGAACCGCGAGCTGTCCTGGCTTGAGTTCAACGGACGGGTACTGGATTCCGCCTGCGATCCATCGGTACCGCTTGCGGAGCGATTGAAGTTTCAGGGGATCACAGCCTCCAACCTCGACGAGTTTTTCATGGTTCGGGTCGCGGGTCTCAAACAACAACTGAGCAGCGAAGTCACCGAGCCGGGCTCGGATGGCATGTTGCCGCTTGAACAACTCAACGAGATTGCCCGCCGCGCGCATGCGATGACCGATCGGCTGCACTCAAATTGGCGTTCGGACATTGAACCAGCTCTGGCGCAGTCCGCTCGGGTCAAACTCCTGCGGCCAAAGGCGCTGTCGGAGAAACAACGCGCAGCGGTCAAGAGCTACTTCACCAACGAGGTTTGGCCCGTACTGACGCCACTCGCAATCGATCAGGGTCATCCGTTTCCTGCGCTCAAGAACCGCAGCCTCAACCTCATCATCTTGCTCAATCAACAAAAGGGTCGGGTTAACCGGCGGGAAAATACGCCCGCCGTCGTGCAGGTCCCCGCGATCTTGCCGCGTCTTGTTCCCCTTCTGACCGAGAACGATCCTGCTTCCGGCAAGGCGGAATACATCTTGCTCGAAGATGCGATCGCAATGCACGTCGGCGATCTCTTCCCGGGTTTTCGCGTCGATTCGTGCAGCACGTTCAGGGTAACGCGCAATTTTGACCTCTCAATTGACGAAGAAGACGCCGACGATCTTCTGAAGACCATTCAGAAAGAATTGCGTCGTCGCGAACGTGGCCAGGCCGTGCGCCTTGAGATCGAAAAAGACACGCCCGAACACGCGATCGAGCTTTTGCGAACGTCATTGCGTCTTGAGGCAAACGATATCTACGCCGTGACGGGTCCGCTCAACCTCGCTGCTTTGAGCGCGCTATACGGGCGCGACGAGCTTGCACCCTCCCGCGATCCCGCTTTTTCGACTCAGTTGGCTACTCAGCTGGTGGAAAACAA
>JAWXBF010000113.1:0-18769 GCA_034439895.1 Deltaproteobacteria bacterium
AAATTCCTTCGGCATGAGTCCACCCATGAGCACGCACAACGCGTCTCAAAGGGGACATTTCTACTTGGGCCGAAGGGGACATTTCTATTTGGGCGCTACGACCTGGAACTGCCCAATTACGGGAACGCAGACACAGTCCGCAGCGGGTCCGCTCGACTTCAATTGCGTGCCACCCAGTACCGATGCCAACGTGTCGAGCGATCTCAACGTCGATCGCGCCTGTGTCGGCTCGGGAACAAACGGAAATCCGGAGAGCCCACGCGGCGGCGATGACGTGCTTGCGGGCGGCCGGGTGGCAGCGGGACCGAATGGCATCCTGGACACTATCCCTTCAGGTGACGACGTGGTCGTCGGTGTGAACATCACGGTGGGCCCCGACGGCAACCTGAACACAACTCCGCTTGTGGACGACTTGGTTCAAGGAGGAGTAGTGATCGACGGGCCGAATCGTACCTGCGAGACAGCCGCAGCCGGCGACGACGACACGCTTCGCTCGGTCAACAGCGTGCAACCGGCAACGCTGACCGGATACGACGACTGGGGCAATCTGAGGTACGACTTCGCGAATCAGTCGGACTTCTCCCCGGGCGTCAACCTATTCCAGTCAAATGCCACCGGGCCCGAGTTGACGTTCGTTCAGTCGCAGATCATCGAAGTAGAGAATACGTCTGCGGACCTCGTCATTACGCAGTCCGTGCGTCGCGAGGATGCGTCTCCAATGTTGCGCATCAGCCTGCAGGTCCTGAACCGCGGGCCACTTGGGGCAATCCAACCGACCGTTAACGTTCACTTGCCGACCGGACTACGCTTCGTCTCGTGCGGCGCCAGTGGTCTGGGCGTGTGCGGCGGTCGCGAGCGCTATCGAACGATCGCGTTCCCGATTCTGGCCTCGAACACGTTCGAAACGGCGACCCTGGTAGTCGAGCTAACCAGCACGCCTGCCCCTGACACATACCTGATCTCCTCCGTGGAAGCCGCCAGCAGCGATCCCCGGCGGAGTGACAACGTCGCACGTTCGTGCCTACTGCCGCCGCGGCCGGTAACGCGAGCAGTGCTACTCAGACCGTCGAAATCGTCGGGCGGCCAGCCCTTGCAGCCGCCGGGGCATTACAAATCGGTAACCGAGTGATCGTGCGTCATGGTTCCGGTGCACCTGCCACAGTCAGCACGCTTGGCAGCGATGATCTGACGATCGGGGTGGATGCACACGTGGGTGACGTTGTGGCTGCGCGCGGTGTCGAGGCTCGGAATCGCGCGCATGTGGACGGCTTCATCAAAGCGGGCGGCAGCTTCCGACGGGGGAACGGCGTTGTTGTCGGCGGAACAGTCGTGACCGGGGTGCTCCCGCAGCTTTTCCCGGCCCCAACGATAACGACTGTCTTCCCGCCCGTCGGCTCCGACGTAATGATCGAACCTGGCCGTACGGAAATGATTCGCCCGGGATCTTACGGCCAGGTCGTGTTGAAGCCGCGTTCCACCTTGACGCTCGTCGAGGGAACATTCCACATGCAATCGCTGATTGTCGAACCGGGAGCCCGCTTGGTGCTTGCGGGTGCCACGACCATTTTCGTTCGCAACCGTCTCCAGTGGAAGGGCAGCACGGCCGGAGCCGGTGGCGCGACGCCGCGCCTTTTCATTGGTTATGCGGGCATCGAGACTGTTTTCGTAGCGTCGCCGTTCACGGGGACCTTGATTGCGCCCGCTGCCCGGCTGGTCCTTTCGCCCGCCGGGGCTCCTGGCTTTCAGGGAGAGTTTTTCGCCAATCAGCTCGAAGTCGGCCCGGGCACAACGGTTATTCACGAGCCGTTTTCGTGCCCGTAGCGATTCCCCATTTTCCGTGAGCGCAACTTGCCGGCCTAGGAGCCTGTCGCGGCAATAGACAAACGTTCGTTTTGGGCGGTATCTCTACCCCTCCCCAGATCGAGATCGTCGCTCCAGGGGCACTCTGCGAGGTCGATTCTTGAACGCACCGATTACTCCAACAGGCTCCTAGGTCGGAAGTGGAAAGCGCAACACTACCCACAACCAACAACGCTTGCCCTGAAGGGTACGGCTCGGACGGCGTGTTTTGGAACAACTCCAAAATCTCCGTCGCATCAAGCGCTCGATCATAAAGCCGCAATTCGTCAATCCGTCCGTTCCATGGCAGCGAACCGCCCTGGTTCGAACCGATGTGCAAGCCAAAGGCAGATCTCCGGAGAAACTTCCTAGATGGAAGCCGTCGCGAATATCCGGCACCGCGTGGCCCATATCAATTACAAAAACAGCCCATCGCTAAAATGTCGCTCAAACGGATCATTCGCGCGTGCCACGCCGCCCTTCAGCCCGGCGTCCCCAACGCAAGACTAGACGATACCCGTTTTGCCCAAACGTGGAATCGCGTAGCCCTTGCGCTCCTTGCGATGCAGAAACGCATTGGCTTTCGCGTTGCCCTTGAAGGACTCGGTTTTGCCATCGAAAATGAGGTCGGTTCCCATACGATAGGCAATGTTGCCGAGAGCAGGAAGCACGCTTGAGCGAAAACCCGATTCGATGTCGCAGTTCAGATCGGTCTGCTTGCCCGATCGCACAGCCGAGATGAAGTTGCTGAAGTGCCCGCCCATGCCTGTGCCGACGTGTTTTCCAGCGTCCGAGCGTTCTTCGCTTGGAACCTTCGAGGAATCGGGACCGAGTTCGTCCTTGCGACCAAAGTAGGTCTTCCAGTTGCCCTCGCCGTCTATCTCGAGGCGGCCTTCCTTGCCGTAGAAAATATTGCCGATCTTGAGAGTCCCGTCGGCGTTGGTGTACCACCCGCGTGTCTCGAATTGAAACAGCGTTCCGTCTGCGTATTCGAGCAAGGTGGTTTGCGTGTTGGGCGTCTCCTGCATCGAATCAAATAGGTAGTAGCCACCCTTCGATGAGATCTTGACCGGATACTCGTCCTTGTTGAGACCCCATCGACCCACATCGAATTGATGCGGCCCCTGGTTGCCCGTATCACCATTGCCGTAATCCCATTGCCAATGCCAGTTGTAATGAAAACGGTTGGGGTTAAAGGGCTTGACGGGCGCAGGGCCCATCCAGTTGTCGTAGTGAACCTTTTCAAGATACGCCGAGGTAAACGGTTCCATCGGTTCGCCATCGGTGGTCAAACGGAACTTTGAGCCCTCGGGCATGGGCCCGTCCGGATAACGCCCAATGTCCGCACGAGCCTTCAGGCAAAGGCCCTTGGCCATGTAGACCTTGCCCAGCTTTCCAGAGTGCAAATACTCAATCGCAGCACGCGTATTGTTGCGTGAACGGTTCTGAAATCCGGCCTGAACAAGAACTTTGTTTTGACGGGCAGCGTGAACCATCTGACGACCCTCGAAGATCGTCTGACAGCAAGGCTTCTCGACGTAGACGTGTTTCCCGGCCTGCGCAGCCCAAATGGTTGCGAGCGCGTGCCAGTGGTTCGGTATCGCAAAGGAAACCGCGTGGATATCCTTGTCCTCGAATACCTTGCGCATCTCCCATTCGGTGCCCGGTGCGTAACCTGCTTCGTCGTGGATCTTCTTGATGCGCGTCGCGAACAGGTTCTCATCAATGTCGCACAACGTTTTGAGCTGCACGTTGGGCTGACGGATGTAGTTGGTGATGTGCGCACCACCCTGCCCGCGAATGCCAATCACGGCCACGTTCACGCGATCGTTGGCACCAAGGACCCGCCCTGGAAAAAATGGACCCACAATGGCGGCCCCACCGATGGCGGCAGTGGTTTTCAAAAGCTGTCGTCGGTTCATCTTGGATTCCTGCTGACTCATGGCGACTCCTCGGCACAAACGGGTGAAAGGATGTTCATGCTGCCTCGTTTAATCTTCGGGATCAACAGCCGTTTTTGAGTTCCCGTCCTTTTTTCACCCCTGCGACGTAAGCTGTGTTCGGCTGCACACCGGAACCCCGTTTTTGTGAAGAACTCGCTCTACCGTCTCCACCACGCGAACTGCCTCGACTGGATGGCCGCACACCCGCCCGCATCCTTCGAGGCCATCGTCACGGACCCACCCTACGGACTGAAGGAATTTACCGACACCGAAAAACGCAAACTGCGCGCCAACAACGGCGGGATGTGGCGTATTCCACCAACCTTGAATGGCAAGCAACGCGCCCCCTTGCCGCGATTCACCGTACTCAACACCGAGGAGCGGCAGGCATTTTCAGATTTCATGTTGGCTTTTGCCAACGCAGCCTTGCGCGTATTGAAACCGGGCGGGCACATCTTTATCGCTTCCAATCCTCTCCTTTCGCACCGGGTTTGTGGTGCATTCGAGGCGATGGGCTTCGAGAAGCGTGGCGAGATCATTCGCCTCGTGACCACCTTGCGCGGCGGCGATCGACCCAAGAATGCACACGCCGAGTTCGCCGACGTGACCGTCATGCCCCGGTCAAGGTTCGAGCCGTGGCCGCTTTTTCGCAAACCGTATGACGGACGGGTTCAGGATGTCCTTCGCAAACACGGCACAGGGGCGCTTCGCCGCCCGTCGAAGGAACTCCCCTTTTCGGACGTCATCTCGTCTGCACCAACGCACCGGAAAGAGCGAGAGATCGCCCCGCACCCGTCGTTAAAGCCTCAGGCACTCATGCGAGCGCTGGTTCATGCGGCCCTTCCCCTCGGCAAGGGAACCGTTCTCGATCCGTTCATGGGTGCAGGTTCGACCGTCGCAGCAGCGGTTGCACTGGGCTACCGTGCGGTGGGAATTGAGTCCGATGCCACCTACTTCGATCTTGCCAAACGCGCGGTGCCTCTGTTGGCCGGACTCTAGCGCTGCTGGCCGAAGTTTTCTTCGTAGTCCGCGATTGCGGCATTGATGACTTCGTAGGCCCGGTCGGCGCCGTAAACTCTCTCCACCGTCACGGGCGAAGGCTGACCCGGGATCATCTTGTAAGTCAGGAAAAAGTGTCGCAGGCGCTCGAGCAAAGGCGGAGGCAACTGTCGCACATCCTGAATGCCGCTCATCACCTGGTCGTTGTCGAGAATCGCAATGATCTTGTCGTCGGCTTCCTCGCCATCGAGCGCCATGAGGCCGCCAATCACGCGGGCATGCAGCAAGATCTCGGGTCGATTGATCGGGCGTTCGCTGATGACACATATGTCGAGCGGATCGCCGTCACCCGACTTGGCCTTGGGATTGAAAGCCGCAATCCGCTTTCCGCAATACGTTCGAGGAATAAAGCCATAAAGCGTGGGAGCCATCGCCGAACTGCGTTGCGGTCGATCTACCCGCAGATAACCTGTCTCCTTGTCGATCTCGTATTTCACGAAATCGAAGGGGGTTAACTCGATATAGGCCTGAACGACCTTGGGGGCACGGGCACCCACATCCAGGCCGTGCCAGGGATGCGGACGCCAGCGATAGAAGGGAGGCGGAAATGACACGGTGTTACCAACCGGTTTAACCCGTCCTCTTTACAATTGGCAAGTCTCTTCGCCGCTGATGTCGACCACATATCTGGCTGAGTACGAGAATATCCTACCTTTTCCACTGGACGACCCGGCCTCAGTTTTGGTAAGGAGGCACCATAACAACTGAATAGGGGGGAAAAATGTGTGTGGAGAATTACAAAACTAAGCTTAATTTCGCCGGAACGGCGCTGTTTTTGGCGCTGTGCATGCCCGGAATGGCCGAGGCGAGAACCTCAATCGTTAAAGCGGGCGAAGCTCGTACGCCGGACCTGGCAGTTGAAACTGGCGGGCCGTTTCTCGACGGTACCCTCATTGATGTGACCCGGTGTCCGACGGATCCGTCACGAATGACGCATCGTTGCGGCGACGTGCTTGGGATCGCCATCGTCGAGACGCGCAGCGATCTGTCCAACTTTCGATTCGTTGACCAACCTGCGGAGAACTTTCAGGCGTTTCTTGAGCCGCCAGTATGTGATTCCGCGAAGCACGACGCTGAAATCGAAGTTCGGCGCTACGAAGGTCGCCCCTTTGCAGTGATTCAGCGGGTGGAATGTCGCAATTCGATAACGCTGAAAACGACCGCGTTCCATACCGTTCGCGGACTACCGGGATTCGAAAGCCTGTCGGCCAATATCGAGGCGGTCAACGTGGGGCGCCGCGCGCAGGCCGTGGCGGAGGCAAAAGCGCAGCAACGCGCGGACGATCACTTGCTGACGGTTTGGCCATTGCTTCAGACGATCTTGAGGAAAGAACGCGACCTCGCCATCGATCAGGCCTTCGCTGATCAAATCGAATCGCAACGTGTAAGCCGCCGACAACAGGAAGCGACACCGTCGACGGACGCCGAAAAGTCCCTTTCTGAATCCGAAACATCCCCCGCAGCACCTGCCTCGGACGAAATCGTCGTCATCATCAACGTCGACAAGTAGGGAGTGGTTGCTCGACCGAAGGGATTCGATCTAGAACCGAGGCATGTCGGACAAGGCCGCGACCTCCTCTCCCCAGTCCAGGTCTAAAACACTCAAGAAGCTCGCCAAGCTCGGTGCCTTCGTTGGCATTGTGGTCGGCGTCGGCATCCAGCTTATTCCGGTCGACGGCATTGGAACGAATCCCGAGGAACGCTTCACGCCGGATGCACCGCCCGAGGTTCTCGCCATCTTGCGCAAAGCGTGTTTCGATTGCCATAGCAACGAAACCGTTTGGCCGCTTTACGCGCGCCTGGCCCCCGGCTCCTGGTTGATGTCGCGCGACGTCAACAAGGGTCGCAACAAGATGAATATCTCCGAGTGGGGTGATTATGACGGCGAGGAACGCGGCTACGACAAAGAAACCGCGTGGGAGCAAATCGAAAAGGGTGAAATGCCGCCCTGGTTCTACATCTTGCCGTTCCACCCGGACGCGAAGCTGACCGACGCCGAAAAGGCGACCCTCAAGGCCTGGCTGCTCACGCCGGAAGCGGCAGAGCAAGATGATGACAGCGACGAGGACAAAAACCCGTCGCAAGGGAGCGACGCAGGCGCCCCGGCCCCCGACGCAGATTAGGCCCATCTTTCTCGAATGAAAGCCAGCACCGAGAAGCGACGACGCCCAGAGCCCGCGCCATCACCGGACGAGCGCATCCTGTCGTTGATGTTGTTGTTGATGGGTGGAGATCGGATGATCCGCGAGGAGATCTTTGCGGCCATCCCGGCCTATGTGACCAGAAAATCCGAGGCGGGTGAGCGCAAATTCGAACGCGACAAAAAGGAACTTCGCGAGCTGGGCGTCTTGATAGAAGAAGACTCTGACGACCATTCCTACGCCATCAATCGACGCGACTACGAGCTGCCTGAACTTTCGCTTGATGACGAGGAACGCGAGGTATTGGTGCTCGCGGCGTCGGCCATGCGTTCCGCTCGCACGAACGATCACCGCGATCTGGTCGAGAACGCATTGCGAAAACTGGCCTTCGATCGCTTCGTTCACCCGGGCGGAAACGCCCCGAGCCATCTGGCATTCAATCTCGCTCCCCGTGATACGTCTGCCCGGTTTCGCCGCAATTTGGCGGCGCTCGAAACTGCGATCGAAACGCGCAAACGGGTCTCGATAACCTACGCCGGCGGAGACGGAAAACCCGCGACCC
This sequence comes from Deltaproteobacteria bacterium, assembly GCA_034439895.1. Classification (GTDB taxonomy): domain Bacteria; phylum Myxococcota_A; class Polyangia; order Fen-1088; family Fen-1088; genus JAWXBF01. The sequence goes on from JAWXBF010000113.1 coordinate 7,545, forward strand.
ATCGCGCGGTCGATCCTTATGGCCTTGCGTACCGTGCGGGAGATTGGCAACTCGTTGGCTACTGTCATCTTCGCAAGACCTTGCGAACGTTTCGGGTCGATCGCATCCAAAGCCTCAAGCTGGGAAAACGACCCGACAGTCCCGACTTCGAGATCCCGGCAACGTTCAGTCTCTCGCAGTATCTGCAGCGCTCGCCCTGGCTTTTCGAGGCGGGGGCCGACGCAAAAAAGGAAATCATCACGCTTGAGATTGCGCCCGAGCGGGCCTGGGTCGCTGACGAAAACTTCGGGGAGACGGCACGACGCGAAACCTTCGAGCGTGAGGGTCAACCCTGGACCCGTATCACATTTTCCTCGGCAAACCCTGAGTATATTGTGTCGCGAGCGCTCGACGCGGCGGGCTTTCTACGCGTGGTTGCACCCAAATCCCTGCGGAAACGGATCCAGGACGATGCAACTCGAATCGCGATGTGCTACGAATTTCCGTCGACGCATGCTGGTGGAGACCGACGATGAGTGCCCTCACCGAGCGACTCCGGCGAGCGCTCTTTCTTGTGCCCTACCTTGCCCGTCGCAAGAACGGCGTAACGCTCGATGAACTTGCCGACATTGCGGGAACCACACGAGCCCGGCTCGACACCGAGTTGAACACACTGATGATGGTGGGGCGTCCAGGGGGAACGCCGGACGACTATGTGACGATCACGCGAGAGGGCACCGGCACCCGTGCGCGATTCGGAGTGCTATCGACCGCGGGTCTGCGTCGCCCACCGCGGCTAACGTCTGGCGAAGGCTTTGCATTGCTGCTTGGCCTTTCCACTCTGAAAGACGCCGGCATCCCCGCGCTTGAAGACGTTGCCCGTCGCGTGAGCCGAAAGATTGAGAAAGCGTTGCGCGGCAGCGAATCGCCTTCCGTAGCACGTGAGGCCCGGATCGTCATCGAACGCGACGGTACCACGCGAAAAAAGCCCGGAAGCGACTCGGCGGACGGATCCGTTGTCGAAACCCTCGAGCGCGCGCGAAAACAGCATCGGGTGGTCGAGCTCGACTATTCGTCGCTCGCGAGCCAACGCCGCAAGGTGCTTCAGGTCGAGCCCTATGGCCTCCTCAACCACACGGGGTTTTGGTACCTGGTCGGCAAAAGCCTGTCGCACGGTGCCGATCGACCCTACCTATTCAAGGTCGAACGCATCTTGTCCGCAAAGATCCTGGAACAAAAGTTCACGACCCCTTCGGGTTTCAAGCTTGAGGCCTTCGTCAACGAAAGCGGATTCGTTTCAATGGCGCACTCTGTCCGGATCACGCTTCGGGTGGAGGGAGAAACCGCGAAGAAGATGCGCACCCAGTGGAAAAAGGTTCGCTCGCTCGCCCGTGGTGGTTTCGAGGTGACCTTCAAGGAACATCCGGGTGGGTGGCTAACGGCTTGGATCCTGAGGCAGGGAGCCGACGTGACGGTCGTCGAACCGCCGGAATTACAGAAGTCCGTGGCAATCATGGCGCGAAACATCGCGCGCGCACACGAATAGCCGTCGCCTGTCGCCGCGTTTTTCCGGGAACCGTGTCAGTCCGGTGGTAAAAATGGGAACCGTGGGCGAAACCGTTGACTTGCACATCTATCGGAGCAATCGCACCGAGGCGCTGGTCGCGCAGCTTGCGGAAAACGTAGCACGGACCGCGGGTGGCCCTTTTGATACCGAGACCATCATTGTCCAGGGACGGGGAATGGCGGTATGGCTGTCGCAGCAGCTCGCACTTGCGCATGGCGTGTGGGCCGGAGCGGAATATCCCTTTCCCCGTCGGTACGTCGAACGTTGCATGCGCTCGGTGCTGGCGGGCAAGGCGATCGAGGTCGGGCTGGTAGACGAGGAGCGGTTGCGCTGGGCCGTGCTGCAACAGCTTCCGGCCCTGTGTTCACGACCGGAGTTCAAACGCCTGCAATCCTACATTGAGGGCAAAGAACGCGGCATTCGACTCTTTCAACTGGCGGATCGCATCGCCCGGCGGTTCGATGAATACCTGACCTACCGCCCTGAAATGATGCGCGAATGGGACAGGGGAAAAAGCGACCTTCCCGAGGCCCACGCCTGGCAACCGATCCTTTGGCGCGCGGTTGCGGAACGCCTCGCACAAACCGGCGGGTGCAACCACATGGCTTCGCTTGAACGCGACTTCATGGCGGCGCTTTCGCGTGGCGTTGTTCCCCAAGGATTGCCCAAGCGAATTTCACTGATGGGATTGTCGACGCTGCCGCCGCTATATTTTCGGATCATTGCGGCCCTGTGTCCGCAGGTGGAAACCCATCTCTACCTATTTTCGCCTGGAGAAGGCGATTGGTGGAACCAAACGAAGCCCGAGCACATCACCCGCGCCCTCGAAGCGGACGCGGAGCTTGAGGCGCTGCATCTGGATGACGGACATCCCCTGCTTGCTTCCATGGGCAGTCTGGGAGCCGAGTTTCAGCGATCGCTCGAGGAGACCGTCGAAGCACTGCAGGTTCGCTTTCAGGAACACGACCTCTATGGAGAGCCCGGGACCGGTTCGGTTTTGGGGAACGTACAACACGCGATCTACGCAAGCACCCAGGGTGAAACACGAAAACGCCGGCCCCGCATCCAGTCAGCCGATCGAAGCATCACGATCCATTCGTGTCACAGTCCCATGCGAGAAGTCGAAGTCCTGCATGACCAGTTGCTGAACTTGCTCACGGGAAAAGATCCAACCTGCAAACCACACGAAGTCGTGGTCTTGTTGCCCGACGTTGACACCTATGCTCCCTTCGTTGAGGCGGTTTTCGAACGCGATGCTGCCGACCCACGCTTTATTCCCTATCGAATCGCGGACCGTCCAATTCAGGTTGACAGCCCCGTCATCGCGTCACTTTCGCGCATCCTCGACATTGTCGAATCCAGATTGAGCGCGCCGCAGGTTTTGGATTTGCTCACGTTCGATCCCATCGCCCGTCAATTCGAGCTCGACGCGACCCAGATCGACAAGATTACCGAATGGGTGACGAGGGCGAACATCCGCTGGGGGAAAGACGGCAAACACCGAACGACCCATGGGCAGCCAGGGAACGAAGCCAACACCTGGACCTTTGGTTTCGATCGCCTGCTATTGGGGTATGCACTGCCGACGAACGAACTGGCCACGTTTGCCGATGTGCTGCCCTTTGACGATCTCGAAGGCAACGACGCCATATTGCTCGGACGGCTCACCGAGTTCGTTTCGGCCCTGTTCGCGCAACTCGAAAAACTCCGCGGGGTGCGCAGCCTGGTGGCATGGCGGGACCTCCTCACGGAAACCCTGGACACCCTTTTGCAGCGTGATCAGCGAACCGAGTGGCAACACCAGCGCCTTCGAGAAACGTTGTCCGAGATTGTCGAATCCGCCGAGACTGCCGGATTCGACGAACCGGTCGATCTGCGGGTGATTCGCCTGTTGCTCGAAGCGCGCGTGGATGCTGCGTTTCCCGAGCGTGGATTTCTGAGCGGGGGCGTCACCTTCTGCGCGATGGTTCCGATGCGCTCGATTCCCTTCCGAGTGGTTTGTTTACTCGGCCTGAACGACGGCGCGTTTCCCAGGAGCGGAAAAACGGTCGACTTCGATCTCATCAAGCGGGGACCGGAGCCTTCGAGGCCCGGTGATCGCGATCGACGCAAGGACGACCGCTATCTCTTCCTCGAAACCATGTTGGCGGCCCGCGAACAATTGCTCATTACTTACACGGGGCAAAGTATCCGTGACAACAACCACCGTCCGCCGTCCGTCGTCGTGAGCGAACTCATCGACAGCATCGCCGACACGCACTTGCCACCCAAACAGGACACTGACCAGGACAACGACGACCTTGATCGGCGGCGCGCAATCGAAAATCACCTCGTGATTCGGCATCCGCTTCAAAGTTTTTCTCGCCGATATTTCGATCGTTCGGATCCACAGTTGTTCAGCTACGCCGACGACAATGCCCGAGGCGCAGTCGCATTGACGCCATCGCGCACACCGGCCGACCCCTTCATCAAGGCCGAGTTGCCAGCACCGAGTGCAGACAGCGTACCTGGAAAAGAACAAACGATTGCACTACAGGATCTTGCCCGCTTTCTGAAAGATCCTGCTCAGTACCTTTGCAATCGGAGGCTCAACATCAGTTTTCGAGAAGAACTGGTTGACGTTCCCGCGCGTGAACCCATCGAACTCGATGGACTCGACAGTTGGCAACTGGGGGATCTGCGACTGAAACATGCGCAAGCGGGCCTATCGAATGATCAATCCCTGGCATTGTTTCGGGCGGCGGGGCTTTTGCCGATCGGTACCGTTGGACGCCTCGCGTTTGACGAGGTGGTCGAGGTTGCCGACGCAATCATGGAAAAGGTGCGCGAATTCCGTGTGGGCACGCAACTGCCATCGGTTTCTATCAACCAGGTGCTGGAGCCAGGCGTGCGCCTCGAGGGAACCTTGACGAATCGCTGGCCAGGCGGCGTCGTGACGTTTCAGTTCTCGCGCATCAGCAAAAAGCAACTGCTTGAGCTATGGGTGCGGCATCTGGCCCTGTGCTGCGAATCATCGGAAACGGATGCACCGAAGACGACGCTCATCGGGCGACCGTCCAAAAAAACGGAGAAATTCCGCGGTAAAGAAGCCAAGAAAGACAAAGACGGCGCGGCCGCGGTTTCGTTCCGCTGGGTGGCCGATGCACGCAGACACCTTGCCGCAATCGCCCGAGTGTATCAATTGGGCATGCGGGCACCGCTCGCTTTTGCGCCCGAAAGCAGTGGAGATTTCGCAACTCAGATCCGCTTGAACCGTCCGGTTGAGACCGCTTTTGCCGAGGCGATCAGAACCTACGAGGGCGCATTCTATAGTGGCGAGAGGGATCAGAATCCCTATCTGCAGCGTCTCTTCGGGGAGGACACGCCGCCTTTCGATCGAACCTTTCACGTCGGTCCCGACTTCGCAACGCTGGCGCGCGGCATCTTCGACCCGCTGATGAACGCCATGGATGCAGTCGAGCCAAGGGGAAAATGATGAACGCGCCGTTCGAGGATTTCGACGCACTCAAGGTTTTGCTGCAGGGACGAAACATCATCGACGCGAGCGCCGGAACCGGCAAAACCCACGCCATCACCACGCTTGTCGTACGGTTACTGATCGAGAATCGAATCGACATCCGAAAGATCCTCGTGGTTACCTTTACCGAGGCGGCCACGGCCGAGTTGCGCTCCCGTATCCGCGCCCGTCTGCACGAGGCACTTGTCACCTTTCGCTCGCTCGAGGAAAACCCAACCCAGGGACAGGGGACGATGTTTGAGAAAGAGCCGGAGCTGCTGACTTATGCGCGAGCTCGGAAAAACATTCGCGTCGATCGCCACCGAATCGAGCGTGCGCTCGCCGACATCGACGAGGCCCCCATTTCGACCATCCACGGATTTTGCCATCGCATCCTGCACGACGCAGCCTTCGAGAGCGGCGTCCTCTTCGAGACCGAAATGGTCTCAGACCTCGGGCCCATGCGGGACGAAATTCTGTGCGACTACTGGTCGAATGTCATGGCCAGCGCGAGCGATGCGGACATCGCGATACTGAACGACGCCGACATTCTTCCGTCAAAACTCACCCAACTCGCCGATCGAAGCGCGCGCGATCCCGATCTGCGGATTCTCCCGGAGCGAGTGGCCGACAACCGGCTTGAATGTTTTGCACGCATGCAGTCCACCTGGGACCACAAGGCCGTCGAAGCGTTGCTCCACAGTGGCACCCAGATCACCAAGCAAACCGTTATAAAGCCGTCAACGTTTACCGGCTGGGTCGACGAGGTAGAGCAATACCTCAAGCGGGTGCCGTCGTCCGATGCGTTGGCCCTGGGTGTCCCGAAGGGCGTGAAAAAACTGGAGGCTGGCGCCATCTTGCCTGCCTTCAAACATGCCCATCCCTTTTTCCGTGCAGCCGAAGATTTCTGTGACGCGCACAAGGCTTTCACCGGACGACAGAATCCGGTCGTTCTTTCTTACAAAAAAGGGCTTGTCGAATATGTGCGCGCCGAACTCCCTCGTCGCAAAGCTGCCGGGGGGGTTCTGTCCTTCGACGATCTGTTGCACAAGCTTCGTCACGCACTTTCAGGCCCGACCGGTCAACGCCTCGCCCAGGTCATTCACGAGCAGTACCAGGCCGCTCTGATCGATGAGTTCCAGGATACCGATCCAATTCAGTTCGAGATCTTCAGCAAAATCTATTCGGACGCGAGCCTGCCGCTGTTTTTGATTGGCGATCCGAAACAGGCCATCTATGCATTCCGTGGCGCCGATATTCTCGCCTACCTCAACGCTGTGTCTGCCCCGGGCAGCAAGCGTTACACGATGACGATGAATTATCGCTCGGACCGTGCCCTTGTCCCTGCGATTGGCCACTTGTTTGCTCGCGAAGGCGGACCGGAAAGGCCGTTTCTTCTCGAGGAAATCAACTTTCAGCAGGTTAAACCCCGCGACAATGCAAGCGATCGATTCGTTGCCGGGGGCCCCTTTCTTCCAGAGCCCATCGAAATCTTGTTTTGCGACGTGGGCACCGGCGGCATGACGAAAGACACGGTGGATCGCCTGTTGCCGCGAGCCATTGCTGCCGACATCTCCGCGCTCATCCGCAGTGGCAGCGAAATTCTCGATGGGGATGGCAAGCAGGCGGTAAAGGCAGGCGATATCGCGGTTCTGACCCGAACCAACAAGCAGTGTTTTGCTTTTCAAGAGGCCCTGCGTGCGCTCCACATTCCCGCCGTGGTGCTCGGCGACGAAAGCGTCTTCAGATCCGAACAAGCAAACCAGTTGCAACGCATTTTATCGGCCATCGTCGAGCCGACGAATCCCCAAAAACTCCGAAACGCCCTCGTGACAACCATGCTCGGCGTCACCGGTACGCAACTCGTCGAAATGGAAGAGGCGCCCGAACAATGGGACGAATGGGCGACTCTCATGCGCACGTGGAGCGATCTATGGAAAGAGCGCGGTTTCGTACAAATGTTCCGCTCGTTGTTGGATGTGGGCGGGGCACGCGCACGCGTTCTGGCGCTTGCAGACGGTGAGCGCAGCATGACCAACATCCTGCACCTCGGCGAGTTGCTCCACGCTGCAAGCCGTGAATCTCATCTGGGTCCGCCCGGCCTTCTGCACTGGCTCAACCAAATGTGTTCCGAAACGGGGCCTGTTTCCGAAGGCATCGAAATTCGGCTTGAGAGCGACGAGGCGGCCGTGAAGCTCACCACGATTCACAAGGCCAAGGGACTTGAGTACCCTGTCGTCTATTGCCCCTATCTGTGGGACGGATGGCTCCTGAATAGCAATGACAAATTCGATGTCCCCTTTCATGACCGTGATCGCTCGCTGGCAATCGACATTGGTTCCGCCGACATCAATCAGCATCGTGAACTGGCAGAAGAAGAATCCCTCGCCGAAAATCTTCGACTGGCCTATGTGGCGCTCACGCGTGCCAAACAGAAGATGTTTGTGGTGTGGGGAAAGCTGCCGAATGTCGACACGAGTGGCCTTGGCTATTTGTTGCACCCGCCGTCCGGTCCAGTTCACGTGGCCGCATTGAAGGATCGAGGCGCGGCATTCGATGATGCCTTCTTGCGCAAGGGGATCGAAACGCTTCGCCGGAGCGGCCCTGCGGGCAAAGGCATTGGCCTCCGAACCTGGGATATGTCTGCGCTCGCCAACGAGGGTCAGCTCCCGCTTCCCGGCGAAGCGGAGGCCACGAGCCTTGAGGCGCGCAAAGTCGACCGTCCAATTCGGGCCTGGTGGCGAACCTCTAGCTTCTCGGGTCTTGTTGCCAACCGCTCGGTGCTCGAAAACGACATTCTGCAAGGTCGAGAACGCGATGACGGACGGCCGCGCGATGAAGGGCCATCGAGCGCTTCGCCGTCTCGTTTTCCCGACACACCGGTCGCTCTTGCAAAATTTCCACGGGGCGCGCATGCAGGAAATTTTTTTCACGCCGTACTGGAGCACCTCGACTTCACCGACAAGGACGCCATCTCGACCGTGGTGGACGAACAGCTTCGCCAGCATGGCTTCGCTGTCGAGGAGTGGAGCGAAACCGTAACACAGGCAGTCGACCACTTCTTGAGTCTGCCGATCGTTGCAGGCGACGCATCGTTTGCGCTCGACCAGGTGCATCCGGATAAACGGCTCAACGAGTGGGAGTTCTTCGTTCCGGTTGCAAGCGAAAGAACCACCCGGGGAAAACTCAGCACTTTGACCTGCAAGGGATTGGCCGAGGTCTTCCGCAAACACGAAAGTGCGGAAATTCCAGCGCGCTATGCCTCGCAGCTTGCAGAACTGAACTTTCTCCCGGTCGAAGGATTCATGAAGGGCTTCCTCGATCTGCTTTTTGAACACGATGGACGGTTCTACGTCTGCGACTACAAGAGCAATCATCTGGGTGACACGCTGAACACCTACACACCGGCGTCAATGGCAGTGGCGATGTCCCATGGCCATTACTATCTTCAGTACCATCTGTACATCCTGGCCGTTCACCGCCACCTGCAACGGACCTTGCCGAACTACGATTACGAGAAACACATGGGAGGAGCGGTTTATCTGTTTCTGCGCGGGATGGGTCGCGTGGAAGCCGAAGGCCAACCCGGAGTCTTTTTCGAGAAGCCACCCCGTGCAAGGATCGAGGCGCTATCGACGCTCATGCAGGGATCTTTTGCAAAGGATCAGCCATGACCATCGGCCTTGAAGAACTCGTCAAAATTGGATTGTTGTCGCCACTTGATCGGCACTTTGCCCTGTCCATTGTGCGCCTCGGACGCGAGTCGAATCCGATGGTTGAGCTTGCCGCCGCGGTTGCCAGCAGAGCCGTATCACGCGGCCACATTTGTGCCGACCTCAATGATCTCCATACGAATGGATGGCTCGCAGACGACGACACACCCGTCTCGAAAATGGACCTACCCTCGCCAAAGGCTTGGAGCGCCGCCTTGCGAAAGAGCCCTCTTGTGGCGGCCCATCCCGATCCGAGGCATCCGCGCCCGCTCGTGTTTGATGAACAGGGACGACTTTATCTGTATCGATATGCCGACTACCAACGCCGTTTGGCGTCGCAAATCAAGGATCGCGCCAGCATCGCGGAGAAACCGAACCAGGAACTTTTGCAGGCGGGCCTTGCGCGGCTTTTCCCGGGAACCGATGCAAACGACGCACAGCGAAGGGCTGCCGAGCTGGCCGTTTCCCGTCGATTCTCGGTCATTTCGGGTGGACCAGGGACGGGGAAAACCTACACGGTGGCCAAGATACTGGCGCTGTTGCAGGAGCAAGCACTCGCACTGGGAAACGCGCCGCTGCGAATTCAGTTGATGGCCCCCACCGGGAAAGCCGCGCAACGCTTGGGCGAATCGATCGCCAACAGCATCGACACCTTGAACGTCGATGCAAAAACGCGCGACGCCATTCCCAGAACGGCGTCGACGCTTCACCGGGGCCTCGGACGACGCGCCGACAGTGCAACACGATTCCGTCACAATTCCGAAAACCCACTGCCAGCCGATGTGGTGATCGTGGATGAAGCATCCATGGTGGATCTCGCCATGATGACCAAGCTCATTGAGGCCATTCCCAGCGCCGGGCGACTGATCTTGCTGGGCGACAAAGACCAGTTGGCCTCGGTCGAAGCGGGCGCAATTCTCGGCGACATCTATGCGGCGGGACTTGAAAATTGCACAGCGGAGTTAACCCATAGCCATCGCTACGACGGCACGAGTGGCATTGGACAGCTTGCCCGGGCCGTCATCGCAGGCGACGCGGATCGGGCTATGCACGCACTCGCAACGGCCAATCGTGTTGCATTACGCGAGTTGGAATCCATCTCGGATCTGGGGCGCGTACTGACTCCGGTGGTCAATGCGACCTTTATGCACCTGCGACGTGCAGCGCCCGCCGAAAAACTATCCATCCTGTCCGAGTTACGGATTCTCACCGCCCACCGGAATGGCCCCTTTGGTGCCACGCATTGCAATCCAATCGTGGAACAAATCCTTGGCAACGCCAATCACCTGCAACTCGATCGCGACTGGTATGAAGGCCGACCGATCATCGTCACTGCCAACGACTACCAGCTTGATCTTTGGAACGGGGACGTGGGCGTCATCGGGCGGGCCGAAGAGAACGCATCCCTCGCGGCCTTCTTTCAGGGACGGGATCGCAATACCTTGCGTCACCTCTCGCCCGCACGCCTGCCCGACCACGAAACCGTCTTCGCCATGACGGTCCACAAAAGCCAGGGCTCCGAGTTTGGACGCATTTTGCTGCTTCTCCCCGATCGGCCGTCCCCGGTCCTGACGCGAGAACTCATCTACACCGCCATCACCCGCGCCCGGGATCACGTGGACATTTGCGGCAGCGAAAGCGTCTTGCGCCACGCCATCGGCCGTCGGGTCCGGCGGGCCTCGGGTCTTGTCGATCTGCTGCGCAGCGCATAGTCGGACTGTGCGCTGGATCCCCGGCCGTAGAAAAAATCGCTTCCGGGTATTCAGTATACCGGTACTATACAACTATGAGGTTCAAATTCCTGCTCGGTCTTTCGCTCGCCCTGTCGCTGCTTTCGGGCGGCTCGATCTCGACGGCGGCCCCCTCTGCAAAAAGGTCCGACACCCTGCAATGGTGGCAGGACTCGCGCTTTGGGATGTTCATTCACTTCGGCGTCTACTCGACCCTGGCCCGCGGCGAGTGGGTTCGCAGCGTCGAGAAGATTTCGGTCGAGGGCTACCAGCCCTTCGTCGATTCGTTCAACCCGGTGGATTACGACGCACGCAAGATGGCCCGCATTGCGAAGGCCGCCGGAATGAAATACGCGGTCATGACCGCCAAGCATCACGATGGCTTTTGTTTGTTCGACAGCAAACTGACCGACTACAAGTCCACAAAGACGCCAATCAAACGCGACCTGATTCGCGAGTTCGTCGACGCATTTCGAGCAGAAGGTCTACGGGTCGGGCTCTATTATTCATTGCTCGACTGGCACCACCCGGACTATCCACATTACGGTGACAACCACCATCCGGCGCGCGACGATGCGGCTTTTAAAGACCGCAAACACGACTTCAACAAGTACCTGACCTACATGCACGGTCAGATCAAAGAGCTGGTCACGAACTACGGTCGCATCGACATCTTCTGGTTTGATTTTTCCTACGGCAATTTGAAGGGCGATGCGTGGAAAGCAGAAGAGCTCGTGCGC
>JAWXBF010000114.1:0-3270 GCA_034439895.1 Deltaproteobacteria bacterium
AGAGAATGCCGGTGGCATGGCCGGTATGCAGCCCATGGGTGGATCCACCGCGACCGGCGGCATCTCTGCAACGGGAGGAAATCCGGCGGCGGGTGGCAACCGGGCGACGGGAGGGAATCCGGCAACAGGTGGGCGTCCGGCGACAGGTGGGATCCCCGCGCTCGGCGGAACATCAGGACAGATGATTCGAGTTCAGCCGCTTGGCGATTCGATAACCCAGGGAAAACGCCATCCGGACGAGGCCACCTATCGCAGGCCATTGTGGAAGAAGCTGATGGCAGCGGGTTACAAGGTTGATTTTGTGGGTAGTACGAATCAGCAGCTCGATGGTGCGCACTATTATGACGACTACGATCCCAATCACGAAGGACACTACGGTTGGAAAATCACCGACGTGCTTCCGATGCTGGACGGATGGCTGAAGGGCTACACGCCGGATATCTCGCTCATTCACCTGGGAACCAACGATCAGGGATCAAACAATCCGGCCTTGATGGTTGAGAACATCGGTAAGATCGTCGACAAACTGCGTGCCAAAAATCCGCGTGTGACGATTATCGTCGCGAAGTTGATTGAACCTTCCAACGTGGGCCGACAGTTCGGGGACCTGCTTCCCGCGTTTGCCACCCAGAAGGGCACTGCGGATTCTCCTATCATCGTGGTGGATCAAGACGCGGGTTTTGTTTCAAGCGACACGCGAGACGGGATCCATCCCAACCCTTCGGGCCAGGAGAAGATGGCCGTGAAATGGTTCGATGCGCTGGTCAAGATCCTGCCTGCGCCTTGACCGAATCCAGCTTTGGGCTGATCGTGTCACGACACGTTCATGTCCGAATTCCGTGATGCCGAAGGTTGGGCGCGCCATTACATCCTGACCACCGATCTGTCCGAAAAACTGGCGCCGGCCCCGGTTCCCCGCGAACTGCGGAGCGCGTTTGTGGCTGAACGTCTGGTCGCACCCGGACGCCCGTCGATGTTGAAGCCTGCACCCCGACGCGAGAAAACCGTGAAGGGCGAGGCCCTGCGCGAACCGCGTTTCCGTGCCCGTTTGTTGCACGCCTTCTTTCATCACGAGTTGCAGGCTGCCGAATTGATGTGCTGGGCATTTCTAGCATTCCCCGAGGAGCCCCCGGCGTTTCGGCGCGGCTTGCTGGGCATTTGCCACGACGAGATCCGGCACATGAATCTCTATCGCCAGCACATCGAGTTGCTCGGGTTTGCGATCGGTGATTTTCCGATCCGCGACTGGTTCTGGAAGCGGGTACCCACCTGTCCCACCGCCGTTTCATTTGTCGCGTTGATGGGCATGGGATTCGAGGCGGGCAATCTGGATCTCGCGCCGAGCTTTGCGCAGAAATTCAGGACCTACGGCGATGAAGAGGGTGCGCGAGTTCAGGAACTGATCGCCGCCGAAGAGATCCCCCACGTTCAATTCGCAACACACTGGTTCAAGCAGTGGGTGGGGTCGTGTGATTTCGACGTGTGGATACAACATTTGCCGCCGCCACTTTCACCGGCCGTTTTGCGGGGCAATCCCATCGCCGAGGAAACGCGCATGAATGCCGGCATGCCGCGGGAGTTTGTCGACGCCATCAAGGCGTACGTCGCGTCACCGACCGGGCGGGGGCAGGGGGCAACCAAAACCTAGCAACCAACCAATCGGTGGAGGCCGCCTCGCGGCACGCGTTGCCCAGAACCCAAAAACGCTTAATATTATGTGAGCGAGATACCAACCCGTGTCGGAACAAGAACTGAATCCCTACGCGTCCCCCAATGCGGATTTTGATGCCCCATCCGCGGCTTCAAAACACACGCTGAAATATGTGCTTTTCGCCTTCAACGGCCGCATTTCTCGATTCGAGTATTGGGTCATGGGCATCTTGCCGATGATCGCAATGTACGTGACTGTTGCCATCGTCATTGCCGTCATTGAATCGTCCGACATCCTCAAAAACCCGAACGTCGCGCCGGTCGCTCTCGCGAGTACTTACATTCCCGCCTTCTGGATTGGCCTTGCCATCAACATCAAGCGATGGCACGACCGCAACAAATCCGGCATGTGGATATGCATCGGCATGGTTCCAATCGTGGGCCCAATCTGGAGTCTTGTTGAACTCGGATGCCTGCCGGGATCCGATGGGCCTAACCGTTACGGCCCGGCACCTCGGCGCTGAATATCACCGCGTATGTTGTCGTCGACAGTGCTCCAACAAGCCAAGATCCGATTCGCCTGGGTTCTGAACCTGGACGCAGAGCTTGAGATGGCCAATGCGTCGTATCAGCGTTCACCCCGGGTTGCGCAACAGCAGGCCACCTTTGGTGCCGGGGCGCGTACCTTGTTTTCACCCGAGGACTGCTTGTTGTCCGAGCTTCCGTTTGCGGACGCGGGCAAATATTTGGGGCGCGCTTGGTGCTGGACAGAGCAGACGCTCGCGTTATTGGCCGCAGCCCGGGTCAAACCGGAACCTCATCCCGAACCCGAAGTGGTGAGACGTGTGAACCACCGGTTGTTCGCGCACGAAGTGGGCGGGGGATTGCCGGGGCAAGCCTTTGTGCGTGACCGGGAAAGCCTGGCATCGGTTATTCGTGATACGAAACGAGCATGGTTATTAAAGCGCCCCTTTGCGTTTGCGGGTCGTGGGCAATTGCGCCTGCCTGGAGCGATGGATGAGGTTCAGAACAACTGGATCGATGCATCTCTGCGCACGCACGGCCTCATCGTCGAGCCGCTGGTGGAATTGCTTTGTGAATTCAGTTCGCACGGATATTTGTACGCAGACGGTCGTTGCACGCTGGGGCAACTGTGCGTTCAGTCGACGAACGACAGGGGTGTGTTCCGGGAGATCCGGCGTGCAGCGGATGGCGATCTGTCGCACGAAGAGAAAGGGATCCTGTTACAACAGGGCGAACGGGTCGCCCGTGCGTTGAGCGACGCAGGTTACTTTGGCCCGTTTGGCGTCGACAGCTACCGATACCGCGATGGCTCGGTCACCACGCTTTGCGCGTGCAGCGAAATCAATGCGCGATACACCATGGGATTTGCAACGGGGTTTGGTGTTGGACCCGTCGACGTTGCATGAGGGAATCGTGGAGTTGTTTCGCCAGCTACAAAAGTGCGCGCGATGTCTATCGATCGATGGACGCGACAACAGTAGATATATCCCGGTAGCTTCGATCACGATGCAACCTGGACATATCCGACACGCAATGATGATGGCGCTCGCCCTTGGTCTCGTGGCTTGTTCTCCCGAAGCACGATCGGGTCGGGGA
>JAWXBF010000115.1:0-3548 GCA_034439895.1 Deltaproteobacteria bacterium
ACAACGCTATTTGGTCCAGGGACCCATTGCACCGAGGAAGGCCTCCACGGTCATCTCGCCAAGTTCGCCCTTGTCGCGTGAGCGAACGTTGACCGTTTCGTTGGTTTGTTCCTTTTCGCCCACCACAAGCACGCAGGGTAGTTTCTGCATACTGGCATCGCGAATCTTGTAGCCAACGCGATCGTCGTTGAGATTCAATTCAGCGCGAACACCCTGATCGAGGAGATTGTTGTGAATCTTCCTCGCGTATTCGTTGTATTTCTCGCTGACGGGAATGACCAGCGCTTGCACTGGAGAAAGCCACAGCGGGAAAGCGCCGGCGTAGTTTTCAATGATGATGCCCAAAAATCGTTCGATGCTTCCGTAGCACGCCCGGTGCAACATGACAGGCGTGTGTTTTTGCCCATCGGGACCGACGTAGGTAAGCCCAAATCGTTGCGGCATCGAAAAGTCGAGCTGAATGGTTCCGCATTGCCACGACCGCTTGAGCACATCTCGGATGTGAAAGTCGATCTTCGGACCGTAGAACGCACCGTCTCCGGGATTCAGCTGGTACTCGACGTTCTTTTCGTCGAGAGCCTGTTTCAAGGCGGTCTCGGCCTGGTTCCACATCTCGTCTGAACCAAGGCTCTTGGCAGGACGGGTGGATAGTTCAAGGCGCACATCAGTCAGATCGAAGGTGCCGTAAACCTCGCGGAAGAAATCGATCAACATCGATATCTCCGACTTGATCTGATCGACCGTGCAAAAGTGATGTGCATCGTCCTGGGTGAAGGCCTGCACGCGGAACAGGCCGTGACGCACGCCACTGAGCTCGCGCCGGTGGACGAGTCCCATCTCCGCAATGCGAAGGGGAAACTCGTTGTGCGAATGCAGGTGCGTTCGATAAACGATCAGGTGACCCGGGCAGTTCATCGGCTTGACCGCCATCGGTCGATCTTCTTCCACGTTGTCGCGTACGACTTCTGGTTTCGCCGGATCACGCAGCTTCAACTTCGTGAAGAACATGTTTTCCAGGTAATTGTCGTAGTGGCCCGACGTGTGCCACATCTCCTCGCTCAGGACGAGCGGCGTCTTGACCTCGACATAACCACGGCGGCGCAAGAGCTTGCGCATGTAGTCGGTGAGTGACGTGAACAAGGTCGTGCCGCGCGGATGAAAGAACGGAAAGCCCGGCGCCTCGTCGTGAAAGCTGAAGAGATCGAGTTTTTCGCCCAGGACGCGATGGTCGCGCTTCTTGGCCTCTTCGATAACGTGAAGGTGATCGGCCAGTTCCGCTTTGTCGAAGAATGCGGTTCCATAGATGCGCGTGAGCTGTTCGCGGGTCGCGTCGGCACGCCAGTAGGAACCACCCGTCTTCGTGAGCTTCGTGTGTTTCAGCCAACCCGTGTGGGGAACGTGAGGACCACGGCACAGGTCAATGAAGTCACCGTGCTTGTAAAACGTGAGTTCTTCGCCACGCGCCTTGATGTCGCCGACGATCTCCTGTTTGAACTTGTTGTTGCCGCCATCGATCGCGGTGTACCGCGCGAAGTGTTCGTTGGCCCCGTCGTAACTCGACACGCAGCGCACAAAGGGCGCACTCGCCTCGGCGATCTTCTGCATTTCATCTTCGATGCGCGGCAGATCGTCAGGCGTTATCTTCGCGTCTGGCAGGAAGATGTCGTAGTAAAATCCGTCTTCGATGACCGGGCCTATCGTGAGCTGGGCGCTCGGGAACAAGCGAAGGATCGCGTCGGCCATCACGTGCGCCGCGGAATGCCGGAGAACTTCCAGCGCCTCGGCATCGCGCTTGGTCAAAAGTGCGACGGATGCGCCATTCGGCAAGGCCCGTTGCAAGTCGACAATGGCGCCGTCGATTTTGGCGGCCACCGCCGCCTTGGCAAGACCGGGACCGATGCTCGCAGCCAAATCGCCTGCGTTTGCACCGTCAGCCAGTTCCCTCTGCGACCCGTCGGGTAGCGTCACTGTGATCATGTTTTTTCGCTCCTATTGCGAGACGGATACCCCCGTCCTCGCGTGGTTAAAAGGCTGCCGGATACTGCCGGCTGCCATCGCGACATAAAATGCACCGGGAGTGCCGACGCGTCAATGATCGATGGCGACTAATAACCGGCGGCGTTGGCTTGCGCCTTCGCAGCAGCAGGCGCGCCCGCGGCCTCTTTGGCCGAGCCCATCTCGGAGAGATCGACGTTTTTACCGTCGTAACGTGACGGACATTTGGCCATGATGCCGCCCGCTTCGATCTGCAAATCACCCTTGTCGTTGAAGACACCCGTCGCAACAACCTCGGCCCGGCTCTTGAAGGTGTCCGGTACAATGCCTTCGTAATACGCTACCACCCGACTGCGCGGATCTTTTGGATTATCCTGGATCTCAAAGCGGTACTGCAACGAACCGGGCTTCTGGGCGATTGTTCCATCAACCACGTAACCGTGCACTTGCAAACGTTTGCCGCGGTATTTGTCGATGTTCTGGTGCGCTTCGTGGAGCTCAAGGTACTGCGCAACTGCCGTGTCGAGCGAAAACGTGATGAGCGTCGCGACCCCTGCAGACACCGCCAACACTGTTGCAAGCAACTTCCAGGGTTTGCGGCCGCGCCCCTGCGAGCCAGGAACACCGGCGGGCAGTACTTCGGGAACCGCGGTAGACATGGGATCATTTTAGCGCTGTGCACCCGCGCGCGCCAGGTCCCAGAAATAGCGGTAGAACATCTCGATCCCACCCGAGGCTTGCGTCCAGTCAAAGTTTTCGTTGGGCGCGTGGTAGCCGTGCTCGGGTAAAGACAGCCCCATCAGCACCACGGGGGCGCGGAGCAGCTTGCGCATCGTGAGCACCGCGCCAATTGAGCCGCCCTCGCGAACCATGGCCGGGGGACGCCCAAAGGTTTCGGTGACGGCGCGCGCCGCGGCCTGAAGCTCGCGACCATCCAGGTCACCAAGATACGGTTGCATCAATCCTTCGGCCTCGACCACCGCGTCGGGAATGCGCTTGAGAATGAAGGCGCGCACCTTGGCGAAAATCGTGCGTGGATCCTGATCCGGGACAAGGCGCATCGACAACTTCAGTTCACCCCGGGCCGGAACAATGGTCTTGATACCCGGACCGCGATACCCGCCCGTGAGCCCGTGCACCTCGAAGGTAGGACGCGCCATGATGGCGCGGCACAAGTCAGCGTCCTTGGAGAAGCGAACACTTGTGAGCTCATGTGCTGCCATAAACGTACGACGGGAAAACCCTGCCTGTGCAATGCTCTTTTGTTCGCGTACCGACAGCGGCTTCACATCATCGTAGAACCCCGGGATCTTGATCTTGCCGGTGCGCGCCTCCACGCAATCGGCGACCAGCGCGGCGAGTTCGGTCAACGGATTGCGGGCGGCGCCGCCGGTTGTTCCCGAGTGCACATCCTTGGCGCCTGTCGATAGCTTGACCGTAAGTCCACACAGGCCGCGCAGACCGACCGGCAACGCGGGGCGGTCCTTGGAAATCCAGATGGTGTCGGAGACCGCGACACTGTCGGTCGCAAAGCCCTTCATGCCCTTCTTGCC
>JAWXBF010000116.1:0-34405 GCA_034439895.1 Deltaproteobacteria bacterium
CTCAGTCGATCACAATCGTCTTACAACCAAAGATGAGATCGACGCGGCCGCCGGGGTCGGAGCGCAATAGCGAACACGTCGCTGGGCAAGTGCGGACCTGCGTTGGCACGCCCATCGCAGGATCGACATCGAAATACCAGCCGCCGCGGGCAGAGTCGCAACGAAACGGGATCCCGACGTAGGGAACATAGGCGACCTTGTTGCTGGCGTTCACGTGCCGAACGTTGACCTGTCCGAAATCGACCAGGCCTGAAGGATCGGGCGAGAGCTGGTATTCGCAGGCGAGGGCCGCGAAGCGAATCGCGTTGAGTGCGCGCAGAAATTCGGTCGACACGTTGGTTCCCGTATCGACGATGATGGCCTTGTCACTGCCACCGGCAACCGCGATCTGGTTGAGATTCGATGCAGCCGTCGAGGCCTCTTGCGGGGAAAACACGCCAATGACGTAGGTTGCAACCGAGGGTGTGGCGTTGAATGCGCCGGCGGCGATTTGAGCCAACTCTCGAATTCCCTGAGGCGAACAACTTGTTGGAAAGCCATCGGTCGCCAGCACAACCGCAGCACGACGAGAGGGCTCTGACTTCAAGCGCGCTGCCGCCTGTGCGAGTGCGCCGCTCAGCGCGGGACCGGTCGGTGTCGCGCCATCGGGTTCCGCAACACGCATCGCGCTCGATAGCGCCGCGGCGCCGCCAGGCAAGGCCGTAACCGGAACCTTTGGGCTGGAATAGGCATTCACGTCACACGTTTCAAACAGGCGACACCGGCCGGGCAACGCTGTGCAACTGTCTCCGGCATTCGTGCTACACGACCCACCGGCCGGGGCGCAATAGCCGCCCATCGTCTGACACCGTCCCACCAGCGCACATTCGCTGCCACCGCAGTCGGCATCGGAAAGACAATCTTTGCCACTCGAGACACAAACCTTGAAGCGATCACAGGGGCCGTGAATGCCGCAACCCGCATCGGTCGAACAGTCACGCACGGCGCCGCGATTGGTCAGCGGAAAAAATTGCAGACCCACCGAAAGTCCTGCGCCCTGGGTGCGAAAAAACTGATCGAAGGCGCCGGTTACCGCCTCCCACTTGGTTTCACCGGACGAGGTGCGCTGTTTCATCGAACCCGAAGCGTCCATCATCACCACCAGATCCACGGGCAAGGCCTGCGCGCGAATCGTGGAACGGCCGCAGGAACCTTCAAAGGGATCCTGCACGGGATCCACCACGGTGCGATCATCCGGCATGACGACCACGCGATCAAAACGGGGATCCAAACCCGCGGGGCCCGCGTCCGGCGCCGAAAACGGCCCGCCCTCGAGTGAAGCGCCCGCGCAACCCACGAGCAGGCAAAGGGGCAAAACGACCCATCCGGGCGGACTCCCGCTGGCTCGGTTGTGACCCGCTTTCACGGGGTTTGGATCGACAGGTTTGGCGCCGGGCTTGATGGGCGCCGGGCCTCTCAAGGCTTTCCGGACAGGATCCGCTCTGCGGCGTACCAGTGCTCAAGGTCTCGGCCGTGCTCGCCACCCGACTGCAGGTACAAGCCATAGGCGACCCAGGCGATCTCCGGATTGCTGGGTCGAACCGTCGCCTTTGCCGGGGCGGGCGCTTTTGAAGGCGCCGGGGCTGCCGCTTTTGCCGGCTCCGGTGCTGCGGGCTCCATGTCGGATTTTGCCGCGCTGCGTTTTTGAGGCGCTGCGGGCGCTGCCTTGTCCGAACCCTTTTTCGTCGTCTTCTCGCGCGTTGTGCTCGTCATCGGTTTTCCCCCTACACCTTTGTGTGGTTACGATGGGCCCATCTGAAAGTTCGGTCAAGAAATCATCCGGCGGCGTTTCGCGCAGTTTTCGCACTGGAAACCCGCCATTTACCTCGACCCGTCAAAATGACCAACACGCGAGAACGCCCGCCTCGGTGTTGTGAGGTCGAGTTCCGGGCCCTAGACTACCCAACCCGACTCGCGTTTGATTTCACCACCCATGTCCGCCCACGAACTGCCCTCCAAAGAACCCGAACCCGCTCGGAGCGCATCGCGCGACGACACCCTGCCGTCGACCATGGAGATTGAACCGGCAAACTTGGAGTTCATCGAGGCGCTTTATCTTCGCTGGTGTGACGATTCCAATGCGGTGCCCCCGGACTGGCGACCGATTTTTGCGGTCTGGCAACGCGGCGAGCCGCCAATGCTGACACCAACGCTGACGCCAACGCTGACACCAACACTGACGCCAACGCTGACACCAACGCCAACGTATCCGCACAACCACACGATCGAAACCGCTGCCGTCGACCGCGCGCGGGGCGACAAACGCACCCGGCGCTTGATCGAAGACTACCGCGAACATGGCCATATGTCGGCCGATCTCGATCCGCTCGGTCTTGAGGACCGCTCCCGTTTCGCATTGCGAATTGAAGACTACGGCCTCGAGGACGCGGATCTCGATGCGGTTATCAAGAGCGACGTTGTGGGCCTTGGAACCGCCTCGTTGCGCTCGGTCATCGAGCATCTCAAGGCAACTTATTGCGGCCACATCGGTGTCGAGCTTGCGCACATCTACGACACCGAATTGCGCTCGTGGTTGCAGGATCGAGTGGAAGACAACCGCAACCAGGCCCCACTTAGCCGAAGCGAGCGCTTTGTCCTGCTTGCCCGCGCCATCGAGGCCGAGGTGTTCGAGCAATTTCTGCAGACCAAGTTCCTGGGCGCCAAACGGTTTTCACTCGAAGGTGCGGAGAGCACCATCCCGCTACTTGACCGCATCATCGATCGGGCGGCTGCGCAAGGGGTCACCCAGATCATCATTGGCATGCCCCACCGGGGACGACTCAACGTCCTTGCAAACGTGTTGCGAAAGCCTCCGGCGGAAATTTTCGCCGAGTTTCTCGATCGCATGAACGCGCTCAACTGGGATCCCGGTGGCGACGTGAAGTACCACCTTGGATTTTCGAACGATCGGGTTAGCAGCCAGGGCAAGGTACACGTTTCACTCGCCTTCAATCCGAGTCACCTCGAAGCCGTCGACACGGTCGTGCAAGGGCGCGTGCGAGCCAAGCAGGATCGCATGAAGCATCCCGAGCCCGAGACGCGCGGCTTGCCCATCTTGATTCACGGTGACGCTGCTTTCGCGGGACAGGGCATCGTGTACGAGGCCTTCAACATGTCGGGCCTGCCGGGCTATCGCGTGGGCGGCACCATCCACCTGGTTGTCAACAACCGCATCGGCTTCACCACCCCGCCCGAGCGCAGCACCTCGTTCACCTATCCGACGGATGCGGGGCGCATGTTGCAGGTGCCCGTGATTCACATCAACGGCGAAGATCCCGAGGCCGTGGCTCAGGCGGTCGACATCGCAGTCGACTTCCGCCAGCGCTTCCACCGCGACGTCATCATCGACATGTGGTGTTACCGCAAGCTCGGTCACAACGAAGGCGACGAACCGAGTTACACGCAGCCGATCATGTATCGGCGGATCAAAAACAAGCGCCCGGTGCGCGACGCCTATGTGCAGGCATTTGCCAATCGCGGCAACGGCAACGAGGCGCCGATCACGCTTGACGACGCGGATGCCATTTCGGCCGCAAAATACGAAGAATTGGAGCGGGCGCTTGAAAGTGCCAAGCGCTTCGAGCAACCGCCCATTCCCAGCACCTTCGCGGGTGTCTGGTCGCGCATTCAAGGGGGCATGGCCTCGTCGATAAAAGACGTGGTCACGGCGGTGCCGCG
Organism: Deltaproteobacteria bacterium; assembly: GCA_034439895.1. Classification (GTDB taxonomy): domain Bacteria; phylum Myxococcota_A; class Polyangia; order Fen-1088; family Fen-1088; genus JAWXBF01. Next base: position 3,718 of record JAWXBF010000116.1, read on the forward strand.
GGATACGATTGAATCGATCGGCAAAGGTTTGTCGACGGTGCCCGAGACCTTTACCCCGCATCCAAAGCTGGTGAAGCTGTTGCAAACGCGCCTCGAAATGGCGCTCGGTCAGCGCCCTATCGACTGGGGCACGGGTGAAGCCCTGGCATACGGAAGCTTGCTGCTCGAAGGCACGCGGGTGCGCCTGTCGGGTCAGGACGTGCGCCGCGGGACCTTCAGCCATCGCCACGCGACGCTCACAGATTTCAACACCGGTGAGGATTACACCTCGCTTGCGCACCTCAGCCCCGAACAAGCGCGCATCGACATCTACGACAGTCCCCTGTCCGAAGAAGGCGTGCTTGGATTTGAATACGGTTACAGCCTCGACACCCCCGATGGTCTGGTGATCTGGGAAGCTCAGTTCGGCGACTTCGTCAACGGCGCCCAGGTGATAATTGATCAGTTCCTGATTTCCTCCGAGGCCAAGTGGCGCCGCGTCTCGGGCCTCACCCTGCTGCTCCCGCATGGCATGGAGGGGCAAGGACCCGAGCACTCGAGCGCCCGCCTCGAACGCTTTTTAAACATGTGTGTGAATGACAACATTCAAGTCTGCAACGTCACGACACCAGCCCAGTTCTTCCACTTGATGCGAAGGCAAGTGCTGCGGCCCTACCGCAAGCCGCTCATCGTGATGAGCCCGAAGAGCCTGTTGCGACATCCGCTCTGCGTCTCGGAGGTCAGCGACTTTACCGATGGCGCGTTTGCACCGATTCTTCCCGATCGCTCGGTCGATCCGGCCAGGGTGGACCGCATCGTTCTGTGCAGCGGCAAGGTGTACTACGATTTGCTGGCGGCACGCGACGAACGGGGCCTTGGCAACGTGGCCATCCTGCGCATCGAAGAACTTTACCCGACCCGCATGGACATTCTGCTCGACGAGCTGTCGGTCTACCGGGATGGCATTCCCTGTGTGTGGGTGCAAGAAGAGCCGCGCAACATGGGGCCTTCTACCTTCGTGCAGCGCTACTACCGACCCCTGCTTGTCGGCAATTTTCAATGGGGATCGGTCACAAGGCCGCAGTCCTCATCCCCCGCGACCGGCTCGGGTAGCCGTCACAAGCTGGAACACGCCCGCTTGATGAAAGCCGCACTCGGCCTCGTTGACGCCAACGTTGCCTCCACACCGGAAGCCCACCCGGTCAGTCCCACACCCCCGCAAAAGCCATGAGTCAACAGCCTGTCCTTGTTCCCAATATTGGCGAGTCGATAAAAGAGGTCACGATTGCCGCCTGGCGCAAGGCCGAGGGCGATGCGGTGACGCAAGACGAGCCGCTCGTCGAAGTTGAAAGCGACAAGGCCACGGTGGAAATCCCGGCGCCCGTATCGGGCGTCCTTCGTCGCATCATCGCGAAACCGGGTGATACGGTTGCTGTGGGTGCCATCGTTGCCGAGATCGAAGCGGGCGCTGTCGCGGCGCAGGGGGTAACACGTCCCGGCACGGCCCCTCTTCTGGTCTCGCCCTTGGTTGCACCCGTGGCCACGCCCGGGATCACGCTGCGAGAGGTGCCGATGCCGCCGCGTCCACCCGTGGCGCAGGACGAGCCGAAGGCGCCGACCGAGCCGAAGGCGCCGACCGAGCCGAAGGCGCCGACCGAGCCGATGAAGGCCTCGCCGTCCACGCGACGGCTGATTGCAGAATCGGGCGTGGACGTACAAGCCATCAGCGCGTCGGGACCAGCGGGTCGCATCGAGCGACAAGACGTTTTGCGCGCGACCGAGCCCGCGGCGGCCCCAGTCGTACGACCCGTCGTACCCGAGGCCCCCACCCGCCGGCAGGGACTCGGCAGCCCCCGCGATCGCAGCGGCCAACAACGCGTGGTGCGCATGACCCCGCTGCGAAGAACCGTCGCACGCCGACTCATCGAGGCTCAGCAAACGGCGGCCATCTTGACCACCTTCAACGAGGTCAACATGGAAGGCGTGATGAACCTTCGGTCGAAGTATCAGAAGGTGTTCACCGAACGACACGGCATCAAGCTCGGGTTCATGTCGTTCTTCGTCAAAGCAGCAGTCGAGGCGCTCAAGGTTTTCCCGGCCGTCAACGCCGAAGTTTCGGGCGACGACATCGTCTACAAGGATTACTACGACATCGGCGTCGCCGTTGGCGGCGGCAAGGGCCTCGTGGTCCCGGTTGTTCGCGATTGCGAACGACTGTCGCTGGCCGAAATTGAAAAGTCGATCGCTGCACTTGCGACCAAGGCCAAGGAAAATCGCCTCACGATCGAAGAGCTACAGGGCGGAACCTTTACGATTTCCAACGGCGGAATCTATGGCTCGATGATGTCGACGCCAATCTTGAACCCGCCCCAAAGCGGCATCTTGGGACTGCACAGCATTACCAAACGCGCGATGGTCGAGGAAGACGCCATCGTCATTCGTTCGATGATGTATGTCGCCCTGTCATACGATCACCGCATCATCGACGGACGCGAGGCCGTTCAGTTCCTGGTTCGCATCAAGGAATGCATCGAGGATCCGGAACGCCTGCTCATCGAGGTTTGAATCATGTGGGTACTTGTTCCGATCCTGGGCATCTTCGCTATTTTCGGGGTACCCGCGTACCTATTCAAGCGCTACTTCGATCTGAAGGAGCGACAGCTGAAACAACAAAACGCCGACGATGCCGAGTTGCGAAAAGAACTTGCTGCGCTGAAGGGGCGAATCCAGGTTCTGGAATCCATCGTGGTGGACAGCGACTACGATCTCAACCGCAAGCTCGCTGCGCTGGACGAGCGCGAGCAAGAAGCCCTGGGCTTGCCCGGGGTGCGCGGCACAAAGCCATAAGGTCTCGCCTACTCGGTCGCCGTGATCAGCGCGGACGGCTATCACGACAGGCGCACCCGACAGACAGATGATACGCTCTGCGCGTGAACCTTCGTCCGCCGTCCCGGCAAGAAAGCTTCGACCGCGTCGAGGTACAAAACCCCGTGCGTGCGGGTGTGCTTGGTTGGCTGGTTCGCTTTTATGCGTTCGCCTTGTGCTGCGTCCTCGGCGGTCTTTTTCTGGCCGGGATTGTGACCTACACGGTCTTTGCGGCATCCCTTCCCCCGTTGCCCGCCGTCGACGAGTTTGCCCGGTTGACGGCGCTCACCACCACCGTACGCGGTTGGGATGGCACGATGCTCGCCGAGTGGGCCAAGGAGCGCCGCGAATTCGTACCGTTCGAGGCAATTCCGAAGCCGCTCATTGCGGCATTTCTCGCGGTGGAAGATCGCCGGTTTTTCGAGCACGATGGCCTCGACCTGCGCGGCATCGCCCGTGCTGCGCTTGCCAACCTGCGCGCGGATCGCGTGTCGCAGGGCGGTTCAACGATCACGCAGCAGGTCGCCAAGAGTTTTCTTTCGTCCGAGCGAACACTCTCGCGCAAGGCCCGCGAAGCGATCCTCGCCCGTCGCATCGAATCGCGTTACGAAAAGAACGAGATCCTGGCGCTCTATCTGAACCAGATCTTTCTTGGTCATGGATCCTACGGCGTGGCCGCGGCAGCGCGGCGTTTCTTCGACAAGCGCCTCGATGCCCTGAGTGTCGACGAGATGGCGTTGATTGCAGGCCTTGCCGGTGCGCCCAGCCGTTTCTCTCCGGTCCACTATCCCGAACGCGCACGGGCGCGACGCGATCACGTGCTTTCCGCGATGGTCGCGGCCGGTTTTCTCGAAGGTGCCGATGCCACACGGTTGCGCACGGAACCGGTGGTTGTGAACGCGCCCCCCGATCCATTCCTCGAAATTTCGCCCTATTTCGCCGAGCACGTGCGGCGCGACATCGCAGCGCGCTACGGCGAGGACGCCTTGTGGAAGGGTGGGCTTGAGGTTGAAACGACGTTGCTGCCGTGGATTGACAAGGCGGCGCAAGAGAACGTTGATTTCTCTTTGCGCAAGCTCGACAAGCGTCAGGGTTATCGCGGACCCCTTGCGCGCCTCGACGCCGAGGACAGTGCCATTTTCGTCGAGCGAATGAAAGCGCAATACGGAAGCGAGCCGCCGCCCGAGGACACGGTGGTGCTTGGGCTTGTGGAATCTGGAAACACCAGCAACGCCCGCGTGCGCGTCGGCTCCGAGATCTACGATCTACCGCGTGCCGGCTTTGACTGGGCCTCGCCCTTCAGCGTGTCCCAGTTCGACAACGGCGTTCCCCTTGCCCCGGGCGGTGTCCCGCTGCACAAGGGCGACGTGGTTTGGGTGCGCAATGCGCATCGTACGAATCTGAAGCGCTTTGGTGACTGGCAATACGACGAGAAGTACGAGGTGCGCTACGAGGTGCCGTTCAAAAACCACGCACCCCGCCCCGGTGCGGTGCGACTCGCGCTTGAACAGCAGCCGCGGGTTCAGGCTGCACTGCTCGCCTATGATCATCGCTCGGGCTATGTCGTCAGCATGGCGGCGGGCCACGACTTTGAACGTTCGCAGTTCAATCGTGTCACACAAGCCTGTCGCCAGCCGGGCTCCACCTACAAGCCTATTTACTACTCGCTCGCGCTCGATCAGGGCTACGGATTTTCATCGTTGCTCAACGACATCCCACGCGCCGAGGTCGATCCGATCACGGGTGAGGTCTGGACACCAACCAATCTTAACAACACGGTCGATTATCAGGTCACACTCGAATACGCGCTCATCTGGTCGAAAAACGTGCCCTCGGTTCAGCTCTTCAAGCTGGCTGGGCCGCGCGAGGTTGAAGCCTGGGCGCGCAAGCTGGGTTTCACGACGCCCATCATCGTGGATCAGGCGCTGGCCCTGGGCGCTTCCTGCACCCAGCTCGATGAGCTGACGCGCGCGTTTTCGGCCTTCGCACGCAATGGCGTTCCGAGCCAGCCGATAACCGTACGACGGGTGCGCAATCGGCAAGGCGTGCTGATAGAGGACAATAGCTCAGCCGACGATCCGATGGGCAATCCCTGGGAAAAGCTTGACAGACTGGTCGAACTCGCCACCCAGAAGCAGGCCCAACCGGTGATCCCGCCCCGCACGGCGCACCTGACATCGAAGCTGTTGCGCAAGGTCGTGACACACGGCCATGCGCCCGGCATGCGCTCGACCCAGATTCCGTTTGCGGGCAAGACCGGCACCTCAAGTGCGACGATGGATGCCTGGTTCGTGGGCTACACGTCGCGCTGGATGTTGACGACGTGGGTGGGCGACGACAAACGCGAAAGGCCACTTGGCCGCAAGGACGCCTCGTTCATGCTGACCGTGCCAATGTCAGCGCGCTTTTTGCACGAGGTGAAAGTGGACCAGCCGCTTGAAGAGATCCCCTGGAATCGCCCTGAAGGCATCAAGCTTAACGATTCCGGCGGCAATTTGCGCACCACCATGGAAGACGTGCGCGCCGCCGACAACAAAGTGCCGAGCAAGGGCTGACGGGCGGTCGCTCTGTCTACGCGCACAGAGCTCAACGCCGGGTCAGATTGACGACCAGGCCAAAGACCGCTTCGAGCTGGGTGCGCGTGGCCTGCAGGATCACCGTCGCGGTCGATCCCTCGACCTGCGCTGACAGTGAACCCGCCACCGCACCAAGACCTGCGAGCATCACAAACGGGTTGCCCATCAATTCCTTGCGAACCGGACCGAGCTTGCGCGCAAAGTCCTCGGCGAAGGCAGGCGACGCGAACTCGGCCTTGATGGCAAAGTGAACCACCGAATCAATCCGTACCACAAGCTCGACGGCACTCGCTTGCACCAGGGCGCCGCCAAATGCCGCCAACGGCGCCGTGCCCGGCCGGGCCTGACGCGCACTTTCGGGAAACACGTTTGACGCGGTCAAAACGAAAATTGCATCGGGCGGAACCGCATCCATTTGTGCATCGAGCTGCGCGGTGAGCACCTGCCAGTCCGTCGCGCCCGCATCGGTCTTGCGGTTGGCAAGCAATAGCTCCGCATAAGCGGGGGCTGCAATCACGGCAAGGTTCGGCGTGGGCAGCACAAAGATGCGATTGTCGCGGTCCTTGCCCGCCGAAGGATCGGCGCGAAAACCCACGGGCCGCCCACGTTCCGATCGCCATTCGATGGGCCGTGAGCTGGCACTCGCAAGCGCGAGCCCCTCTTTCAATCGGGTCTCGGCAAGATGGTGCCGGACCGCCAGAAAGGTAACCGCATCGTCCATCGGATTGGGCGTCGCAATGAGAAGGCTATCGAAGTCGTGATACAAATCAATTTGCGTGCCCTGCAACAACCGCCTGCGATCGGGCAACATCTGCAACAACCGATCGACCAGTGGGATGAGCGGCGCAGCCTTCGGAGCGCGCAACCGATCCAGGCGCAAAAGTGCGACGAGACGCGAGCCCTCGGGGCCAGCCTCACGCAGTGAAACCGCAGCACCCGCATCGCCGGTCGATCGACCGGCATCAACCACACCGATCCCGGCATCGGTCACTTCGTGTGGTGGCGCTGCATCCACGGACAGCACCCCGCCGTCGGGTGAAGTCCCCGCCTTGGCAATCGGACGACGCGGCCTCGGCACCGGTACACCCGGCTCCTCTTTGGGCGCCGCGGGCTTGGGCGGCAAACCCAACGGCAACGCCTCGAGAGGCTTGCTGTCGACGGGCGCAAATTCAATCTGGATGGAAGGCTTGTCGACCATGCCGCGCAATGTGCTTATGGCCAGACCCGAGAAAGCGATGGCGCCGTGCAACCCCATCGACACCAGGATCGCCGAGACAAGGCGACGGCGAAGGCGAAGGCGAGGGCGAGGGCGAGGGGTGGAAGGCCCGAGCGGAATCACGGTCGGTTCCACGCCGCGAGCACGGCGTGAGGCGGCGCCGCGCCCACCGTCAGCACCACCCCGTCCCGTGGCCGCTCCTGTCCAATATCTTGCAAACAAGCCGCGACAAAACGCCGAGACAGTCTGGCCTCGATGGCCCGCTCACGGGTGGCATCGACCGAAACCAAGATGCCCCCCGGACGCAAGGCTGCAACGATCGCGCCCAGAAAGCTGCGTGCATCGTCGTCGCCCATGTCGGTCAACGCATCGACCACGATCGCATCGACCGATGCCGGCAAAAGCGGCAACTCCTCGCCTGCCATCGCAGCAACCAGGCGGTGGCCTGCTTTTTCGGCCCGCTTCACCGCGCGCACGGCTGAACGCAAACCATCCGGTTCGACCAACAAGGTGACGGGCAGTGCTTCGGCCAAGACCTCGGCCAGCCAGACGGTCGACAGCACCACGACGGGCGTGCGTTTGCCCAGCAGGGTCACCACCTGCTGCAACACCACTCGGCTACCGATTGCTCCCGAAAGTAGAGGTCCGCGCACGAGATACGTCTATTAGAAAAATGCGACCGCGCCAAGTCACGACACCGCCAACTGATAGAATCCTCGCCATGCGTCTGTGTTGGACCGCCCTTTTTGCATCGGCAATCGTCGCGATGGCATGCGCGGAAACCACCACAACGCTGCCGGAGCCACGTTCGGACGCCAGCCTTACCGGCGATGCGCTCGTCGAATCGAATCGCTGCACCGTCCGGGACATCGCGGCAGCGGAGCACCACGGCTGCGCACTCGGCACAGGCGGCGCGGTATTTTGCTGGGGTTCCAACCGCCTCGGCGAACTGGGAGCCACCCGAACGACTTCGGGCATACCGATCCAGGTCGCGCTGCCACAGCCGGCAAGCCAGATCAGCGCGGGTCGTTCGCGCGCCTGTGCTCGACTCATTGATGGCTCGGTTTATTGCTGGGGGCGCGCCCCCGACTCGAATGACGCGGCCCCGGTCGTGCAGCCCCCCACGCTCGTGGCCCTTCCCGGCAACGCCGCCGACATGGGTGCAGGTGGCGCTCACCTGTGTGCGCTGACCGCATCCGGAGGCGTTTATTGTTCCGGACTCGCCTCGTCGGTGGGTGATGGGCTGAACAAGGCGCAGGCTCAGCCGGCACTGCTTTCGGAGCTATCCAAAATGCATTCCGTCCGCATGCTGGCCGTCGGGCTCTTTCACACCTGTGCGCTTACCCGCGCCGACGCGATCCTTTGTTGGGGAAGCGATCCCGATATCCTCGCACCCAACACGGGGTTTCCGCCGGTGCCAACCGTGGTGGATTCGATCGGAGCGGGCGTGTCGCGCATCACGGCGGGGCCGAATCGAACCTGTGTCATCCACAACGACAAGACGGTGTCGTGTTTGCCGGCGCTTTCGATTGCAACCGTCGGTGCCCTCGGCCGCGACAACAGCGCCGTTGGCCCGGGCGAGCGACACACCTGTGTTTTGAAAACGGGCGGGACGGTGGCCTGCTTCGGCGACAACGCCGTGGGACAGCTGGGCAACGATTCGGATATCAGCCCACCCGAGGGCAGCATCCAGACGGTGCGCCTCCCCGACAAAGCAACCCGCCTGGCCGTCGGACACGCCCACGCCTGTGCCGTCCTGAATGATCAATCGGTCTGGTGCTGGGGGCGCGGGACTGAAGAACAGCTGGGTCAGGGTGGTACCCAAACGAGCTTCCTGCCGATTCGAGTGGCGCTCCCGGAGACCTGCACAGCCGTTCCAGTCAAGACTTTGACGCCCTAGAAGGCGCGTCGCATTTTTTGGGTTTCAGCGAAAGTCTGTATAATATCGCGCAATTACGATATGATCGCTGGCCGCGACGCCCAAGCCTGGTCTCACCATGTCCCTGGTTCTCCTTTCGCCTCTTTTTATTGCAGCCCTGCTGGGACAGGCGGCGGCAAATGCAACCGTGCCAGAGCCGGTCGCGCTGCCCCCGGGATTTGAAGGCGCGACGGAACTTCCCACGGACGGGGCGCTGCTCGTGTCGCTTCGGCTTCCGGAAATCGAAGATGGTTTTGCGTTTCTCGATCTGTTGACCGGGCTTTATCCAGGCCTTGGGCAACAGTTGACCGCGCTGCGCGATCCGCTCGGGGTGCAGATCGTCGGGCCGACGGAACTGGGAACGCACGGCATCGCCACTGACACGCCGGTGCTTTTGAGCTTGCACCACCTTCTTCCGCCGTTGTGGAAAACCAAAGAGGGACCCCTTGCCACCCACCGTATCGTCGTACGAATCAACGACGAACCGAAGTTCATCGCCTTTGTCCGCGACGTGTTCAAACGCATGGGCTACGAAGTCGCGCTCATCGATCCCAAAGGCCGCGAGCCAGCGGGCGCCCGCTGGTGGAAACCCTTCCGCACCGCAGGTTTCAAGCAAGCGATTCGGATCGGCGCCCTGTCGAAAGACGGCCAGGCTGCTGTGGTACGAATTGTCAACGGCGCTCATGCCGTCATTGAGTTTGCTGTCACGGTTGTCGCGCCCCTCCCCGGAAAACCGAGTGCCAAGGCTGGACTGCGCGCACTCAAGGCCCTCACGGCCACGACCAAGGTACCCCGCCCGATGCTTGCGCTGACCATCCACAATGGCATTCACAAGCAACTGGCGAGCGCAGGGTCGCTCACGGTGGTGGCGCAGGCCGATTTGATTGCGGGACTCATCCCGGACACGGCCTGTCGCGATCGCTACACACCTGCAACCGGTGCCTTTTTCCACTCGGCCGCAATCGTGGCCCGACTGCAACCCTTTGACTGGCGGCTGCGGGCATTGGCTGCGTTTACGCCCGAGGGGCGAGCGGCTTTCGGTGAGTCCGGAAGCAACGATGGCCTCGTCGACACGAGAGAATTCGCGCGCGCGGGCCTTGGCGCCGTGGCGCTTTACACGCCCGCTGCAAGTGCCATGCAGTCGGTCGTCCGCCCGGCGTTCTTGAAGGGCGAGATCGAGGAAGCCATCGCAGCAGCCGACGCCTGCGGCGGCTGGGCACTCACCTTGATGATGGTGCGACACTGGCCTCACCTCTTGGGATCGCAGTTGCAAATCGTGACGAGGAAGTTGGGGACCGAGGTCCTACAAACCCAGGCGCGCAATCTCGCCGTCGGATGGAAGCGTGACACAACGTCGGAAAAACTGGCGTTCGTATCGACCACGCTTTTCTCCATCGGCGCCGCGCACGAGCCGACCCTGACGCGCGCGCTTTTGCCGATGTCCGATGGCGAGCCCGAGAAAGCCGCCTTCGGCAATCGCTCGCCGAGGCTATTTATCCTTTTGCCAACCGCGCCCTTTGGCCAGGCCGGAATTGAGCCCTTGCCGGGCGCCAACATCGGTGTGTCGCTTGTAGCCGACAACCATGGCCTCGGCTGGTACTACAGTCAGAAACAACGACCGGCAGTCTTCGGAAACCGCGTCGCCATCGGATCGTTGCACCTCAATGTAGGACGATTGCTGCAAATGCAGGCCGAAAGCGCCGATGTCTCCACGCAAGACGCCGTGCGACTGGCAGCCTCGCAGATTGGTCTCATGGGTGGTGAACTGTCGATCGTCGATGGCCTGTTGAATTTCGATCTGCGCCTGCAAGCCGATGACGCGTCACTTGGCCTCTAGCGGCTCTGCCAGCGGTCCACCCGCTAAACCCGTCGTGTGCGGCTCGAAAAGCGCGCGGGTGTGATCGCCGCCACATAGACTGGGCAAACGGGATCAGCCGAGACCGATGTACAATCGATGGGAAGTAGCGAATGAAAACGTTGAATTTGTTCTTTGCCCATTTACTCGCTGGACTCGGTACCGTTGCCCTGCTTGCAGCGTCCGAGGCACAAGCGCAGGCACAAGCGCAGGCACAAGCGCAGGCACAGATGCAAACGCGGGATCTGCCGTGGGTGAAACACACGCTCAACGATCGGGCCCCCTTTGAAGGCGCCGGTGCCGCAGACATCAACGGCGACGGCAAGCTGGACGTGATGAGTGGCGATTCCTGGTATCAGGCGCCGAACTGGAAGCGTTGGAAGGTACGCGAGGTCGGCCAGGTCCATCCGAACTACCACGAGGATTTCGCGAGTCTACCGCTTGATGTCAATGATGACGGCCGCATCGATTTTGTGACCTGCACCTATTTCAGCAAGCGCCTCGGATGGGTGGAACACCCGGGCGATCCGCGAAAACAATGGATCGATCACGACATCGACTACCCCGGGGCGAGTGAGGCCTGCGATCTTGTGGATGTCAACGGCGACGGACGTCTGGATCTGTTGCCCGCCACCAACAACAAGATCGTGTGGTACGAATTGTCCGCCCAGAAACCCAAGGTGCTCTGGAAGCGACATCTTGTCTCCGAAAAGGGGGCCGGACACGGCCTCGGCTACGGCGACGTCAACAGTGACGGACGGATCGATCTCATCGGCCCCAACGGCTGGTACGAACAACCCTCGCAGGACAGCGACGAGGCCTGGCCGTTTCACGCCGAGTTCAATTTGAACGGCGCATCCATCCTGATCCTCGGACGCGACGTGGACGGCGATGGCCAAACCGATCTCATCACGGGCACCGCGCACGGTATCGGCTTGTACTGGTACAAGCAGTCCCGCGCCGCCGATGGCAAGCGGAGCTGGACCCGACTTGAGATCGACAACGAGATCCATCAAGCCCATACGACGCGCTGGATCGATCTGGACGGCAACGGCAAGCCGGTTCTCGTCACCGGAACGCGGGTCTATGGCCACGAGGTTGAGCCCGGTGACGTGGATGCACCCATGGTAGCGGCGTACCGCTTCGATCGTCAGGCAAACAAATGGGTGCGTCAGATCCTCGCGCGCGGCGAGCCGGCCAAGAATCCACCCCGGGAAGCCAAAGATCGCTCGGCGTTGAAGGACTTCATCCGTGGCACGGTTGGTACCGGCCTTTATATCGAAGCCCGGGACATGGACGAGGATGGCGATCTGGATCTGGTGCTGCCCGGCAAAAGCGGGCTTTACCTGCTTGAGAATCCGCGTCTGTCGAAGGGTGCCAAACGCCGCAAGCGCTAGCAGCGTCAGTCGCGTGCACGGGACAGGCGATAAAGCGCATACCCCAGGCTCGCAAGCGCCATGCTGCCCATGGCGGCATAGTGCAAGAACCACGCACCGGGTTTGATCCACGAGCCATCGCCGTCAAAAAAGAGCGGTAGGAAGAAACCCGGATTGAAGTACAAGACGAAGGGCACGCCCTTTTCGTCCCAGCTGTTGGAATCGAGGGAGAGCGCGCCAAGCGCAAGCGTCAAGATGGTCAGGGCGGCCGTGGTACCGATGGCAACAAAAGCAGCGGTCCACGTGCGACGAAACAAGGTCGAAACCGCAACACCGATGAGGGTCATGGTGGTTCCCAACACCGCATGGCTGAAATACAGTCCCGCGAGTGCGCCGATGTCCGGACCACCGAAAAGCAGCGACATGGCGGCCACCGGCAACGAAGCCGTCAGCAACACCATGCAGTAAAGCACAGCCACCATGGACTTTCCGATGCCGATCGCCAGGCGGTCCACGGGTGCAGACAAGAGCACAGAAAACGTACCGCGCTCGCGCTCCCCGGCGATGCTGGCGGCGCCGACGAGTGGCGCAAAGGTGACGAGCGCCAGGGTCTGAACCACCGCGACAACGCCTGCCAATACCTGACCTAGCTGCGAGTCACTGCCTTGCTCGCCCACGGTGATCAGGAAAAGGCCCGCCACCGAACCGAGCACGAGGACATAGATGACCGGAATCATCCACCCGCGGCGTTCGCGCAACATGCTGCGAAACTCCTTGGTGAAGATGGCCAGGATGTCGCTTTGAATGGCTGCGACTGAACGCGTGGATTGGCTCATGACAACTCCTCAACCGTACGACCCACGGCGCGCGCAAAACGCCGCCGCAACGAATCCTTCTGCTCGGACAGCTCGACGAGGGCGAAGCCACAGGCCACGAGCGCAGCAGCAGGGCCTGCCGCGTCGGCCACACCCGCTTTCAAGGTCACAATCAAGCCGCCGTCCGCGGTCGTGCATTCCGCCACATCGGCATGCGCCGAAACCGTCGCGGCCGCCGAGCCAAGATCGCCGCGCACCCGCAAACCATAAACAGGTTGTGTTTCCGTTTCGGAAGCCTCGTTGGCGCGAAGCTGTCCGTTGACGAGGATGAGAGTGGTTTGCGCCACCTGCTCCACCTCTGCCAAAACGTGTGACGAAAGGAATACCGTCCGGCCCTCGTTCGCAAGCCGTCGAATCTCGTTGAGTAAAGACTGACGCGACTCTGGATCCAGCCCATCGGTGGGCTCGTCGAGAACGACGACCGCGGGATCGTGCATCAAGATCGCGGCGAGAGCCAACCGCTGTCGCAAACCCTTCGAGAGTTCGCGCGTGGCCGCTTCGGCGCGTGCCGTCATGCCGGCACTTTGCAGCGCCGCATCGATCCGTTTTCGGCGCTCGGGGCCGCGATGCCCCGCGATGGCTGCAAACAGATCCAGGTATTCCCACACACACAGCTCGGGATAGACCTCGGCACGTTCAGGCAAATAGCCGACGACCTCGCGCAGGCTTTTCGGTTCACGGCGCACATCGCGGCCGAGGATGCGAATGCTGCCCGCCGTGGGCACAAGTTGTCCAACCAGCGCGCGCATGAGCGTGGTTTTTCCGGCGGCATTCGGACCCACAAGGCCCACGACCCGGCCCTCGGGCACGGAGAACGAAACCTGGTGCAATACCGGTTGCGCCCGATATTGATGCGATAAACCCGAAACCTCGACGATCATGGTGCAACCTCCGTCGGCGGGGCAAGAAGGGGTCCCATCACCACCACCTGCACCTGATGATCCGTCGGCACGTCCGGGACAGTGAAAGCCGTGACACCCAGTGCCGTGGCGCGTGCGACCAGCATGAACGCGGTATCCGGCACCAGTTCACAGCCCATGCCCGGACTGGAATAGGAAACCGGTTCGAGCACGGTCCGTGACACCCGGCGTTTTTGCCCGGGTTTCAGATCGATCCCGCCCGCCAACAATTTGCCGCTACAGAGCGAAAGCTCGGAAAGGGTTCGCCGTGAGGTATTTTCGATTTCCAGGGTTTGTGCGTCGATGGGTGATACTTTTGCAATTGGTTCCTGCACGGGCATGACCCACGACAGATCCACCACACCGTTGCGACTGACCGTCACCCCGTCGACCTTCATGCGACCCGTTTCTTGATCTTCGTCGAGCATGAGCCGCGCGGCGGTCGCTTGCCAGGGTGAGCCAAAGCGGTGACCCCGATCGATCTGCATCGGAATCGCATCACGCCAGGGTAGATCCAGCGAAAACACAGTGGACTGCCGACCCACAAGGCGTGCCAACTGTAACACACGTCCGGCGCCATTGGGTGCAACGATGACAATCTCGGCGCTGTGCAGCTGGCCGACCTGACCCGGACGCCATCCCAACAATCCGACTGCACCCGTGGTCGCGACCGAGAGTGCGGGAAACCAAAGCCAGGTCAAAAGTGGCTTCCGCAATCGGCGCGACACCCAGATGCCAAGGGCAGACGCCATCCCGACGTACAGGAACAGGATGACAAACACCAGATTGCCCGCCTTGCCATTCGCAATACGGTTTTCTTCGGACCATTGCGAGTCGTGCTGCAAGAGCGATTGGGGCGATACATCCACCATCAAGCGACTGTTTACAGAAGGCGCCACCGCCAGTGCCGAACTGCCCACAGTACCCGCAACCAGATGCGCGGCGGCTTCCAGGGATTCGGTCCAGGCCGCAACACCGCCACCCCAGGGGAAAAACCGATCCGGCGGATAGGCCGCGAGCACGCCCGCCCGGGCCTTGCCCACCACGACAATCTGCGCGCCCACGGCGGCACAGTCTGCGGCCGGCACGCCCACCTCCTCGCCCTCGTCGACGACCGACACCACGTGGGTCAGAAATTCCAGACAGGGCCAGCGGGAAACTGTCTTGCCCGCGACCACGCTGAATGCCGGCCTTGGCGAACCGGTCTCGAAGACCTTGTTGAATCTGGCATAGCGCTCGGCCGGTCCGACGAACAACAGATCCGCAACGCCGGAAGCCCGTTCACTCTGGAGGTGTCGGGTCTCGGAGATCGCCCCCCGAATGCGGACCGTCATGCCCGGATCGCGCCAGGCCTCGCCACTCCAAACCAGAACGTGATCGTCCTTGCCCGCACTGTGCAGGCGCACGTTGTGGTCGAAAAATTGTCCCTGGTCGGGATGGGACTGCAACGTGTACTTGCCGGACACGGGCAGTGGGACATCCACATACCCAAACCCCAGACCCACGATTTCTTTGGTCATCCGACCCGGGGCAGCCTGGAGTTCCGGCACCCAAAACAAAAGCCCCAACGCAGACATCGCAACCGCTACCCTTGCCATCATTGAAGGATAACGAATTCCGGCCCGCAATTCTTCCCTCAACCCTACTTTTGCGTGACAATTTTCGCCGCACACCGATCTTCTTTTGGTCGAAAGATCACAGCCCTTATTCACAGCGCTTTGCGGTATAGTGCCGCGCAACGGAGGACGTGGAACTTGAAGAATCTCAGGACAACCGGGTTGGTATCGATGGCATTGCTGGCCACCCTAATCACAGGAGCGGGTTCGGCCCATGCGCAGGATGTGCAAGCGATTGACGCCGCAGCCGCACCGCCCACAGCGCAGTTCGGATTCGCAGTACGGTCGCGCTACGTTTCGGTGCCTGCATGGTTCCTTGGCCTGTTCACCAAGGAAAATACGACGCTGTCCTCCTTCGGACATTTCGGTGCCGAGTTCTTGCACCGCAAGGGCAACCGCGACATCGCCGTTGGAGTGTCGTGGCAGAACATGTCCCCTCCGGACGGCAACTGGCTTGGCACTGGCAAGCAGGGATACAAGGACGTGGATTACGTACAGTTCAAAGATCTGCAGATGTGGGGCATCGACGCCACCTTCATCTGGCACAACAACTTCAACGAGTACATCGGCGTGCACTACGGCGCCGGACTTGGCCTTGGCATTTTAACCGGCAAGATTCTGCGAACGTCTGCGGGTACGGGAACGACCGCCAACAATCCCTGTGTCGACAATCCGGGCAATGAAAAGCTGTGCTACCCCGTGACCTGCCCGTCCGGTCCCTGTACGGAGTCCGAGTTGCAAAAAACAGAGAGCAACCCGAACCGCGATCAAGCAGGCGCCCCGCACCGCTTCCCCGAGACCAGCGTTCCGGGCGCGATCCCGATTCTGAATTTCCTCGCCGGCGTGGATCTGCGCATTCCCGATGTGCCCGGCCTCGAGTTCCGCCTGCCCGAAGTGGGTTTCTACAACGCCTTCTACATCGGCATGGGCGTGAACTACCTGTTTTAAGCCCGCCAGCATAACTGCGGTGATTCCGTTAAATTTACTGTAAAAATAACGGAACCGGTGAGCTCGCCTACTGGCGCACCGAAGCCGGCACAGAAGTGGATCTCGTCTGGCCCCGGGCGATAAACGCATCGGGTTCGAGAGCAAATACCGGGATACCTGGAGCCCGCGCGACTCGCCGGCCTCATGACTCTGCTCGATGAGGGCATGATCTCGCGCGCCATCGGGATCTACACGGGCACCCGCCGACTCAAACAGGGGCACGTCACGATCCTGCCGTTTGCTGACGCGCTGGACTCCATTCGCAGTGGCGAGATCGGTTTTGACCAGAAACCCCTCCAATGCGGCGCCCGTCACTCCCCACGCAACAGCGGCCGCAGCATGGTGTCGATGGCATCATCGTCGGTAGGGATTTTCACATTTGCGAAGAGTTGCCACACCTCTTCGTGCGTTGCCGATTTTCCGGGTGCGACTTTCTGTATAGGCCCAAGGGATTCAAGTTCCATGAACGCACCGTTCGTAAACAGCTCGCAGTTGCTGTTCCGATCGGGGTACACACGGCCCTCTTGAAAAGGAAAGCGTTTGACGAAAACCTGCGTGGCTTGCACGTGCGCCATCCATCCTTGTCGATTCTCAATGCCGATCTTGAACGGTGTTTTCTTGTCGAGCGGGGAGAGGTGCAAAAATCGTTTTCCCCAGCGGACGCGTCCATCACCCATGTCTGCATAGCCCCAAAGCGCAATATTGCGCACCGGGAGAAGTCCCGCACCGTCGTGTGCTACTTCCGGTTCGTTCGGAATCAACCCTGTTCCTTCTGATGGCAGTACCGTGATTGCCCAGGGGGTAAGTGCGGTGGCTTTCTTGCCTCGGTTTTCGATGCGGTGTCCAATCGTAGCACGGCTACCGCTTGTTTCAAGAGAGACTGTGATGGTCTTTTGCAAGCCCGTGCGCGCATCGACGGGTGCGGTGAATTGCAGTCGGTTCGGCGCAAGCCGGGACCACAACACCGGCAGGTTGTCTGGCCGATAGGTGCGCGACCGATCCTCGGGGCCGACCCACAACCGGTGACCGCCGAACAGGTTGAATCGATCCATTTCCGGGGGTGGGTCCCCTTTTTTTCGCATCTCGGCGAGCGCATTGGGACCACCCACCATCGCGTATCTCGCGATGCGCGGTCCGACATCGGTCGTGACGACGATTTCAACTTGCCCGTTGCTGATGCGTTGGCAGTTCTCGAATCCCAGACACGGCACCGTGTCCAGGGAGAACGTCCCCTTGGATTCTGCCGCTGCCGGTGGTGTGGTCAGCAGCCAGATGACCGTGGCCAATCGGATCGATCGCATTCAGGATTCTTTGCACGAATCCGGCCCGACCGAAAGGACGGGCAAGTCTCGGGCATCGATCACTCGGTCACTCGATCACGAGCACGGGGGGCTTCTTGCCGCGGGCATTCCAATAGTTGACCCCGTCGGAGTTGGTGGTGAATACGCCAAAATAGACGGTGTTTCCCCCTAGACTATTCGTGGGAAGTTCCCAAACAACGGTTTGGGACCCCTGCACGACACCGCGATCCGGGGCCACGGCTTTGCTGCCAATTTTGGTGGGTGCAGCCTTGAATAGCTCGTTGCGCGTGAAGGCGGTTACCAACCAGATCGCGCCGCTTTGCGGAGCAGCGGCAAAAGGATGTTCCGTCGTGGTCATCTCAATCGTAATGCGATTTCTCGGCGCCATCAACGCCGACGGGGTGAGATCGAAGCGTAGAAAGGTCGCCGCCTCAAACCCGTTTCCATTGTCGACAAGATCGACGGTGCTTTCCCCGGTCCCGGTATCGACTTCGCATTGATCGGGATTGGGGGCTTTCAGGTACAGGCAGTCGGCAACGGACGCCGGGATGCGGATGGGTGGGCAGTTGGCAACACATCCCAAAGGCATGACATCCATCGGATTGGCACTCGCATCCGGCAGTGGCGGAGTAACAACGGTGCCGCCGCCTGTGCCACCGTTGCCGATGTTACCCGCATTGCCAGCGACGGCACCCAGGGTGCTTGCGTCGTTGTCTTTTGTCGTACCTGGCTGCCCCCCGTTGCTGGAATCGCCGACCATCGATCCATCCGTGTCCGGACGCCCCTCGACCAAATAACTGGGATTGTCGACCACACAATCGCTCGTCGCAGCGAGGACTGCGCAGAACGACCAAACCGAGAATCGCCAAGCCTGTCTACCCGGCATCCTCAAGGTATCGGCAGAAAGCCAGTGCCCATTGAATAAGAGCCCGAGCGGGGCGACGCAACGCATGAAGGGCGCCGCAGCGCCCTCCTTGCGTGACATATTTTCCGACAGTCGCGCTGCTATAACCCGGTCAATGCGGCGGGGAACCAACCGTCGTCGTCGAGCTCCTGACCGAACATCTCACACGACAGCTTGGCATCTTCGCGCATGATCGCGAGCTTGGCTCCGGAGGCGAAGTGCTTGCGCGTGTTGGGGCGTTTCACCCAAGCCTTGCAGCTCGTGCTGCGCTCGGTTTCGTTGTTCCATGACAAGCTTCGTTTCTCGAAGCTCTGGGCGCCGGCTACGGGAGCGCCCTTTACCGTCCAGCGGCCTTGATACTTCATGAAGCCGGGATCCTTGGCACAGGCTGCCATCTTCTTGAGCACCAGATGACAGGCATTGTGATAGGAGGTGGCCTCCTCGGGCGTGAGATCGCCGTTGTCATCCGCAACCGCCACAGCGGCGTTGGCGCCACCGGGGTTGGCCCCGACGGCGTTATTGGCAGCGCCCATGTGGGCCGCGCCCGCGTGAGCGCCCGCAGCGGCGTCGACCCCGTCTACCTGCTGAGCCGGGTGGGATTCGTCATGTTCAACCACCGGCTCCGTCGCCGGCGTCGGGTCGGGGGTCCCCATCGAGTTCGGATCCGTTTGTTTCTTGCAACCGGTGATTCCCCATGATCCCACCAGCGCCACCATAATAATTGTGTTTCGCATGACGGCCACGCTAGTACACAAACGCGCATTGGCAAAAACAAATGGAGCTTGAAAACCCGGTAATTTGTCGATAATTCCGGGCCCCATTCGCCGCACGTTTCGAACTCGCCACGCCAGCTTAGATTTTCGGGTAGAAATTCGGACACAACCGTAGCAGCATCGTTACACGACGTTTCCGAAATGCGACAACGGTCCAGGCGAACGGCACCACAAGCGACAATGATCGAGTTGGGTGTGGTACGAAATGGTGTGCAGGACAACTAAGCGGGAGTCGCTAAAGATTGGCGCACCCGCAACCTTCGTTGTGCTCGAACGCAATCCGATCGAGTCCATTCGCAACACGACCGCCGCGATAGCACCGCTGAACGCTGATTCTGAGCGGTATGTGGTGCTTGGACGGTGAACCGCCTAACCCGTCATCATCTTGGGCTGTGGCACTGAACGACACGTGGGTTTGCCATGGGTTTGAACGCCGCAAAGAAACCGGCGATGATACCCAAAAAAATGCATCGACGAATAACTGAGTGTTCCCTCCCTGTTCTGGTCGTCGCACTGGCTGGAGCCGTCATCACCTGCAGCGATTCCCGTAGCCAAATCGTTGGGGCCGGGGGAAACGGGGGTGATTCGACACCCGGCGCGAACGGGGGCACATCGGGTGCGGCCGGATACGAAGCCGGTGCGGGCGGAAATTTCGGGACTGGGACGGGTGGCGCCAGGTCCGGCGGGACGTCGGGAACCGGGGCGATTGGCAGCCCCGATGGTGGGAACCAGACTGGCGGGACCGGCAGAGCGTTCACGCTTGATGCGGGATCAGCCGACGCGCCCGTCGCTGCGACACCGCCCTTGCGGCTGGTCGTTCTCGTAACCCGACTCGGGATGTATCGCGATGCCCTCAAGGTTTCGTTTCCTGAGACATCCGATGCAGCGGGTTGGACGCGCAGCCTTTCCGACAAAGGGGTGACGTTGAGCCCGATCCTGACGCCACTCGCATCGTTTCGCGAGCGGCTCGTGGTGATTGATGGAATGACTCAACATGTGGCGATGAACGACGGCCAAAATGGCTGCTTCTCGGTCCCTCCCGAAAGCAACAGCACGGCCGCGTTGACCGGCGATTTCCTTTGCCGCGGCACAACCGCGCAGGATCCGGTGGCACCCTCTCTTGATTGGCTGATTGGCGAGGCGAACCATTCGGAGCTCGGGTTGCCCCTCCTCACGGTGGCAACCGGGCTAGTTTCCCGCGATCGTCGCCGCACGTTCTTGCTAGCGAGCACGCCGCGTGAGGCCTACGCGAGCCTGTTTCCAGCAGGCGCCAAGGATCGGTGTAACCCGGGCGCCGCTCCCGCACCCACGCCCAAAACGGCTGACGCCATGGCGACGCTTGCCACATTGGTAACCACGGCGTTTGCTTGCGACCGCAACCGCGTGGTCACGATCGGCGTCTCGCCCACTGCCGCAGAGCTCGGGTTAGCCGGTGATCTGGAACAAGATTTTGCGAACCGCCTCGACGTTTCTTCTGGAACCGTACCACCCAAGGATCTTGTCGATGGCTTCGTTCGATTCAACGCCTTCGCCACCGAGCAGGTGGCGCGGTTCGCCCGCAGCCTGGCGAGTGCTCCTGAAGGTGGCGGTTCTTTGTTGGATCGCACGGTGATCCTGTGGATCAGCACCGATGCGACACCGGGATACGGCTATCAGCCGTGGAACGCGGTGGTCCTGGCGGGTTCGCGAACCGGAATCTCCACCGGGCGCTACATCCGGGTGCCGCAGGATACCGTCACGAGCGTGCCCTTTGTCTCCGGGACAACGTTGCGGGGAACATCGCACAACCACTTCCTCGTGAGCATGGCCCGTTGGTTCGGCCTGAACGTGAATTCGGTCGGCGCAGCCTCTGTGCAGCAGAAAAACGACGCGCCGACGCTGGATCTTTCAGGGCCGTTGCCTGGCCTTTGATCCCGGAAGGTTCGAGGAAAACAGATCGCCCAAGGTGTACGTCAGGGATCCGGGACGGCTGAAGGACCTGTGAAGCAGGTCGGCTTTCAAACCGCGCGTGGCACAGAGTCACGCTGCAGATTCAAGCAGCGTGGAGATGGTCTTCTCAAGCAGCTCAAGATTCAGCGGTTTCACCATATGAATGTTGAATCCGGCGTCGAGCGCGCGCTGCCTATCGGAGTTCTGGCCGTACCCAGTCAGGGCGATGCGCTTCAAGTTCGCGAGCGCTTCGGTTTCGCGCAATCGCTTTGCAAGTTCGTAGCCGTCCATTACTGGCAAGCCAATATCCAGCAAAGCGATGTCGGGTTTGACGTCCGAAACCAGGGCGAGAGCGGCCGGGGCGTCATATGCAAGCGTCGTACGATAGCCCAACATCTGCAGGTATTCTGCAAGGAGTTCTGCGGCATCGGCGTTGTCATCCACAATCAGCACCATCGGGGAATGCTCTGTCGATCGCACCGGCACGTATCGACCCGCGGGCGGCGTGAGATCCGCGGCGTCACCGTTCAGGACCGGCAAGGTTATGCAGAATTCGCTGCCTTTTCCGATGCCATCGCTGTGGGCTGTCAAGGATCCACCGTGCAGCAGAACCAGACTACGCGCCACAGCAAGCCCCAGCCCAAGACCGCCTTGTGCCCGATCAATGGCCTGCTGCTCCTGAACGAAAAGCTCAAACACACGCGGCAGCACGTCGGGAGCGATCCCGATACCCGCATCCTTGACGTACACCTTCACCATGGCTCCGTCGGACTCCCTGCGCGGAGTCATAACCCGTCAATCGCGCTGCTTGGTCGTTGGCGTAAACCAACCGACCCTCGGTATTTTGAACGGTGATGCCCTCGTCAACGGTTTGCAGAATGGTCTGCAACTTGTCGCGCGCGCTCGCAGCATCCCGGGCGCTTGCTTCAACACGCTGCCGCTGAAGGCGCAAGAGCGAAACCAGGAATGCCAGCGCAGCGCCTTCTCCGAGGAACACCGCGAACTGCACCAACACTTGCCATTTCATCGGCCACAAGGTGGAGCCGGGCGCACCGAAAAAATAGGCAGCAAGCAACGCGCACACCATGACGGCGGTCAAGCCGACAGCCCGCCCGCCGTACCAGGCCACCGAAGCGATCACCGAAAAGTAGAGGAGGAAGGGCGAAGGAGTACCGATCACGTCGCCAAAGATAAGTTTCGCCGCCGTCGCCAGCGGAATCGCAACCGCCGCCGACACCAGGCCGCGCAGTGGCGAGCTGCCCGACTTTATTCGGGCTCTTTCACGATTCGCCAGCCAGTCGGGAGCACGCCCCCGCTCAGTGCCGTCGGCGGGACCGCGATGATCTTTTTGCATCTGATCACCCATCCCCGGAGCTATATCATTCCGGTTTGCTCAAAACAATTTCGGACGGCGGACGAGGCAAATGTACCGTCTCCGTAACACTCGGCTCCGACCATGGCGAATGGCATAAAGGAATGCAGAACGAAGCAAGCCTCGCGGGTGCTTTGCGGTTTCGTAGCACGATGTCGCCGAGGCAAAAGAACGCCTCGATTTCACAGCGTATCCGCAAATTAATCCCAGAGATGCCAATCGCGCGTCCGTGACGTGTGCATCGCAAAATTGGACCGTGGAATCTGTCCGAAGGCGCTGCCAGCGTTCGATTCTGCCAACACGAAGGTGATACGAAACATCCAACTCACGGCAAAGGATTGGTCGTTGCCTTGTCGGTTGGACCACCAAGCCATGGCCCAAAGCCGGCCGCAATGGCCGATGAGACGATGGCTTTAATGCGCAGGACCAGGATGACCAGCGTGCCCACCGTCGGATCCAGTCCCATCGCCTGAAACACGAAGAACCCAACCGTTTCTCCTACGCCGATGCGGGCCGGGATCACCATCATCACGTAGTTGGCCATGCTATAGGCCGCATAGATCATCGCGACCGTTGCGAGTTCATAGTCGGCACCGATTGCAGTCAACGCCACGCTGAAGCTTGCCCAAGCCGTCACCCGCGCGGCCATCTGCAGCAGCACCACCTGGGCGTAGGCGAAGGGGCGTTGTTTGGCAAAAGTTTGAACGTGGCGGTCCACATCTCTGGCTCCAGCCATCCAGGTGTTGGGATTGCGTCGGATGATGCGCAACCACGTGAGTAGACCAACGGAGATCTCTCCAAAACCAAAACGCAACAGCAACTTGAAAATCAAGTATGGCGCGAATCCGGCAATGGATGCGATTACGACCATTTTTGAAAATGATTGAGGGACGACACTCACTCCGAGCCACCCAACAATCGCAGCGATCAGGGTTGTTGCCGGGCGAGACAGTTTGAACAAATAGTTCCAGATAATCGTTCCCGCGATCGCATCACGCGCGTCCATGTGCCGACGGAGCAACCCCGCTTTCGCCGCTTCGCCCGCTTCCCATGGGATAAAGATATTGACGATGGTGCCTATCCCTGAATAGGCCCACATCCGCAAGAGATTGACCTTGCGTGGGTTCGGCAGTGCGACGCTTGCCGCCATTGCGTCCAAAATCTGTTCGGCAAGTCCCACTGCCAGTAAAGCCAATGAACCCTTGACGCCAATACGGCCCAGAATCTTAGCGACTTGGCCCCAGCCGATTCGGTCGAGCAGAAATGCCAATGCCCCCATCGCGCCCGCCCCTGCCACCAGGGAGAGCACATGTTTCCGAAGCATTGATTTTCGGGGCGATGGCTCTACCAAGTCGCTCTCTTGATGACGATATGGATGAAAAGCAGGACCAGAATCAGCAACCCTGCGACCGCAGATAGGTACAGAAACACATCCATTCGATCGACGATGCCGGCGATGAGGAAGAGGAACAACAGTCCATCCTTCTGAAACATCCGCTTGAAGTAGCTGAACGCCGAATTGCTGGCTTGGACATGTGCGCGCGGCTTATCTGCCTCGAACCACCAGTACAGGCCAAGCCCGTGCTTCAGTTTGCAGTGCCAGTGTGTGGATGCATACAACCAAGATGCAACGCCCGCAAAGGTGCCCAATGCGAGAAAAGGCGTGCCGATTGCGTCCGGACGGTGGGTCAGGTTGTAGCCCGCTGCGATCATCAAAGCGGAATTCAACAATTCGTCGCACACCGAATCGAGGTACGCTCCAAAGCTCGAACTCAGGTGTTTGAGTCGAGCCAGTTCGCCGTCAATTCCGTCGAATACTGAATTGATATGAAGCAACGCCAGCCCGAACACCGCGCCCCAATAACCACCCGGCTGCAGCATGAGCCAGATCCCCACAACCCCAATAAGAAACGTGACCACGGTTGTTTGATTGGGCGTAATCGGTGTCTCAACCAGAAAATAACTCAGTCGAATGGAGATGGGTCGGTTCAAATAGTGCGCCACTGCGCCACCTTGTCGCCAGCGCAGCCGCTGCAACAGGCCCCACTTCGTGGCTTTGGCCGAACGAATGTCTGGGACACGGTTCCAGTACCCGGCTTCGATTTGCACCGTCGACACTCCCGCGTCGCGCGCCAGCGTTTGCATCCAACGATCAAGTTGCTCGGAGTCGTTGGTGTTGCTCGGAAAACGGGTTGCGAGATCGCGGGCTGCACCGCCTCGCACCAGGATCGCGGGCGCGGGGTCAAAGGGGGTGGTGCTCAGCCGTAGGATCCAAGCACTTTCCGAATCCGCGCTGTCGAGTTGTGCAAGCAGTGCTTTTAACGTGGCCGGGTCAAATACCCAGGATGACCAGACAATCAGAGTCGCGTCTGACGGTTCGGTCGCTGCCAGTTTTTGTGCGACATCGCCGGGCTCGATCTCCACGACATCGAACGAACAATCTGCAAGAAGCTTGTGCCACCTCTCAAACAGACCCAATCCTGCCACTTGTATTTGTGGATCGGCACCGTCCCGCACGATGAGTGCCGTTCGTCTGCCTGCGGTTTGCAACGCGGAAATCATAGCCTAGTTTTCAGTCGGAGAGAAGCCCGCGTAGCATACAGTTGCGCATGTTGACGAGCCACTTCGGACCACCGGGTTATTTGTCCGTACGCTTTCGCCGCCTGTTCGGCTCGGTGTCGCAAAGACGTGTCGCCAAGAAACGCCACCAAGGCCTTGGTCCACGACGCTGCATCACCAGGTTTCGCGAACGCTTCTGGAATACGGTCACCGAAGGCCTCGTACGCCTCGAAGAATTTCGGTCCCCGGGTGCACACATGGGCGCATCCCGCGGCCAGCGCCAAATGCAATACACCACTGGCTGACCCGTAAGTCTGATTGTGGGGGAAAGCAACGACGTCGGCAGCAGCCAGGTAATCCGCAACACAATCATCCGCAATAAATCCGAGATGGTGGGTCAACCATCCCTCCGATACACCGCGCGCGATTTTCGGTTCCAACCACCGGCGATACAGGGTGTCGATGATGTTGCGTTGACGCGGTTGACCGGCAATCAGCAATCGTCCCGAGGGGATCTCCTTTCGCACATTCGGGAACGCTTTGACGAGGGTGTGGATGCCCTTTTTTTTATGTAGCACGCCAAAGAAAAGTACAGTTGGAGCGTCCGGCAATTTCAGTTTGGCTCGGGCCAACGTTCGGTCGGGTTTTTCGATGCTGATCGTGCCATGCGGGATAACGGCAATTGCTTCCCTGGGCACCCCTTGTGCACGCAGCACGTCGGCACATCCGCCTTGTTGATGGACGATGATTTGTGCTCCAGCTGCGGCGAGCGCGCGGTGAAACGGTCCTGGTCGCATGCGGCCTGGTACGGCGAAAATGCCCGGATAAACGCTGTGCAAGGTGACCAGGGTGGCCACATCCATATTGCGCAGCTCGGTCAGCAGACGCACAAGGCGACCGTCTTGGTTCAAGATGGCTTCCTCATGTTGCAAGTGCACCACGTCGGGCCGCAGTTCCCGTATAGCCGACGCGATTTGCGCTGGCCATGCTTCGTCGCGATGCCATGCGCGAATGACGCCAGGCTGTTGTTGCGCCATCGCAACGGGCATCTTTTCCGCGATGACCACGTAGGTTGTGGCGGGGTCGATCTCGCTCAGTGCATCGCGCAGGTTGTGCGTGTACTCACCGATTCCGCATCGCGCAGGCGGGTATGTGGAAACCAGAGCAACCTTCACGTTCGCGCCCGGAACCTAACCCGGCGGGGGGAATGTTGCCACCGATGAGGGGTTTTCGCGGTATATCTGCGTTCGGATGTCTCCCCCACGTCAACGGTTGCTGGCAATGTTGGTCGATGGTGCTCGACCCGACGTGATGTCAGCGATGGCGGATGCCGGTGAGCTTCCAACTTTCAAGAAGCATTTCATTGACCGTGGTGGTTTTCGGCCAGCGACAAGTGTATTTCCGACAGTCAGCGGTCCCGCTCATTTGCCTTTACTGACGGGCATGCACCCGGGTCAAGCGAATCTGCCAGGGATACGTTGGGCCGAACGCCCAACGGGCCTGCGGGGCAATTTTTTGTTCCGCACGCGATCGTATATGGCACCTTTTCGCGCGTCCAAGTTGGCGCGCGACATCCCCGACCACATAACAACACTGTTTGATCACGTTCCGGGCACTGCGGATGTCAACACCTGGTTCGTGCGTGGATGCCCAGGTCGCGCTCGGTTCACGCGGTTTTCAAAGGCAGCAGCTTTTGTGCGCAGCCTGGCGACGCGCGATTGGTATTCATCCGATTTGCAGGCTGAAAATGCAGTCCTGCGTGCCTGGGATCGTGGTTTTCCATCGGTGTCATCGGTTTTCCCTGCAGTCGACGAACTGGGTCACCGATTTGGGCCGACGACCAATGAGTCATACGAGGCTTATCGTCGGTTCGACGTGATTCTGGGGCGGATTGTCGATGCGTTGGTCAAACGCGGGGTGTACGACCAAACCTTGATCTGTATCACATCGGATCATGGTCAGACGGCCACCCACACGCACGTTGACATCGACGATATCGTCGCACAAGTCTATCCCAAGACGTTGGCATATCCCAAGCTTTGGCGGCACCTGTTCAACGCCGAAGCTGCAGCGATGGTTTCGGGCAATTCGTTGGCCAATATCTATGTTATGGGCGAAAAAAGTTGGCAGCATCGACCCGATTTCGAGACACCGTCGGGTCGGGCATCTGAACTGTTGGCGGTATTGATTGCCCATCCGGCCGTAGCGCATGTCATTTATCGGCGCGATGAGAAGGTCTATGTTGTCGCCAACGCACGTGGAAACTTGGTTATCGACGCCCGCACCGTTGCAGACGATGGCGTGGTTCGATTCCAGACGCACGGAATCAACCCCCTCGGAGGAACGATGCCGGAACGGGCGACCCGCGATGAGATATTGCGTACCACGTTTGAATCCGATCACCCCGACGGCCCTTGGCAGGTGGTCGAATTTTTTCAATCGGCGCGGGCAGGCGACATCGTTGTGTGTGCCCACCCGGGATTCGATTTACGGTCGCGCTTTGAATACCAGCCCCACAACGGGTCGCACGGCTGTCTTGATCGAGAACACATGATGGTGCCAGCGGCAGTCAACGGGCGTTGGCAGGGCGATCATCTGACGGCGCTCGACATTTTCCCGTCGATGCTCTCCGCAATGGGATTGCCGATCCCGGAGGGGCGCAGCGGGCGGGTCGTCCCCATTGCAGAAGATTGACGACGCAACCCTTCATTGTGAATGCGTGAATTCGCATTTCAGGATCGTTTTTACGATCCTCGATCGAGATCACGGGAAGGGTCCGGGCGCGCTCGGTACCAATGCCCAGCGCCGGGGCGTGTTTCATTTCGCCAACCATCGTCCAATCCGTAACACGATTTGGAGGCCGCTTGACGAAGCGGCATATGACAACGTTGGCACGTATATTGCCCGAACCCGCGGGCAAACGCTGACCCGTTCCCGCTGCTTCACTCGGCAGGTTTTTGCAGGTGCACGATCATGTTGCTGCCCTGCCAGAACCGGCCCAACAAGGGATTGAGCGGCAGCACCGGTACGCGCATCGCCACCGACATACCGGGAATGCGCGGAAACCGGAATTTGACACCGCGGGCGCGAAACAAATTCTCGACGCTTTCGAGTACCTCCTGATCCCAAAAAAGACCGTAGAACGAGAAATCGTAGTACACTTTCAAGGTATTGAAACCAACCCGGGAGGTCAGATCGGTAAACGTCTTGCGGGTGAAGTGATACAAATGCCGGGGCACTTCCAGGGGACCCCAGTAGGATCGGAACACGCGCATCCCCAGGCTATCCGATCCGGGGATCGCCAGGATGGCCCGGCCCCCGGGGCGCAGCACTCGATGAATCTCCCGCAGCGTGGCGACCGGATCGTAGTGGTGTTCAATGGAATGCCACGACATCGCCGCATGAATGTGGTTGCTCTCGAAAGGAATTTCCGACGAATCGCTGACCACGGCTTTGGCGATGCCCGATGCCCTTGCGTTGTCGACCGCCATTCGGCTGAAGTCGACGCCGTGGGGATCCCATCCGGCGTTGCGCAGATATTGCAACTTCTGCCCGCTGCCGCAGCCAACATCCAGTACCCGTGGAGGGTCGCCGTCGGTTCGGAAGCGATCGATATGTTTGCGGTAATAAAACGTTGGGTAAGCGTGTGACAGGAACATGCGTTGGTAACCGTCCCACACACGCGAAAAGAACCCGCCATCGCCCCCAGCGCCCCGCTTCTGGTGGGCGGGATAGGAATCCGGGTAGTACGCTGCGATGGCCGATGCGGTCGGCCTAGGTGATACGAATCGCAATTGGCAGGCCGTGCACTCGACCATGCGAAAGCTACCCGGCACCTCGTATCGCCTGTCGCACACGGCGTAAAGGTCTTTGACGTCCGTGCCGCCACATCCGACACAAGCGGGCGTTTCTACTTCCGGAGCCGAGTGGGTTGGGTACACAGGCCGTTACTACCGCAAACCGGGCCGCGCAATCAAGGAACGCCGATCCCGGGTTGCCGTATTTATTCGTTTCGAGCACGGTCCTTTCGAGGATGCGCACCATAGGGCCACGGCTCGGCGCGATTTTCTCGTCAATCCGCCGACCGGACCCATGCTCAACCGCCATAAAGGGCTGTCTGAAACAACGATGACGCGCCCACCCGCGCCTGCCCTGCTCTTGGTGCAGGACGATCCCGGGGAGAGTGGGAGCGGGATCCTCTTCTGCCACGGGACCCGATCGACGCATCAATTTCAACCTGGGTCGAAGGCTCGACGGCGTATCCGTTTCCCATGTCGAGCTCTTCGAACAAGTGACTCAACCCCGGTCAATGACTACTAGTTTAGACGAGTATGCTCGATATCGTCAGGCAACCCTATCGGCCCAACTTGTGAAAGCGGAACGTCGAAAAAGGGTCGCCCCGTTGCGGAAAGCGTTGCGGCGATCCATTCGACTGCAATGTTTGCAAGCACAGCGAAGCGTCATACGATTTCGTCATCTGCGCCCGTTCCACTGACAAAGAGCTTTGCAAGCAACGTGTTGATTTCATCCGCACGTTCAATGGGAACACCGTGCGCTGCATCCGGGAATAGTTGAAATCGCGCACCAGGAATCGCCGCCGCCAATGCTTGTCCTGACGCAACCGAGGCGATCCGATCGTATTGGGCGCTCAACACCAACGTGGGAAACTTCGGCAAATTCCGGAGTTGTGCGAGCACATCGAAACGCGCGCATGCACGCAGTTGCTTCATCACGATGGGCGGCTGATCCGCAATGTCGTGTCCAAAGAGGCCGCTCAAATGCGCGGCCAGTGCCTCCCTGTCCTGGTTCAGTAAACTTTGTGGCGTCATCACCAACTGCAAAAAGGCGTTGCGACGCATACGGCGGGTGCCGACACGTGAACGAAGCCCCAACCAGATCATTCCAGGCGACAAAGTCATCGCGTGTTTCCCGCGCGCGAAAGTACAAAGCAACGCCAAGCTCGTCACACGCTCTGGTGCTTTGCACGCCACGGCTTGCGCAATCAGTCCACCCATCGAATGCCCGACGACGGCAAAGCGCTCGATGCCTTCTGCGTCCATGATGGCGAGGGCATCGTCTGCCATGGCTTCGATGCTCAAATGACCGTCGCGGTTTTCGCTTTGACCGATGCCTCGATTGTCAGGCGCGATGAGACAGAATCTGTCGCGCAGACCTTCAATTTGAGGACGCCACCCTTCCGACACCACGCCAACACCTTGCAAGAGTAAGACCGCCGGTCCCTCGCCATGCTTTTGATAAGCCAACTTTCCGCTGGGGGTGACGACCGTTTTCATGCCGATATTTAACACGTTGCTGCCCTTAAAATCCGCCCACAACATTATGGCGAACACCAAAGCCTTGCGTCAGCGCGGCGCGAACGTTGCGATATATTGGGCAACATGTCGACCTCCACCGAGATGATACGCATTGCACTGATGGCGCTGCTTGCGGGTGTGGCGCTCTACCGCTGATGGTTCAACTGTTCATGACCTTGCGGTCGTTGCAGAAGGTGATAACCATGTTGGACAAACGACTGGATCCGACCTTGCGAGACCTTTCTGAAACGATCGCGGGTCTGCGAAAGACGAGCGAGCCCTCAAGCGCAGCGTCGATCGTCGGCGCGGCCGCGGTTCCCGCCGTGTTGGCGGCCCTTCAAGCGTTTAAGGCCCATATGGCGACGAAACACGA
>JAWXBF010000117.1:0-10169 GCA_034439895.1 Deltaproteobacteria bacterium
CTTGGACAAATGACGGATCCGGTAGAGCGGGGATTCTTCGTGAGCAATCGGGTCAAGCCCTTCAAGCGCGTCGACGTGCGACCCAGCAACGTCAACCTTCAAGCCAACGTCATCGCATCGTTCACGCCGACGAATCTGTTATCCGCCGCGAACTTCGTCGTGCTGTCCCGAGGGGCAAACGACGGGATCGAGGTTGGCAACCGAACCTATGTGATCCGGCGCGGCGATGGTTACGCTCGTGTCATGGAAGGATGGGAGGAGGCCGATGCGAGCTTCCCGAAAGAGGTCGTTGCCGAACTGGTTGTCGTGGATGTGAAAGAGAAAATGGCCGTCGCCTGGATCACCCGATCAACCAAAGAGATCCGGGTCGGCGAGGTCACGGAGATGCGCAAGGGGTACTAGGGGAGCCGTCCATACCCGCGCGGCCAGATCGGCAAGTGCCTGATATTGCTTATTAATCATGAGCCTTCCTTGACCCCGTCCCAAAGCAGCGGTATCAGCTTCGATTCCGATGGTCGGGACTTTTCGAGCAACCGGGCACGCTTTGGAACCGAAATCCGGAGCGATGTCCTTACCGATTCCGGCTCCAATTGAGCGCGAAGATGCCCGATTTCCCACCGCGCTGCTCGGCCTGCGTCGGGCACCCAAAACCCTGTGGTTCTGGGGAGATAGACTGCCAGAGTCGCTCGCGGATCAGCCGACGCCGGTGGCCATTGTGGGCTCGCGCAAGGCATCAGGTCGAGGCTGTGAAACGGCCATGGTCCTCGCCAAGGCACTCGCCGCCTCGGGTCACGCCATCGTCTCGGGCGGTGCGTTCGGCATTGATGCTGCAGCTCACGAGGGTGCCCTCGCTGCGCAGGCTGCCCCGACCTTCGCATTCCTCGGCTGTGGCGTTGACGTCGTCTACCCGGACCGGCACGGGCGCCTATTTGACCGTATTCGCGAGTCAGGCTGTCTAATTTCGGAGTTTGGCCCCGGCGTGCCGCCGAGAAAACAGCAGTTTCCGGCGCGAAATCGGCTGATTGCGGGCCTTGGCGGCGCGGTGGTGGTGGTCGAGGCTGCCCTGCGTTCCGGTGCCCTCGGTACCGCCAAGCTGGCACGGGACATGGGTCGCATCGTGCTTGCGGTGCCCGGCAGTCCCGGCACCGACGCGCTGCTTCGCGCGGGTCATGCCCTTGCGGTGCAGAGCGAAGCCGAGGTGCAAGATGCCCTCGCCGGGCGCCTCGTGCCTGCGCCGAATTTGATTGAGACCGTCGCGGCGAGGGCCATGGGGCTTTCTCCGCAGCTTGGAGCCCTGGTTGCCGCAGTGGCGCAGGGATATGCCAGTCCGCCCGAACTCGCCCTCGTTTTGGCGATGCCGGTGTCGGAAGTGTTGGCGCTTCTAATGGTGGCCGAACTCGAAGGGGTTGTCCTTCGCGGTCCCCGCAACGACTACGAGGTTGGCCGTGGCCACTAAAAAATCCGCTAGCAAGAACCCGTCGGAAACTACTCCCGCCACAACGGCTCCGAAGAAAAAAACCGCCCGCAAGGCCAAGGTCGCGGCGGCACCGCCTACTGATCCGTCCATCGAAGATGAAACCCTTCTCGACGAAGAGGGTGCAGAGGAGACGGAAGAGAAGGCGACCGGAAAACCACGCAAGCGATCGGGCGCGCTCGTCATCGTCGAGTCGCCGGCAAAAGCCAACACCATCAAGCGGTACCTGGGCGCGGGCTATGTGGTGAAGGCGTCGGTCGGCCATGTGAAGGATCTGCCGAAAAAATCGATCGGTGTCGACGTCAACAATAACTTCTTGCCTGAATACGTCGTCATCGACGGCAAGGGCAAGGTTCTGGCCGAGATCAAGGCGGCAGCGAAGAAGGTGGAACGCGTTTACCTTGCGCCCGATCCGGATCGCGAAGGAGAAGCCATCGCCTGGCACATCGCCGAGGAAATTCGCGGTGCCAACGACAACATCCAGCGGGTGTTGTTCAACGAAATCACCAAGCGCGGCATCACGGAAGCCATGCAGAAGCCGATGGAACTCGACGCGCACAAGTTCGAGTCGCAACAGGCGCGACGGATTTTGGATCGCCTGGTCGGGTACCAGATAAGCCCCGTGTTGTGGTCAAAGGTCAAGCGAGGCCTGTCGGCGGGGCGTGTGCAGTCTGTTGCAGTGCGCCTCGTGGTCGAACGCGAAAACGAAATTCGGGCGTTCGTGGCCGAGGAATACTGGACGCTTGATGTGGATGTTCAGGGTCTGTCGCCACCACAGTTTGTGGCGCGCGCCGTTCGTTATCGTGGTGAGAAGCTAGAGATCCACGAAGAAGGCATGGCGCGCGAGGTCGAGTCGATTGTGAAGTCGGCGACCCTCAAGGTTGCGAGCATCGAACGCAAAGAGCGCCGGAAGAACCCACCCGCACCGTTCATCACCTCGAAGCTGCAACAGGAAGCCTCGAGCAAGCTGCGATTCTCGCCCAAGAAAACCATGGCGCTCGCGCAGCGGCTCTACGAAGGCATCGACCTTGGAGCCGAAGGTCCGACCGGTCTCATCACCTACATGCGTACGGACTCGACCCGCTTGTCCGATGATGCGGTTACCGATGTTCGGCAATACATTGTCGCGCGTTACGGCGAACGATCGCTGCCCGAGAAGCCGAACACCTTTCGCTCGAAAAAAAGCGCGCAAGATGCCCACGAAGCGATTCGTCCCACGGATACAAAGTACGATCCGGAAGCCGTACGTCGTTTGGTTGCCGAAGGTGGCAAGGGTGGCCGGGATGAGCGCGAGACCGAGGATCTGATGAAGCTATACAGCCTCATCTGGAACCGGTTCATTGCATGTCAAATGGTTCCCGCCGTGTTTGATCAGACCGCCATCGACATTGAGGCCGGAACGGTTGGATTGCGTGCGACCGGCCAGATCCTGAAATTCCCCGGGTTCTTGGAGGTCTACAACGAGACCGTCGAAGACGCCGCAGTCGACGAAGACGCCGAAGGCCGCTTGCCTGATTTGCAGGAAGGCGAAGCGATCCAGTTGATTGCAACGCGACCCGAACAACATTTCACGCAGCCACCGCCCCGTTTCTCGGAGGCGACGCTTGTCAAAGAACTGGAAGAGAAGGGCATCGGCCGTCCGTCAACCTACGCCGCCATTCTTTCAACCGTTCAAGATCGCGGCTACGTCGAGCGCAAAGAAGGCCGGTTGTATCCGACCGAGCTCGGTGTGATGGTCAACAGCTTGCTGGTCAAAAGCTTCCCCGAGATCGTCTCGGCCGAGTTCACCTCGCAGCTTGAAGAACAGCTCGACAAAGTTGAGGAAGGCTCGGCCGACTGGGTGAAGTTGTTGTCGTCGTTCTACAAGACCTTCTCCGAAGACGTGGCCAAAGCGCAGGTCGAAATGCGCAACATCAAGCGTGAAGAGATCCCGACGGATCACGTCTGCGAAAAGTGCAGCAAGCCCATGGTGATCAAGTGGGGCCGCAACGGACATTTTCTTGCGTGCACGGGCTATCCCGAGTGCAAGAACACGAAAGAATACGCCCGCGAAGCCGACGGCACGATCAAGATAGTCGAGACCACGCGTGCTTCGGATGAAAAGTGTCCGGCCTGTCAAAGCGACATGGTGATTCGGCGCGGCCGCTTCGGCGAGTTCCTTGCTTGCTCAAAGTATCCCGAGTGCAAAACCACGAAGCCCATTTCACTTGGGGTTGCCTGTCCGCGCGAAGGTTGCGGCGGATTTCTCACGCAGAAGCGTTCGAAGCGCGGCAAGATTTTCTATGGCTGCGCGAACTACGCCAGCAAAAACTGCGAGTTCGTGTTGTGGGATCGGCCGCTCGCCAAGCCCTGTCCGCAATGTGCGTCGCCCTACATCGTCGAAAAGGTCAGTC
The DNA here is from genome assembly GCA_034439895.1 of Deltaproteobacteria bacterium. Taxonomy (GTDB): domain Bacteria; phylum Myxococcota_A; class Polyangia; order Fen-1088; family Fen-1088; genus JAWXBF01. The sequence goes on from JAWXBF010000117.1 coordinate 3,868, forward strand.
GCTCCGGCACGCGCGTGCGCTGTCCGAACCCAGGCTGTGGCTACACCGCCGATGCCAACGATGCGGGCGACGACAACACCGACGGAACCGCTGCGGCGAGCTAGTTCTGGCTACGGGGACCCAGGGGCCGCAACGTCGGTAAAGCCGTTGTTGCGCTTTTGGAATTGCACCGCGCGCAACGCGATTCCACACAACATTGCTCCGAAGAACAGCAACGTTGAGGTGTGGCCCGCGCCCGTGGCGACGACTGCCGGTCCCGGGCAATAACCCGACAGCGCCCACCCGATGCCGAAGATTGCTGCGCCTGCAACGAGCGGTCGATTGATCGCACGCGCCACATCACCGACCGGTTCGGCGGTTTGCCCGGCACACGGCACGGCCGGCAAGAACATCCCCTGGCGTCGTGCCCAGATGGTTGCGGGCATGTGGATGGCGATGGCACCGCCCATCACGAATAGCAGCGACGGATCCCAGGCGCCGAAGAGATCGAGGAAGCCTATGACCTTGTTGGGATTCGTCATACCCGCGAGGCCAAGTCCAAGGGCGAAGACGAGTCCCGATGCGAAGGCGATCAGATGATTATTTACCATCATGCAACTCCGAGAAAACGCAACACAGCGACGGTGGCCACGCCCGACGCAATGAAGGTTGCGGTTGCGACGGTTGATGGCAACGAGAGCCGACTGATGCCGCAAACCCCATGGCCGCTCGTGCAACCCCCTCCGAGTCGCGTGCCAAAGCCCACGAGGACGCCACCCGCAAGCAAGAGGGGCAGAGCGCGCGGCGAGGTCACGATGGCGCCCGGAACAAAAAACGAAAGCAACACGCCGCCCGAAACGAGGCCGCCCAAAAACGAGGCGCGCCAGCCGAGGCGACCGGCCCGGAGCTCGCGAATGAAGCCCTCGAGAACGCCGCTGATGCCCGCGGTCTGTCGGATCATGAGCAACAACACCGAGGCGCCAATCCCTATCAACAATCCGCCGGAAAGCGGCACGAGATACTGCGACAATGTGGGCATGGGTCCGCAACTCTAGATCGAAGAAAGCGACGGGGCTTTCACGGGGCGCGTCAACCACGGTTTATGCGCACGGCACACAAGATGGGCGCGAATCAATCAATCCCTGCGCCGGCCGGTGACAGGTCCGAAGATAGGCTATCCTTGAATTGTGCGCGTCCTCAGTATTGCCGTGATGCTCTCGGCGCTCGTGGGTTTTGTTGGGTGCATCGGAGTCGCAATGGCGGTCTATCCGGGGGGCACCTGGTACGACAAGGCGACGCCCGGGCATCACTTCTGGTTCAACTTCCTTTGCGATCTGTTGCGCCAGAACGGCCTTAACGGTCGGCCGAATCCACTCGGCTCACGCCTCGCCACGGTTGGCATGTTGTCGCTCGTCATCGCAATCGCCGCCTATTTCTGGATCGCACCGGAGGCGATGCCACGGTGGCCATCGGTGGGTCGCATCGTGCGCATCACGGGATTATTGGGTGCCGCGGGACTCGTGTCGGTCGCGCTATTGCCCTCTGATCGCTTCGGAAAATTGCATACGTTTGCCATCATCCTTGCGGCGGGCCCCGGAATCATCGCCGTGAGCCTGGCACTTGCCGGCGTGGCCTTTGATCCCCAGGCCATGGCCTGGCATCGCTTGCTGGGTGTTTCACTCTGGCTGTCGGTGGTCGCGACCGCGGTGCTATTCGTGCTACACACCTTCATGGGTGGCGGATGGATCCGCGCCTTGCCCGCGATGCAGCGAGTGGCTGCCATTCTGGCTGTGACCTGGATGGCGAACGCCGCGGTGACGCTCTTGCAGCGGCTGGGCAGGGATACGGTTTGAATTCCGCCGCGATCCGCCTTCGTGCGCAGCCCGACAGCGCAGGTCGAAGGTCAAAACAGGGCGATCGTCTGTCCTGCGGGGTTTGGTCCGCTAGGCTGACGGTCCATAGTCTAACCCTCTTACTTGCACTCGTCGCGAGTTTAGCTGCATCCGGCTGTGGTTCCGCGGCAACCGTTTCACGGCGCGATGGGCAATCATTGTTGGGACGAATTGAGCCTGCCGGTGGAAACCGAATCCGGTTGGTTTCGGAAGAAGGTGGCAGTCGGCTGATTCCCAGAGCCGAGATCGCCGACATTGATCACCCCGGAAATGTGGCGGCAGTGACCGGGCTTGGACTGCTGGCCTCGACTGCGATGTATTTTGTCTTCCCCAAGACGATGGGTTGCGATGGTGAGGAGGCACCCTATTGCCAGTTCTTTATGTTGCCCGTTGGCATCACCGGCGCAACGCTTTCTACCTACGGGACCTTTGTCTGGGGGCGATCGACGCTCAACGCTCGAGCCAGCGCGGTTGAATGACGTAAGTTGGCCAATCGACCGCGCCAAGGCTAACATTGCAACATGGATGGCCGCCAACTGTATCTCGAATTTGAACAGCATTTGCTGTCCGAGAAGCGGGTATCCCCACACACCTTGCGGGCGTACATGGGTGACATCGCGGAGTATTTTTTTCACGTCACGGGTCACACCGCCCAGCTGACACCCTCGCGGGAAGAACAGCTCGCTGCGATCTTGCCCGAGATCAAGCTGTCGCAGCTCGATACCTTTTCGTGTCGTACGTTTACAGCGGCATTACATGGCAAGAACGACAACGTCTCGATTGCGCGAAAACTGTCGTCGTTGCGGGTATTTTTTCGCCTGTTGGTGCGACGAAAGCATATCGCAACCAGTCCAGTTTCGGGATTGCGTGGTCCGAAGCGGGCCCGCCGCTTGCCGAGTTTTCTCGGCAAAGAACAGACGACGCAATTGTTGGACGAGCCCATCGGAAACGCAGAGCCCATTGCCTTTGCGCGCGATCAAGCGATGTTCGAGGTGCTCTACGGTGCGGGACTGCGCATCTCGGAACTTTGTTCGCTCGACGTGGGTGACATTCGCGAGGAAAACGGCCACGCGATGGTGATGGTTCGACAGGGCAAGGGCCGCAAGGACAGGCGTGTTCCGCTTGGCCGACCGGCCGCAGATGCCGTGGCAGCGTATGTTCAAATGCGAGGACAGCCAGGACCCGGGAAAAAGCCGATTCCGCTCGAAGAAGCCAATGCGCTTTTTTTATCGCCCCGGGGCCGTCGCATCGGGCCACGCATTGCCCGCCGGTTGTTGGCAAAGCGTGAGATTCTTTCGGGGGTGCCCCGTGTGTCACCACACGCGCTGCGCCACAGCTTCGCCACGCATCTGCTGGGTGAAGGCGCCGACCTGCGATCCATTCAGGAACTGCTCGGCCACTCGAAGCTTGCCACGACGCAACGGTATGCGCAGGTCGACATTGACCACCTCATGCGGGTCTACGATGGTGCGCATCCGCGTGCCAAAGACAAACCGCGATGAAGCGCGAGGGTAACCAATACAACCGGATCCCCTCAGCGTGACGTGGTTAACCCATCACGATTCCAGGAAAAACCGTGTCACGCGATCGCACAGGCGCGCCCGCGAAGCGGGGTCGCTCGGGGGGATGTGCTTGTGGTTCTCCAGCAGCTCCAATGTTGCGTGGGGAAACAACGTGGCTGCGCGTGCCAGTAGCTCCTTCCCCGGTGCGGTAATGTCGTCGGACGCGGCGAGCACCAGCGTAGGGCGCCTGAATGAGGCCAAGTTCTCTGGGCTTCCCAGCGGCGGAATCGCCAGGTCAAGCTTGTAGTGCTTGAGTGCGTGGCTGAGGTATTCGCCGAAGATCGGATCCGGCGTTGTGAAAAGCCCATCAAGGAATCGCGTGAGCGCGGCCTTGCTACCCGTCGTACGGTACAGGGCAAGTGGGATACCGCTCCGGGTGATGCCCTTCAATAGCGGACCCGTGATGATTCCAGCCGGAACCAGTAAGGCCATGCGATCGATTCGATTCGGCGCGATTTCGGCCAGTTTCCGAAGGATGAAGCCACCCATCGAAGCCCCGTAAAAAAAAGCCGTGGACAATTCAAGCGCATCGACCACGTCCACCATCCATTCGCCATAGTCGCCACTGTTCATGCGCAAGCGTACGTCAGCGCCTTTGACCGAGTGACCAAGCACGTCGAGTGCGTACACGCGAAATCGACCTACAAGCGGGGCGCCGTCCCAAAGGGCCAATGCAGAATTGCCCATGCCGCCATGAACCACCACCAATGGCGGCGCGTCCTCTGGCCCCGCCACGAGCATGTGCGTGTCACCGAATCGGGTCTTCACAAGGCGCGACCGCGCATCCGGCGCAAGTGCGAGCAGCCGCTGATATGCCCCTTCCACGGCCGTGCGCGAGCGGGCATTACGGAATATGGTTTCGGTCATCATCATTTCTCCCGGGTGGAACGAGCAGTGACACCTGCCAGGTGCTGCGCCATCAGCTTTTCGAAAAGTGGCAACGGCGAATCAACCCTGCCCTGGATCCAGGCCGCCAGCGTGAAGTAATAGAAGCAGGAAAACGCTGCTGCGAAGAGGCTTGGGTTCGTTGTGGGTGATATCTCGCCCTTTAATCGCGCTGCTTCGACAATGTTCACCACGCGCCCTTGAACCCGGGCCAGTTGCTCGCCGAAACGCTCCCGCCAGGGAGGTTCTGCGAATAGCGATTCACGCAACAACACCCTCGAGAGCTTCGGTCGCTTGGCGTAGTACGCGAAGAAGGGTCGCGCGATCCCGCACATGCGCGTCAGTAACGCACCACGATTCGGCGCTGCAAGGCAATGCTCGATGGTTCTCTCCAAATCGTCGTGAAGGGCGGCGTGAAGGAGGCCCAGCTTGTCCGTGAAATGGAGTAGCACAGTCCCTACAGCCACCTCGGCCTCAATAGAGATGTTCCTGATGCTGGTCTTGTCGAAGCCACCGTTTTCGAAGTGACGGCGGGCCACCTCCAGAATCCGGGCTTGCGTGTTTTCCTTGCGGACCTGGCGAGAGCGTTGCGGTGGGTTTTTCATGAACACATTCACTGAACATGTTCATACTGCGGGCGTCTGCGAAAATGATCAAGTGCGGCCGCGTTCCGGTCCACGCTGGACGCGGATTCGTGCCAAAGACAAACCGCGATGAAGCGCGAGGGTGTTCGCGTTCCAATCTCGATGACAGTTTCCTAAGAGCGCTCATAACGGTATTTACTGTGCCGTTATGAGCGCTTTTGAGAAACTCACGGTTTTCGTTCTGGTCTTAAAAAGGCAGTATAGATACCTTTATGACGACATTTCGGAAACAATGAAGCCCACCGACTTTTTCTCTCGCCACGCGGTTTTTACCTTCGAGGCATTTCGGGCGGCACACCAATCTTCGGGCACGCGACGCCCGCAGACCACCGGCGCTGTTCTCAAGCAACATGTGGCGGCCGGGAACCTGATCAATGTGCGTCGTGGTCTGTACGCGCGCGTGACGGAGGGTACCGATCCCGCCACGTTTCGGGTCGATCGGTATCTCGTCGCCAGTCGGCTCGCCACCGATTCCGTGATCGCCTACCACAGTGCGCTGCAACTGCTCGGCAGGGCTCACTCACAATCCAACCGGATCACCTACCTCAGCCGCTTCCGCGCAAAACCATTCACGTTCCAGGACACGGACTTCGTGCCGATCCATCGTGCCGATGGCCTTGCGCACGTTGCCTGATTTTGGTGGCGGGTTACGCGAAGAAAGGCGGCAGGGGCTCGGCGTGCGGGTGACCGGCCACGAACGAACGTTGGTCGACGTGCTCGACGTTCCCAGTCTCGGCGGAAGCTGAGAAGAGATCTGGCGCTCGATCGAAAGCATTGAGTTTTTCGATCTCGACTTCGTCATCGAATATGCGCTGCGCCTCGGGTCCGCCCTTGCCGTGGCACGCGTTGGCTTCTTCCTCGAACAGCACAAGAACGAATTGCTGGTTGAAGACCGGCACCTTGAAGCCCTGCGCGGTCGCGCACCTTTGCAAGCCACATATTTTGATCGGCGGCACCGCAGGGATGGCACGCTGCTTTCGCGCTGGAACCTGATCGTTCCCGATCAGATCCTCACACGTTCGTGGGGAGAGGTGGCATGAAATTCGGCGCCGAGGACATCCAGGAGACCGCAGCAAAGCTCGGCTTTCGATCCGACGCTTTGGAGAAGGTCTTTCGCTTGCTCAGCCTGCTTGAGACGTTGCGTTCGAACACGTTTTTGCGTGGGCGTATCGCACTCAAAGGCGGCACAGCGCTCAACCTTTTCCTCTTGGCGGCTGTCCTTCGTGAACAGTGCTGGCTCATCGGACAAGTTAGAGATTGATCTGAACTTCATGTTGCGCGTTCCGCTTTGGCCTGTGGCGATCCTGGACTCGAAACCAGTAGGGCCCGCGATCGCGCGA
>JAWXBF010000118.1:0-25759 GCA_034439895.1 Deltaproteobacteria bacterium
ATGGTGATCGAGTGGGTGTGCCCACCCCCCGCGGACGAGGTGGTCGTCAACGACTTCTCGTCTCGAAGCTTGACCATGTTGCCAGCCCCAATCGTGACCGTGTGATCGTGCAAGCTTGAGCCTTGGATGCTGTAGGTCTTCGATTCGCCTGCCAAGACGTCCGCTATCGGAATGACAAGTTCGTGCCCGTGCGGGTTGGAAATGTTCGCGCTTGTGGAGGAACAAATGCCCCCGCCCGAACCACCACTGCCGCCCTCGCCTTCGTCCTCACCGCAGGCGCCAAGGACGAACACCGGAACAGCCACCGCGACACCCCAGGAACTTTTAAGGAACCCTCTTCGTTTCATGACGGCAGTCTATCGCAACCCCACGAAAACCGCTTACGTTTACGAATGAAACAAAACTGACAAAGCCTCTCAGTATTTGTATTCTGGGCCACGCAAATGCCGCAGCTAGACGTACCCTTGCAACGACTCCGATTTGGGGAAACCCGCCGCCGCGATGCCTGGTGGCTTACGCCGCTTTTGACATTCATCGTTTACACCTCGTTCGTGGTGTACGTGACCTGGGCGTTGTTTCAGGGCGCGAACTACTGGGTGGAGGGAACCGGTTACCTTTCGCCGCTCTACTCGCCCGAATTGCTCGGCGATTCGCCGCACAGTTTGTTCGGCGCCTTCCCCGACTGGTGGCCACGGCATATCATTCCGGCTTCGCCCGCGATTCTGATTCTGATCTTCCCGCTCGCGTTTCGTATGACGTGTTACTACTACCGCGGAGCGTACTACAAGGCGTTCTGGGCCGACCCGATCAACTGCGCAGTGGGCGAGCCCCGCACCGAATACCGCGGAGAGCAAAAGTTGCCGCTCATCGTGATGAACATTCATCGATACGCACTTTATTTTGCGCTCATCTTCATCGGCTTGCTCGCACACGATGTTTATAAGGCCATGTGGTTTCTCGATCCGAGTACCGGGCAGGAGTCCTTTGGCCTTGGCATCGGCACGCTGGTACTGGCCGTGAACGTGACCCTCATTGGTGGTTACACCCTGGGTTGCCACTCGCTGCGCCACTTGGTCGGTGGTTTCATCGACGAGATCTCGAAGAAGCCGCTCAAGAAAAAGGCCTACGACTGCGTGAGCTGTCTCAACCGTCAACACCCGAAGTGGGCCTGGTTTTCCATGCTGTGGGTGGGCTGGACGGATATTTACATACGCTTGCTCGCGACCGGCGTCATTTCCGATTGGAGACTCTTCTAATGGCTTCGTTTGATACCCATGACTATGACGTCCTCGTGATCGGCGCAGGCGGCGCCGGTCTTCGTGCTGCGATTGAAGCGGCTGCAACCGGTGTCAAGGTCGGCCTCATCTGCAAATCACTGCTTGGCAAGGCACACACCGTCATGGCCGAGGGCGGCATGGCGGCAGCGCTGGCCAACACAGACGAGCGTGACAGCTGGACGACGCACTTTGCCGACACCATGCGCGGTGGTCAGTATCTGAACAACGGCAAGATGGCCGAGTGGCACGCCAAGGAGGCGCCCGCGCGCGCCCACGAGCTTGAAGCGTGGGGCGCGCTTTTCGATCGCACCACGGACGGCCGCATCCTTCAGCGTAACTTTGGTGGACACAAGTATCCCCGCCTTGCGCACGTCGGCGATCGCACCGGCCTTGAAATAATCCGCACGCTGCAAGATCACGGCATTCACGCCGGGATCGACGTCCACATGGAATACTGCGTGGCCGCACTGCTGAAGGACGGCGAGCGCGTTGCAGGCGCGTTTACTTACACCCGCGAGCGCGGCGTGTTTCACGTTTTCACGGCGCGAGCCGTGGTGGTTGCCACGGGCGGTTTGGGTCGTGCGTACAAGATCACCTCGAATAGCTGGGAAGGTACCGGTGACGGTGTCGGGCTTGCCTACGATGCGGGCGCCGAACTTGTCGACATGGAGTTCATACAATTCCACCCGACCGGCATGGTGTGGCCACCCTCGGTGCGCGGCATTCTCGTGACCGAGGGCGTTCGCGGTGAAGGTGGCGTGCTGAAGAACAGCGAAGGCAAACGCTTCATGTTTGAGGACATTCCGGAGCTCTACAAACACCAGGTTGCCGACAATCCCGAAGAAGGTTGGCGCTACACGCAGGGCGACCGCGATGCCCGTCGGCCCCCCGAATTGCTGACGCGCGACCACGTTGCGCGCAAGATCGTGAAAGAGATCAAAGAAGGTCGCGGCAGCCCGCACGGTGGCGCTTATCTCGACATCTCGTGGATCAGGGAAAAAATCCCGGGCGCCGAGGCGCACATCAAAAAGAAACTGCCTTCGATGTATCACCAGTTCATCACGCTGGCTGGCATCGACATCACGAAGGAGCCGATGGAAGTCGGCCCGACGACCCATTACGCGATGGGTGGCGTTCGTGTCGACGGCGATACGCAAATGACCAAGGTCCCGGGCCTCTTCGCTGCGGGCGAATGCGCGGGTGGTTTGCATGGCGCGAATCGGCTGGGTGGAAACTCGTTGTCGGATCTGCTGGTCTTTGGCAAGCGCGCCGGGGAATACGCCGCAAAGTTCGCGCAGGAGAACAAGACGACGAAGGTGGACGAGGCGCAGATCGATGGCCTGGCCCGTTCGATTCTTGAACCCTTCGAGCGTCCCGGCAGCGATGCGGGCGGACCGTTCCAGGTGCAACAGCGCTTGCAAGAAACCATGCAGGCGAATGTCGGCATCGTTCGCATTGAAAGCGAGATGAAGCAGGCGCTCGAAGCGATACAAAAGCTGAAGACCGATCGGCTGAAGGTCGCCGTTGACGGCAACCGCGAGTACAACCCGGGTTGGCACACGTACCTGGATCTGCACCACCTGTTGACGGTATCGGAAGCGATTGCGCTGGCAGCGCTCGACCGCAAGGAAAGTCGTGGTGGTCATTTCCGTGACGACTTCCCGAACAAGGAAGCCGAATTCGGCAAACACAATACCGTTGTCTCAAAGGCCTCGGACGGATCGATGCAGCTGCGTCGCGAACCCGTTGTCCCTCTGCGTGACGAGCTGAACAACATCATCGAGCAGGAGCAGAAAGCCTGATGGCAAAGCGAACGTTCAAGATCTGGCGTGGCGATAAAAAGGCAGCCGCATTCGTCGCTTTTGAGACCGACATCACCGAAGGCATGGTGGTTCTCGATGCCGTGCACCAGATTCAGGCAGAGAGCGCCGGCGATCTCGCCGTTCGCTGGAACTGCAAAGCTGGCAAGTGCGGATCGTGTTCGGCGGAGATCAACGGCATGCCCAAGCTCATGTGTATGACGCGCATGCAGGATCTACCCGAGAACGACGATGTCACCATCGAGCCGATGAAGGCGTTTCCGTTAATCAAGGATCTGGTGACAGACGTTTCCTGGAACTTCGAGGTCAAAAAGAAACTGCGCAAGTTCAAGCCACGCAAACCCGACGCGGCCGATGGCACATGGCGGATGAGCCAAGCCGATGTGGAGCGTCCGCAAGAGTTCCGAAAGTGCATCGAATGTTTCTTGTGTCAGGACGTTTGCCACGTCCTGCGCGATCACCAAAAGCACGACGAGTTCATCGGTCCTCGTTACCTCATGTACACGGCCATGATGGAGATGCATCCGCTCGATACGGATGATCGCGTGATGGATTTGAAAGAGAAGCAGGGCATCGGCTACTGCAACATCACGAAGTGTTGTACCAAGGTTTGCCCCGAGAACATTGCCATCACGGACAACGCAATCATTCCGATGAAAGAGCGCGTGGTGGATCGCGTTTACGATCCGATTCGACGGGTATTGCGCGTCTTGACCGGCAAATAGGCCGAACTCAGGCGAGCAAGGTATCGAGCGGGCCCTTGACGAATGCGGGATCTCCGAACGTATTGTAGTTCGGAACCCCCATCGCCTGTCCGAGGGTGATGAACAGATCGTTGTGGGCGCGTTGATTCTTGTAATCGAAAAACTCGCCCGTCTTCAGCGAACCGCCGAGCCCGCCCATCAAGACATAGGGCATGTTGTTGAAGCTGTGGTTGGGTCCCTCGGAGATCTCGGTTACCCAAACAATCGTCGTGTTGTCGAGGACGGTCTTGCCATCGGCGTCGGGTGTGTCGTGTAGCTTTTTGGCAAAATACGCCAGTTGCTGTGCGTACCAGGTGTTGATGAGCGTCAGTTTCTCGTTGGCATCGAGCTGTACGCCGGTGGATTTCGGCATATCGCCAAAGGTTGCGCCAGAGGCTGCGACGGCTGCGTGCGAGATCCCGTGGTGATACAGTTCGTCTCCTTGTTTGGTCCAGTCGGTGTTGATAAACGACGTATAGACTTGGCCGGCCTGGGCCTCGGCCCACTGCAATGTTGCGACGCGGGTTTGGTCGCAGGCAAAGGCTGCGGCCAGCAGATCCATCTGGCTTTTGCCAACAGCGGGCATGTTCGCGTCGCGGTAAAGGGCATCACGGGCAAGGGTGGCCGGCTGCATGGGTTTTTCGCAGGCATTGTCGAAGGCTGCCAGACCGTTTTCGAGTTCGCGAATGAGGTTCGCGTGGCGTTCGAGCAACATTCGATCGCGGCTACCGAGCCGGGCCGAGAGCGCCTTGTAATCGTCGCTGACGAAATCCAGCACACTTGCGCGTCGTTTGATGATGCGCTCGATCTCGGTGCGCGTGGCGCCTGCCGGCAAGGACGAGAAGACGCGCTTGTACGCGCTCACGGGATCGTCATCCGATGGCACCGCATTGGCCGAGCCGCCGTCCTGACCGTAGCTCATATACGAGTAGAAATTCTTGTACTGATTCTGGGTCTGAACCCCAAGCTCCAGTGAAGAAAGCGGTGCCCCTTTGATGCGTGCCTTCAGATCTTGATCGATGCTGATGCCGCCGCCCCAGCCGACATCGCCGAACTCGGTTGGCTTGCGTTCCTTGTACGACTGACAGGTCAGCATGGCGGTCATGCCTGCTGCGTGCCCGTTGCCGCCGGATTTTTTGGCGGCTTCCATCGACACGCCGGAAACCAGGGTCAAGTGGGGCCGCAATTCCGGTGTGTCGAATGGCTTCAAGATTGCCTTGAGCTCGAAATTCTTGCCAGTTGTGGCGGGCCGCCAGTTTTGCATCACCGTGCCGCAGGTCGTGTACCAGAACACGATGCGTTTGGGTGATACGGCGGCCGTTGCGCGCCGGGATTGCACCATGACATCGAGGAATGGCAGCGCGACGGTGATGCCGCCACCGCCACGCAAAACCGTCCGACGAGACAATCGAAAACGGCTCATGGACTTACCTCCAATGCGGACAGGTAACGGAAGGCCTCGGTCTCCGCAAGATCTAGCAAGAGCTGGCGAATGTCACCCTTGCTGGCCTCGAACGACGCGTGCAGTTCGTCAACGGTGCAGGTGTCGATGTCGCCGTGATCGCGACCGTACGCGTAGCGGAACCATTCGGTGACCACGCATTCTCGTGAGGTTTTGCTTTCTGCAAGAAGCCGGGCGAGATCCACATGATCGGAGAAGGGGCCATCCACGTCCGTTCCCAATAACTCACCGGAGGCATCAATCGCCAGTTTGTTTTCTTCCGCATCCCGCCAGCGGCCCATGGCATCGAAGTGGTCAAACGCGAACCCAGGTGGGTTGATGATTGCATGGCAGCCCTTGCACTGTGATACGGTTTGTGTCTTTTGTTCGAGTTGTTGTCGCGGAGACACATTCGGATCGGGCGCGGGAACCGTCAGGTCCACGTCGTTTGGTGGTGGTGGTGGTGGCAGACAAAGCACCCGCTCAAGGAGAAACTTTCCGCGCAAGACCGGCGACGTTTGTCCCGGGTGCGCGAGCAAGGTCATCAAGCTTCCCTGGGTCAAAAGACCGCTATGGCGCCTGGGATCAAGGGCGACCTGTGTGAGTGCTTTGTTGCCTCCCGGCAAACCATAAAATGCCGACAGTGTATCGTTCTGGAACGACAGGGGTGCGGTCAGCATCGTCGACCACCGGCCATCGCCCTTGCGAATGATCTCATCGACGAAGGCCTCGGTTTCTTGTTGCTGCAACGCCGCAATCTGAGGGGTGTAGATCCGATCGCGCGTGGTCGACGAAAGCTGCGACAGACTGGCCCACTGGCTGTAGAAGTTCTTGATGCTGTTTTGCCCGCGTGCATGCGACAGCAGACGTTCGGCTTGAAACCGGATCTGCTGGGGTGTCGATAGCTGGTGTGCATCGGCCGCGTCCTGCAACACGTCATCAGGCATCGATCCCCAAAACAGATAGGACAGACGGCTGGCCAGTTCGTGATCGGACAGGGGCCGCGCGGTCTTCGCATCGGGCGCAGTGCCGCCAAATTCTGGGCGGTAGAGAAAGTAGGGCGACAACAACATCGCGCGGACGATTTGTTCAATCGTTTCGGAGTAGGTTCCGGATGCGCGCTCTTGTTTGTAGAATGCCTCGAAGCGATCACGTTCAGCGGCCGAGAGTGTGTGACGAAGGGCGCGGCGGCCAAAGCGGGCGATAAATTCCGTCGCACAAACCTCTTCGCCCCTGGCGGCGCTATCACAGGCAAGCAGGGTGGAAAGTTTCGCAACGGCGACACTCGCCAGGCGACCGGCGGCGTCTTCTTGTTGCGAGATGAGTACCGCGCTCAGCGTCGCACCATCGGCGTTGTTGTCGAAACCCAGTTGCACAGCTTCAGGCACAAACTGGTCTGCCGGGTGTGTGACATCGCCGAGGAGATCGGCCACCGTGTTGTTGTATTCCCAGCGGGTGAGGCGTCGCAGCGGGGATGGACCCGGGGTGATGCTGGTCTTGCATATCGATGCGGTAGCGCCGCCGCTGCCCGTGCCGTTGCCGCCCGTCCCCGCTGTGTTGCTGTTGCCCGCGACGTTGCCCGCGCCGTCCCTGCTATCGGGTGCGATGCTGCCGGTGCACCCGAGGAGGCCCAGAAGAAAAACGAAATATGTGCGGCGGTCCTTTGTCATCACCATAATCAATCGTCTGTTATCCGCGCAGCCAGGCCAGAGGCCCGGTGCCTTTGTTCCCGAACTCATTGATGTTTGGAAGGCCGGTGTGTTGAATCACCGAGACCATCATTTGATGCAGGACGAGAGCGCGTTGCTCGTTGTTGCCGGTCGCCGTGAACATGCGATTGGTCTTGAAGGCGCCACCCGAGTTTCCAAACAACATCACCGGAATGTTGTCGTTCGGATGGGGCTCAAGTGAATTGTTGCCGGGGCGGTGGCCCAGTTCCGAGGTCCAGAACACAAGCGTGCTGTCCATCAACGGTTTGCCATCGGCATCGAGTGTCTTTTTGAGCTCGTCGAGAAGCTTGGCGACCTGTTCGCTGTACCAGGTGTAAAAGGTCTTCAGGGCCAGGCGTTTGTCAGCGCCGCTATTGTAGGTGTGCGTCCAGGCGTGATGTTGCGGCCCGGAGTCACCTGAGTCCACCTTGTCGGCGCTCGGCACCTTGTAACTTGCGGGAATGGCGAAGCGCGAGGCCGTATCACCAAACGAAACACCGACCACCCGTGAGATGTCACAGGTGAAGACGAGAGAAATGAGGCGCGTGAAGGCCTTCATGCTTTCGTCGCGATTGTCGGCGGCGCTGAAGTTTGACGCCGCGGTCAGGGCCGTGTTGGGCTTTGCCGGCGTGCTACAATTCACCGTCTGCGAGGCCTGAGTCGCAAGTGCGCTCGCGACGCTTTTTTCGAGCGACTCGATGCTGTTGCAGTGGTAATCGAGGAGCGCCTTGCCCTCGGCGCCCAGACCGGAAGTCAGGCCCTTGCAGTCCTTGTAGATCTTATCCAGCACAAAGTGTTTGCGCGTAAGTTTCTTGTCCACGATGGAGACAGCATCGCCGCGCAGGTTCGGTGCAATTGCAGCCAGTGCCTTGAACGGATCCATTTCTGGCGCAATCGGCTTGCCGGCGGATTCGTACCACGGACCCCAGTTTCCGGCGTTGTTGTGCAATCCCCACAAGAGCGAGCGTTTTGGCGTGGACATGTTCGCCTTTTGCAGCGCCTGTCCAATGAACTGATCGAGCGAAGGTCCGGTGGAATTGTTGGTCTTCTCGGTGGTTCGGGCGGTCAGGGCGCCCGTCCCGCCCGATTGATGGCCGTATTCGTTGTGTTCGCCGAAAGGCACACCGGCCTGGTGCAGACCCACAAAGAAGTTGCCGACATCCCGGTGCCGTTCAAGGGGTGACCACCACTCGTGCAACTTGAAATTGGTTTCAGTGCCAATCGCAGGCCCGAGATCCATGATCGGTCCGTTGGGGCTGTAGATCACGATGGCACGCTTCGGTTTGGATTGCGCCTCGGCGCGGCCTTCTCGGAGGAGCGGCCACAAGAGCGGCCATGCGCCCATCTGTTGAATCAACTGACGTCGGGAAGCTTTGATCATTTCACGAGTACCTCGGAGAAGGTCTTGCCACCGACGAGCGCGGTGAGCAGTTGCGCCACGTCGGAGGTGTTCTTGCGGGCTGAGTCGGTAATGGTTGCAAGTTCGCCGCTGTCGGCATCGGACTCGAATCGTCCCTGCGTGAAACGGAAGAGACGGGTTGCGATGCAGGCCTGTACTGAAGGTTGCGCCGCAAGTTTGTTGGCCAGATCGGCCGCGCCATCAAAGGGCATTTTCGTCTCATCTGGCAACAGCAAGGTGCCCGTCGTATCGAAGGGCTTGCCGCTCGCATCGTTGCGTGAAAACCGCGCAATGGGATCGAAGGGCAAGAAGGCAAACCCCGGAGGACCGATGCGCGTGTGACACGAACTGCAGGGCGCGTCTTTCGTCATGGCTTCGAGCCGTTGCCGCAAGCTCAGGCCATCTGGAACATCTTCGATGTTGGGGAACACCGCAGGCGGCGGTGGGATGACTTCGCAAAGGATGTTTTCGTAGATGAACTTGCCGATCGGAAAGGGCGAGGCGCCACCTTCCTTGCTGTGTGCGCCGATGACCATCGGGTGGGTGAGCACACCGCGATGCGAGGTCGTGTCGAGCGGCAAACGAATGAAACCGGTCCCGCTGTAGTTCAATCCCAGCACCTTCGCGACTGCGGCATCGCCCATCACGTGATCGGCGGTGAGCAAATCAGTGAAGCTTGCGCCATCGGCGGTCAACACCTCATCCACCAGCAACTCGAATCCGCGTTCGGCCGAGTTTGCGAAGGTGGCATCCGTGTTTTGCAGGACGGCCGGGACTTTTTCCGGAATCGCATTGCGGAACAGCGCCATCCAGTCCGAAGAAAACGTACGCAACCCGCGTGCGGCCCTGGGATCCTTCAGCATGCGCTGCAATTCGACGAGACGTCGTGCCGGTGTTGCGAGCGCGTTCGATGCGGCCGCCTCGAACAAGGCGGTGTCGGGTGCCGACTGCCAGACCAGGTAGGAGAGCCGTGATGCGATCTCGTCGTCGCTCAACTTGCGCGAGCGTCCAGAGACCGTGGTACCCAGTTCCTTGCGATACAGGAAATGGGGCGAGGTAAGGACAACCGTCAGAAAGGTTTCGAGACGCTCTGAAACCGTATCACCCGCCTTGGTGTCTTGCAGGATGCCGGCATAGATTGCGACCGATGCGTCGTCGGGTGGCGCACGAAATGCCTTTAACAAAAAGGCGCGGGCAAAGTCGGAATAGCAGGCGGGGGTCTGGCAGTTCAGCGTGCTCAGAAGTTTGGGCGCGGCGAATGTCGCGGCCTTGTCGGCCACGGTGTAATACTTTTCGTTGTCCTCGTAGCCAATCTTTTGGGCGCCGGCGATGAAGCCGTGGCTTTGAACGATGAGCTCCGCGGGCAAGGTTGACCGCTCGGCCTTGAACCCCAGCAGATCCTCGACGGTGTAAGCGTATTCGGTCCGGGTCAGCCGGCGCAGACCTGGACCCGTACTAAAGGCGCCGGGCTCAAGCACCTCGATCGATCCCCCCGTGCCACCCGTGACGAGCGTGCCGCCGTTGCCGGCACCGCCGTTTCCGGTGGAAGGGGAACCCGTTGTGATCTCACCCGAACAGGCTCCAAGCAGCAGGCCGGACAGAACCACAACACAACTCTGCGACGGCAATCGGACGAACAACATTGCGTTCGAATCATACGCTGTTTGCACCGAATAGAACTAAAAAACCAACAAAAGCATAGGGTTACGAGTTACGCAACTCGCCGCGGTGAGACATTTTGACGGGCTAACCCCGCGGAAAGGCGCCGATTTAGAACGCGCGCTGCGTAACGTTTGCGCCCAACAGGGCACTACCAGTTGGTCAGCGAGCCATCGGGCCGACGGTAGATGTGAACGTCTGCGGGGGGCTTGGTCACCTCACCGGCAAGTTTCAGGGTCGTCGTGTCGAGTTCAACGCCGAGGCCCGGGCGGGCATTGGGGAAGAGACGACCGCTCTTGAAGTCGTAGTGTTTGGGCAGATGGGCAAAGGTTTGCTGGTTTATCCCCGCCATCTCCATGTAAGCCGTGCCCGAGAACGAGGCCACCACGTGGACGAGGGCCGCGACCGAGACCGGTCCGGTGAAATGCGGAATCAATCCGACGTAGTGCGTTTCGCAAAGGGCCGCGAGTTTGCACATCTCAGTAATGCCGCCCACGTTGGGAATCGTGACACGAGAATAGTCGATGAGTCTGCCCTCGATCAATTCGTTGATGTCCCATCGATCGCCGAACTGTTCGCCGACGGCGATGGGGACCTGTACCTGTGAACGCAGTTCGCGGTAAACGCCCGGGTTCTCGGAGCGCACGAGATCCTCGCAGAATAGGGGATTGAGGGGCAAGAGCAAGCGCGAGAGGCGGACTGCTTCGGGGAAGTCGAGTCGCGTGTGGTAGTCGATGCAGAAATCGCCCTTGCTGCCAACGCCCGCGCGCAGTTCCGTGCAATGGGTGACAGTTTCATCGACGGCTTGCCGCGCGTTGAAGACGGCCATGTTGTCTTTCGGCCCAACCACGGCTGTTCGAAACGCCCGGTAGCCATCTTTCATGCAGGCTGCCGCTGCGGCCTTCAGCGTGCCCTTCTGAGGGTATCCCGTCGCATAACATTCAACGGAGTCACGCGTGAGTCCGCCGAGTAGTTCGTAGACCGGCACATCAAGCGCCTTGCCTTTAATATCCCAAAGCGCCATGTCGAGAGCGCCCAGCGCGTGCACCTTCTCGCGACCGGGCGGATAAAAATCACCGCGATACATGTACTGCCACGCTTCTTCGATGCGGTTTGCGTCCTGTCCGATGAGAAAGGCAGCGAGGCGCAAGACGTTGTCCGCGGTCCCACCTTCACCGATGCCCGTGATACCGGCGTCGGTCTCCACCGTTACAATGTGTTTGCTCTGATTAAAAAGCGGTCGTGAAAGTGGATTCTCGTAGAATCGCACCCGCGTGATCTTCATCGACTTCAGGGCCGCCTGCGCCCGGCGGAAGCGAGAGGTGGTGGGTAGGACTCCGAAAGCCGAGAGGCCCGCTGCGCCTGCCAGAGCCGATTGTAATACAGTTCGACGACGAGAAGAGAACATGTGCAGACGGTATCACGGACGGCGATGCACTCAATGGGCTTCCGAAACACACGCGGTGATCAGTCGCACGCGGGGCTATTTCTTGGTGGGATTCGGCTTCGAGGCCTTTGTCCGAGACAATTCCTTGCCGTCGGCATCGAGCACCACGAGATCACCTGGGCCGAAGGTTTGATTCTCCCGCAGCAGCTTGAGCGTTGGCAGTACCTTGTCCGGATCTCCCACGACCAGCACTTGCAAGGCGTCCGGTCGCAAATGGGTGCGGGCCGCGCGGGCGACTCCCTCGGTGGTGACCGCCTGAATCGACGCCACGTAGGTGTTGTAGTAGTCGAGCGGCAATCCGTAATAGAGCAGGTCCCGGTAGCGTTGGAGTACGGCGCTTCGAGTTGCAAAGCCGGCGGGCAGGGCAAGGGTTGAGCCGTTCTTTTCGCGTTCAAGTTCTGCGGGTTTCACCGGGCTCGAGCCATCGGAAAGCACGGTCAACTCTCGTACCATTTCCATCAGTGCCTCTTGTGAGTGGTCGGTTTGAACCGATGCGCTCGCAACGAAGGTGCTGCCGTGTCGATGGTAAGAAAATCCGCCCCGAGCGCCGTAGGCCCAGCCCTTGTCCTCGCGCAGATTCATGTTGAGACGACCGGCAAAGCCTCCCCCGAAAACGCTCGCCATCAGATCGGTCGCAAAGTAGTCAGGCGCATTGCGGCTCGGTCCGGGGTAGGAGAGGTAAAGGGCCGACTGTTGCGAGCCTGGGATGCCGACAAAAAAGATGCGTCCCGAAAGTGGCTTGATCTTGCCAAACGATGCAGTGCGAGCAGCTTTGCCTTTCCACTTGCGTGCGACGAGTCGGTCCTGGACCTGCTGCCGGATGCCTTTTTCGTCAATGTCACCGACGACAAAAAGGCGGGTCCCACCGGGTTTCAACCAATCCCTGTAATGCTTGCGGCAATCTGCAACGGTAATTGAACCGTATGACGATTCGGTTTCCAGTCGTCCGAGTGCGTGTTTGGGCCCGTACACCATGTGACCCGACAGCCGCGATGCCACCGACGCCACGGCACCTTTTTGTTGTTTCAATGCCTCAATGCGACGATCGACCAGGCGCACGCGATCGCTTTCCCGAAGACCGGGCTCGAACACCATTTCGATCCAGAGATCAAGGGTGCTGTCGAGGTTCCGGGATAGCGTTGAGAATCCAACGCCAAGTTGATCGAGGGCCGCCCATGCCGACAACGTGGAGGCGGTGTCTGCAAGCGCCTCATCAAACGCGATCTTTTCGAGGCGCCGGGTGCCTTCTTCGAGCAAAGACATGCAGATTTCAGCCTGCCCTTCCTTGCCTTTGGGATCGTTGGCGGAGCCGCCCGCAAAGGTCATGGTCATCGAAACCGTGGGCAGTTCGTGGCGTTCAACCAGAAACACCTCGGCGTCGAAGGCATCGAGTTTGAAGCGATGGATTCCTGGTAGCTGAAAGGCCCGGTGCTCCGAGGCGGCGGGTTGTGTGTTGCGAAACGGCTCGACCGGGAAAGCCAAGCTTTGCGGCTGCGCTCCGGATGTCGAGGGTGCCTCATGAGGGACGGCAGATTCGACCTTGGCAATCGGTGCTGCGACAGGCTGAACTGGTGTGCTGCGTTTGGCGACGGCGACACTGGGTTCAATGCGCGGCGGCGGTGCCACTTGCATCCCGGGTGGTAGCCCGCGCGGACCGCCTTCTCCAACGCTGGATTCCGACTCATCTGATGCGTCTTCGGAAACGGGCGAAACGGTTGTGGCAGGTGCAGTCGCACAGGCCGTCAAAAGCCACATCCCGAAAGCGAACCTGGCACTCTGTCGCATCATGGCTATGGCTCCGCCTTTTTATTGCCAACCGGCATGATCCACAGTTCAACATTCGGTTGACCCAGAACCCGCGCGGTGACTTCTCGAACCCGGATGGGGTTGCTGCGACGAAACCGCTCTAGATCATCTGAAATGTAGTCGGGCTTTCCGACGTAATGATTATAACGCGAGAGGGCCTCGGCGCGCGCCAGCAAGCTTTCAAGTCCCCAGATAAAGCCCGATTCGTGATCGACGCGTGCCCGATCGAGTTCACGTTCAGAGATGGGTTCCTTCACGATGAGTGCCAGTTCGTCCTGTACGAATTGCTTGACCTTGGCGGCATCCGCATTGGACTTCAGCGTCACGGTCACGAAAAACAAACTGCCATCCTGCATGGACCAAACCTTCGAGCTGACGTTTTGAGCCAGTTTCTCGGTTATCACGAGCTTCTTGAATAGCCGTCCCGTGCCCTCTGCGCCGAGCGTATGCGCGGCCACTTCCAGCTCAACCTCACCTTCTTGATAGGCGGCCGGAGCGTGCCACACCATTTGCAGCTGCCTAAGTTTTGCGAACTTGTCAGGGTGCTCAAGCTTGATGGACCGGGTCAGAACCGCGGGCTTGGCTACCGGCCCGGCGGGACGAACACTTTTGGGGAATCCGCCAAACCACTTGTCAATGAGGGCGCGCGCCTGGTCGAGATCGAAGTCGCCCGCCAGTACCAGGGTGGCGTTCGCGGGAACGTACCACGTCTTGTAGAAGTTTCGGACGTCGTCGACGTTCGCCGAGGTCAGGTGTTCGTGCAACCCAATCACGAGGTGTCGCTGCGGGTGATCCGGCGGATAAAGGGCCTCGAAGAGCGGGAAAAGCGCGCTGCGGTAGGGTTGGTTGTCGTAGTTCTGCCGACGTTCGTTTCGTACCACGTCTACCTGATTGCGAAAACTTTTGTCGGTCAACATGGGCAAGAAGTAGCCCATGCGATCGCTTTCCAGCCACAGCGCGGTTTCCAGCTGGTGTGATGGGACGACTTCGTAGTAGTTCGTGCGATCAAAGTTGGTGCTGCCGTTGACCGATGTTCCGCCAATCTTGCGCAAGATCTCAAAGTGGACGTCTTCGCCAATATGTTCTGCACCCTGAAAAAGCATGTGCTCGAACAAATGGGCAAAGCCACTGTGTCCTGGCGTTTCATTGCGAGCACCCACGTGGTACCAGAGATCGACGGCAACGAGTGGAATGCTGTTGTCCCGGTGCAAAATGATCTCGAGACCATTGGCAAGTCGGTACTGCAAATGTGGAAGGGTAGGATCCGGCGTTCGCTCTGTGGCGGAAGCAGGGTTGAGCGTGACGCCTGTCACCACCAGGGCCAAAATCGCAGCCCAGCCAACCGTATGCCGAGTAGCGGTGCTTATTGGTTCCTGTCGCCGCGTTCGCGTTGATTCCAAGATCACTTGCTCCGTCGCAACCATACAACATTGGTGGCGGAACGGAATGCTTCTGCATGATACGCTGCCGCCATGATGAACCGCCGCACTTTCACATCCGGATTGACCTTTGGCATGTTCGTGGGTTGTGCCTCCCGGCCTAGCGCGCCCACTCCGGCGACGGCCGATCTCACCACCGTCTACGTTGGAACCTATACGAAAGACAGCGGTTCAAGGGGCATCTATCGTCTGTCGCTTGATCTTGTTACGGGTGCAATGGTCGAGACCGGAAGCACGTCGGGGGTCGACAACCCGTCGTTTTTGGCGATCCACCCAAACAAAAAGTTCCTCTACGCGGCAGCCGAAGTGGAAGAGACGGGCGGTGTAAAAACCGGGGGTGTGAAGGCCTATGCCATTGCGGGCGATGGCAGCCTCACCGAGCTCAACCAACAGCCCTCGGGCGGTGGTGCCCCCTGTCATCTGTCGGTCGATGGCGAGGGCAAGCATTTGTTGGTTGCCAACTACGTTGGAGGCAATGTCAGCGTCTTTCCGATCGCCAGGGACGGTACCCTGCAACCTGCATCGGCTTTCGTACAGCACGAAGGCGGCCCAAACTCGAATCCGCGTCAAAGCTCACCGCATGCACATTCGATCAACCTGTCGTCTGATAACCACTTCGCCTTTGTCGCCGATCTCGGCCTCGATGAGGTGAAGGCGTACCGATACGATGCCAACGCGGGAACCCTCGTCGCGCATGACGCCGGGACCATCCGCCTTGCGGCGGGTTCGGGTCCGCGACACTTCTCCTTTTCACCCTCGGGTCAGTTCGCGTACGTCAACGGTGAAATGAGCTCGGAGGTGAATGCCTATGCGTATGACAAAGAGGCGGGCACCCTTTCGGCGTTGAACACGCTTTCAACCTTGCCCGAGGGTGGTGAGGTAGACAATTCGACCGCAGAGGTCGTGGTGAGTCCGAATGGAAAATTCGTTTACGTTTCGAATCGCGGGCACGACAGCCTCGCTGTCTTTGCCGTCAATGCCGATGGAACCCTCGTCGCCCGAGGTCATCAGTCGACCGGTGGCAAGACGCCTCGCAACTTCGCCATCGATCCGACGGGGACGTTCTTGCTGGCCGCCAATCAGCGAAGCAACTCGGTGGTATCGTTCCGCATCGATTCTGAAAGCGGTGGTTTGACGCCGACAGGTCACGCGATAGCAGTCCCCGCGCCGGTGTGCGTACGCTACCTCAAACGATGAACGTTACACACTCAGTATAACATACATTGAAATTGCGACCGATTTCGGCTGCAATAATCCAATGGGGATGGGAACCGAACATCGGGAACTGCGGGATGGCCCTTTCTGGCAGGGCGTGCCCGCCTATCGCGACGTGACCGTCGCCGAATTCCTCGATCACCAGTGGCAAGCCAAAAACTCCATCACGAGCGTCGATCGGCTTCTATCGACTTGCAAGGCACTCGTATCCGAGGCCTTCCTCGAAGATGCCCGTGAGGGTTTCCGTTCGGCGCCCATGTCGGTACGGGTTTCGCCTTACCTGCTGTCGCTCATTGACTGGTCCGACCCTGTTGCCGATCCGATTCGGCGTCAGTTCATTCCGCTTGCCTCGACGGCCTTGCCCGACCATCCGCGCCTCGACATGGATTCGTTACACGAACGCGCTGATATGCCGGTGCCGGGATTGACCCACCGATATCCCGATAAAGTTTTGTTCCTTGCGCTAGATATGTGTCCGGTCTATTGCCGGTTCTGTACCCGAAGTTATGCGGTAGGCGTGGACACCGAGGGTGTCAGCAAATTTCACTTGCGGGTGAATCCGCAGCGCTGGCAAGAGGCCTTTGACTATATCTCGACGCACGATGCGATTGAAGACGTCGTGATTTCAGGTGGCGACGCCTATCAACTGCGCGCCGATCAAATCAAGGCGATTGGGGACGCGCTGGTGGCGATACCCCATGTGCGGCGCATGCGTTTTGCAACCAAGGGACCCGCGGTGATGCCGCAAAAACTCCTCACCGACTCGGCCTGGGTGGATGCATTGACCGGCGTTACCGATGGCGCGCGCAAGCAGGGCAAAGACGTGGCCCTTCACACCCACTTCAACCATCCAAACGAAATCACGGCGCTAACGCAGCAGGCAATGGATGTGTTGTTTCAACGTGGCATCTTTGTGCGCAATCAGTGCGTTCTTCAGCGTGGTGTGAACGATGACGCGGGGACGATGCAGCTTTTGTGTCGGCGACTTGCCTACGTGAATGTGCATCCGTACTACGTGTATCAACACGATATGGTCAAGGGGGTCGAGGAGCTGCGTACCCCTTTGCACGTCGCGCTCGATGTCGAGAAGCGATTGCGTGGTTCAACCGCGGGATTCAATACCCCCACCTTTGTGGTGGATGCGCCCGGCGGCGGGGGCAAGCGCGACGCCCATTCCTTCGAGGCCTACGATCGCACTACCGGCATCTCGGTCTACAGCAGTCCGGCTGTCCACCCCGGGCATCTGTATTATTACTTCGATCCGATCGCCTCGCTGCCCGAGGCGGGTCGCCTTCGCTGGGCCGATCCCGCAGAGCATCATCGAATGATTGATGAGATCACCTGGCAGGTGCGAGCGTAACAGGATGCATGCGCCGGTCAGAAATAGGGTAAATTACCGACCGTATGCAGTTTACGTTTGATCGATATCGAAGAATCCTGGCGCTTTTGACTGTGACCGGATGTGCCTTCCTGGCTTGTGAAAGCGACGAGGGGGCCAATCCCTCCTACGGATTCATCCGCGATGCGGCGTCGAGCGGTGGCTCGTCTGGGACCGGCAGTCCAGATGGATCCGTGTCCTTCGATTCAAGTGTCGGCAATCGCGGTGACGCGAATCCCGCGTCGGATGCCCCGGCACCCGATGGTTCGGCATCGGCAGGTGATGCTGCGGAGACGACAGATGGTGGCAGTTCAAGTTTAGTCGATGCGGCGCAGTGTCTGACCGGTGTCTCGTGCAATCCCATTGGAACCAACACCTGCGGTCCGGGCAAGGCATGTCGCGTGATTCAATCGACGATTGCGTGTGAGAATGTCGTGGGCGCTCCGATTGTCGCGGGTCAGAGCTGTCAGTTCTCCGAGCAATGCGCCCATGGTCTCGTTTGCATCAACCTCGGCAATGGCGCGAGCTGTACAAAGTTGTGCCCCGCAGGCAGCAAGGGTTTTTGCGGACCGACCGCGGCCTGCAGCGTTGAGATAACCGGCCAACCCTGTCTCAACCTGTGTGTCGCACTCGCTGCGCCGTGCAACATCTACGACGTATCCAGCTGTGGTGTCGGCCAGAAGTGTGGCCTGGCGCGGAATCCCGAAACCGCCGAGCGTTACACGGGCTGTTCCCGGGCGGGTCAGTTTCAGATTGGCGCTGCCTGTAGTGCGGATACCCAGTGTGTGGCCGGTACCATTTGTGTCTCGGTTAGCGGCGTCTCCCGCTGTCAACAGGTCTGCGGACCGAACAATACCAACCCGGTTTGCCTGATTGGTGGGCAGACCTGTTCGGCCAAGACCAGTCAATACGACGTATCGTACTGCAAATAGGGGTCGCTACCGGACGGACTCGAGCAACTCATTCGCCTGTGCCAGGTTTGGATCTTCTTGCAGCGCACGTTTGGCGAAGATGAGCGCACGCTGACGGTCGCCGCCTTTGTGCGCAATGCGAGCCTGTCGATAGAATGCAACCGCCTTGGTCATCGGACCGTCGGGCGCGTTTAAGGTGATGGCACGCAAGGCTTTGAGAGCCAGATCGTCGTCACCGAGGGCCTCGGCCAAATCAGCCAACTCCGCTGCCACATAGCCGTTCTTGCGATCGGTCTCCATCGCCTTTTTGAGCGCGTTGAGTTGCTCTTGCCCATCGCCCATGCCGCCTGAAGCGCGCGACAGTCGGTGGTAAAGTGCGCAGAGTTCTTCGGGCTCGATGCCACGTCCATCGCCGATGAGTTGTTCGAGCACGACGGCCGCTTGATCGAATTGACCATTGGCGAGCAACGCATCTGACAACAATCGCTGAACGGTCCGGTCTTCCGGTCGAAGTGCAAAGGCGCGGTTGATCGCCTCGACCGCCTGCTGCGGCTCGCCGCCTTGCAAGAGCATGTCAGCGCCCTCGACGAGCGCGTGGAACTGGTCATCTTCGCTGTGCATGAGAGCGGCTTGATCGATCTTGAGATGGGCGATCTTCAACGTGTCACCGGCCTGTTGATAGAGGTCGCCAAGCACGTTGACGACCGCAGGATGGCCGGGGTTGTTGGCCAGCAATTCTTCAAGCGGTGCGACGGCATCGAGCGCACGGCCGACCTGCTGTAGCGCATGGGAGAGTCCCAGCAGGGCTTCGATTTTGCCTTCGCCCGTTTCGGTGTTCGCGATGCGCTGGCAAACACGAGCAACATCCTCCCATTGACCATCTTTCTCGAAACGCTCGCGCAGGGCACGCAAGGCACTCGTGTCCTCGGGGTGATCGTCGACCCAATCGAAGAGAATGCGCTGGGCGCGCTCGCTATCACCACGCAGGCTGAAAAGCTCGACGAGGCGAAGCATGGCTCGCCGCTGTCCCTCCAGATCATCCGAGCGTGCGGAGGTTTGCGCCGCGGCAAACAGTGCGTCGGTAAGTTCTTCCGCCACGGTCATCCCACCCGCGAGCATCGCCATCTCGAGATCGCCGACGACTTGCCAGGTTTCGCCGCGCTTGGCATTGAGAGCCGCACGCAGGCGCAACAGACGGAGGCGTTGATCGTCGTCCACGGTGTCCGATCCAAGCGCACCCGAAACCACTTCGATGGCGCCCGACAGATCGCCCATCTCTTGTAGACAGGTGACGAGATCGTTCAGACGTGCCTGGTTTGCGGGATCGATCGTCAAGGCACTCCGGAGTGCGTCCACTGCGCCCGAAGGATCTTTGAGTTTCTCGCGGCGAATGGTCGCAACCCGATCCAACAATTCAGCCGCAGCCGAAGGTTGTGATACGGAAAGCCGTTCGACCTCGCTTCCCATCAGGCCAACCCAGTCATTCCATTGTTGGCGTTCGCTGAAGAACGTGGCCAGCCGTTCGAAGAGTGCGCGGCTCTTCGGTGCGCGCTCGAGACCCATCTTGACGACGCGCAATTCGCCGTCCTCGTCGCCCATTTCGTGCCGAACGTCGGCCAGCGTCAGCGCGCGCGATTCGGCGGGTGTACCGGTTTCGTCGGCGAGCATGCGTTCGCCGAGGGTCGCTTTTTCCTCACCTTCATCAGGGCCGAGCAATGCGAACAGGCGCTCCTGTAGATCCCGACGCAGGGAAGCATCCGACACCGAGCTCGCAAGCGTCTGGCGATAAACTTGTTTGGCCTGATCGGGATCAGCCTTGCCCAGCAGATCGCCGAGCCGACGGATGCAGGCAGCACGCCGCGCTTCGTCGCCTTTGCTCTCGGCTTCGCGCAGAGAATCGGAAAGGAGAGCCAGCGCCTCTGAGATCTCGCCTCTTGCCTCGTGAAGCTCGGCCAAAAGCGAGAGCGCCTCGGCATGGCCGGGCTCTTCGAGCAAGATATCCCGTAGCACACTGACGCCGTCGTCCAGCTGATCAGGTTGTTTCAGCAGGAAGTGAGCCCACGTCATGCGGACGAAAATGCGATCGTTTCGGGCCACCAGTTTTTGGACGGTCTCGTCGACGAGTGCGCCGAGTCGGGTACCATCTCCCATGGCAGCATAAAGTTCCATCAACGGCTGCCAAAGTTCGCGTTCGCCGGGGTTGCGTTCGCGGAGGCGTTCAAGCGCCTTGGCGGCGAGCTCCGAGCCATCTGGTTCGCGAGCGGCCTGTCGCGCCAGTTCACGCAGCAATGCCGAAATACGGGGGCTGTCCGATGCGGTGCCCGCTTCTTCAAGCCAGCGGAAAGCGCCTTCGAGATCGCCGGCGGTCTTGCAACGCTGGGCCAGATCCAGCAACGCCCATGCGGCGTCCCGCAAGCTACCCTTGGCGCGAGACAATTCGACGGCCCGCTCCAGTAGCTTTTCTGCGCGCGCAGATTCTCCGGTTGCGAGGGCAACTTCGACCCCTTCGCTGACCGCTTCTTGCGTGGCATCGGGTGCGGCCGCACGCCGTTCCAGGAAATCGAGCAACATGCGATCGTCGCCCGATGAACGCGCCACACGTTCGTAAAGCGGCATCACCCGTGGAAGATCCGCCTCGGGAACCTTGGCAGCGCGAACGATCTGCAAGGCACGCGCGAAGTCGCCCTTTTTCTCCAGGGCCGCGGCGAGTGTCTCCAGACCCTGGGTTCGGGTCTCATCGCCCGACAGTTGTAACTCGGCCTGACGGAACGCGATTTCGACCTGCTCGTCGGGGGTTTCCGCTTTTTCAGACATGCGCCCGAGTTGCTTGAGCACGCGCGCAAGTTCTTGTGTGTCGTTTAGCTGACCGCTGATGCGTCCTATGGCAACCATCACGTCGAGTGCTCGCGTACCGGTTTGTTCTGCCCGGGCATAGAATCCGGCTGCGCGTTTTGGATCGGCAAGATCAGATTCGGCCGAGTTGCCTGCACGCAACAGGAGATCGCATACCCGCGTTCCGTCATCGCGGCGGCGCATTTGATCGAGCGCTGCTTCAACGATCGCGAGGTACTCGGCAGGCTTTTGCAATGCGTGGGCAATGCGTCGGCCGGCTTCGTGTGCCCCCGCAAGTTCGGGTGCTCTTTCAATCGCCTGTGCGACGGCAGCGAGGGCGTCGGTCAATCGGTCCAGCTTTTCAAGCATCTCTGCGCGTTCGCAGAGGATTCTCGCCTGATCGATGCCAGCAGAAGCGACGGCTCTGCGTTTATCGAGCAGTTGCAACGCGAGTTCACTGTCGCCGCGCTGGTGCAGGGCATTCTGCATGCGCCGCGCTTCGTCTGCGTTTTGCATCGCCGTCGCGGTGGCCGAGTCGTAAAATTCGGTCGCAGAATCTTGGTTGCCCGCGGCGCGTGCCACTTTTTCAAGGCGCAACAGGGTTTCGCTGACGCAGCTCTCGGCCTCTGTCGGCTCCACGCGACGGGCCAGCACCAGCAAGGCCTGGTAAGCGCGTTCAGCACGTTCAAGTTCCTCGGCTTCTTCTGCGGTCTCACCGAGGGTGAGCAAAATCGCCATGCTCGACATGTCGATGGCCGCAGCTTGATCGAGATGCTCAAGCGCGTTGGTGTGATTCTTTTCGGCGCGGGCCACGAGTGCC
Organism: Deltaproteobacteria bacterium; assembly: GCA_034439895.1. Classification (GTDB taxonomy): domain Bacteria; phylum Myxococcota_A; class Polyangia; order Fen-1088; family Fen-1088; genus JAWXBF01. Next base: position 21,897 of record JAWXBF010000118.1, read on the forward strand.
AGTTGGTGGTGAATCGCTGCGCGTTCCTTCGAACGACGTCGGCCCATTTCCTCAAGCAGGCTTTCCAGTTGAGCGCGTGCCTCATGGAGACGGCCCGCCACCCGCAAGCCTTCGGCAAGGTGCGTCCGCAGCCACCGATCTTTCGGTACGAGCGCAACCGCCGTTTCAAGAACGGGAACGGCGAACTCGGGCGTGGCCAAACGATCCTGATAGATTGTGGCGGCTTCGCGCGCGAACGCAGTCACCGCTTCGGCCGGTACGCCCGGTTGGCAACCCCCTGCAAGCGTTCGAGCGAGTGGTTCCCACGCGTCGGCCTTGCGATAGATTTCGATCAGCATCGTGCGGATCTCGCTTGCCATCGCGTCTTCGGCCAGCGCACGTTCAAGGCAGGAAATCGCACGGTGGCGTTGCCCACTTTCGAGATAGGCTTGGCCAAGTCGCAACGAAATCGCGACGCGGTCCGAACCCGCTGCGGTTTGCAAGCGTTGCTCAAGCCAGCCGGCGGCAGCGAGCGCATCGCCGCGCTCCTTGGATATGCGTGCGAGTGCGTCCAGCGCATCGTCGGTGGGTTGCAGGTTCACGACGTGCTCGTAGGCCGCGAGGGCGCGCCCCATGTCGGAGAGCGACCGTTCGCACAAACGTGCCACATCAGACCATAGCTCCGCCGCGCGTTCGGTTTGCGCAGAGCGCTCAAGCAGATTGGATTGCTCGGTCAAGACCTCAACGAGATCTCGTTCTGCGCCGCGACCTGTGAGAATGATCGAGAGCGCTTCGATGGTTGCGCGATCGCCCGGCAGATCGGTGAGGTTGGCGAGCAGCGTGGTCACCCGTGGACTCCGGCCTTCAATCAGGCCAGCGATGCGGGCCATCTCAAGGCGAAGGTGCAGCCGTTCAGTTAACTGCAAATCAAGGCCGAGTTCACGTTTGCGAAGCGATAGCACTTCGGAAAGGAGATCGGCCTCTTCGTAGAGCCGCGCCAGGATGCCAATGACGGCGCGGTCGGAAGGCTCGTCATCGGCGACGAGGCGGTACAGATCGCGCGCGCGGGCGCGGTCTGCCAGCGTGTCGAGCGCAAGCTTGGCGGCTCGACGTCGCATCGCGCGCGCAGATTCGAGGGGCAACGAAAGCGTTGCCGCACTTTGAAGGATGGAAACCGCGCGCGCGCCGTCGGCTTTGTCACCCGAGGCGAGTAGCAACTGTACGACGATTTCGACGGCTCGTTCGGCGGCTGCGGCCGGTGTGGTCTTGCCGCTTGCCGCAAGCTCGGCACGGAGCATGTGTGCTGCGTGCTCGATGAGGGCCAACCCCGTCTTGAGCGTCAGTGCCCTGTCGCCCAGCGACTGGTGGGCGATGTCAAGCGCTTCAAGTGAGAGATCAAGGTTGGTCGGTTGCAGTTCGACCAGTCGGTTGAGGGTGTCGAAAAGTGCGCGATCGGGCTTCGCCCGCTGTAGATCACACAGACGGGTCAACGTCGCCGTGTGATGGCGGTCGAATTTGACGGCGCGTGCCAGTGCCTTTGCGGCATCGGGCTTTCCCGTGTCGCCAAGATAGGTTTCGTACCACGAAGCCACAGTCCCCTCCAGATCACGGCAAAGCGCGCGGGGCAGGGTCTTCCGTCGATCGATTTCGGCTTCGATTGCGGCGCCTGCCAATTTCCAGGCCTCGGGCAGAAGGGCCGTGGCGGCTTTTTCAATGATGGGAAGGTGTTCACCGACAACGACTTCGGCTGAAACCGGCGCGGCGAGCATGGCCTCGGCTGCAATCGCCCAGTTGCCGAGTGCGGTCGCGACGCGAATGCGACCCGAACGGGCGATCACGCGATCGGGAGCAAGTTGGCATGCGATCTCGAACGCAGCGAGGGCAGCCGGCCGATCGTTGCAATGCTCTTCCAGGATGGTTGCCTCCTGCAGTCGCAGGTGGATCACCCGTGGTGCGTTTGCGGACAACTTCGCGATGGCAGAACGAATCGCCTCGACCGCAATGACCCATCCGTCAGTGAGCGGTGCGAGACGCAACAACTCGCCCTCGGTTCGAGCGTTCTCCGGCGAGAACCCAAGTGCCATGGCCAGATACTTGAGGGCACCCTCGCGATCGCCACCGTCGCGTTCAACCAGCTCGGCGGTCTCAACCAGCAGCCTTGCGCGTGCGGCATCGTCCACGCACAACAACAAACGCCGCTCAACAAGAGCCACGAGCGGGCTGATCTCGCGTGTCACCGAGTACGAACGAACCAGTGCTGCGATGGCGGGTGATTGACAGTCCGCCACGTCCAGCAAGGCCATGAGGCCTGCGCGAGCCTGAGCCTGTGCCGGATCGGTTTCAAGCGCGTGACCATAAGCACGCACGGCATCGATGGGTCGATCGAGGTGTTCACGGTAAAGCTCGCCGAGGCGACAATAAAGCTCGGCCAGCTGAGTCCGATCGCGTTTGCCCGTTCGTGCGAGCAGATCGGAGAGTTCCTGCCAGCGCGATTCGCCCCCGAAGAGATCGCGGAGTGCCTGCGTTGATTCAGCGTCTTCGCCAAATCCATGTTGCACCTCAAGCCAGGTTTCAATTGCGGCGGAACGATTTGAAAGTGCGCTTGCCTGCAACCGTGCCACGCGAGCGAGATCGGCGCGCCTGTCCTGTTCGGACAGGGCATTGTCGGCGCGCTGTCGCAGGACGGTGCAAAGGGGTTCGTGTCGACCGGCTTCCGCCAGCAAATCCACAAGTGCGGTAAGCGCCTCTCGATCGGTTGCATCGAGTGCGAGTCGCGCCTGCCAAGCAACAACGGCGCGATCGATTTCGCCGAGGCGTCCGGCCAACCGTCCTGCCTGTCCGAGCGCGGTTCGGCGTTCGGCATTTTCGGTTGCAAGCGATGCCACGCGCAGAAGCGCATTCAAGCGTGCGGCAGCCTGATCGTCTCGGTCAAGCAACGAAATCAAACGGCGCAACGCCGTCAATTGCCGGGTGGTGTCGGCTTCGCTGTCGTCGGCGGCCCGTGAGAAGAGGACAATGGCCTCGGTGTGGTTGGCGAGGACATCCTCCAGAACGCGGCCGGCCTCCATGAGCAAGGCACCCCGAAGCTTCGCGCTGGGGGTTTTTTCTGCTGCAACCGCAAGCCCTTTGACGTACATGTCGTGGGCACCAGAAAGTTCAGCCAGATGGCGCAAACGCGTGCGCATCTCCGTGTCATCCGGATTGATGGCGAGCAGCTCGACGAGCTTCTCCATTGCTGCCGAGCCTTCGCCCTGACCTTGCAGTCGTTCGGCCGACTCGCGCAGGAGGTCGACCTTCTCCTCATCCGAGGCAAAGGCGTGGGCTGTTTGCAAAATCGCCACGATGCGATCTTTGCGTCCTTGCTTCTCGTGCTGCGCGCGCACAAGTTCGAGGGCGTCGCGTCGTACGTTTGCGGGCGCAGTCGACATGGCCAGGATGCGTTCAAGAACCTGGCAGGCAGGACCATCATCGCCCTTTTCACCCAGCAGCGTGCGCGCGTCGGCAAGCGAGCCGGTGGGGTCCGCGAGGCGATCGAGGCGCAACGTTGCCAGACGGCCGCGCAACTCGTGGGCGTCGTTGCCACTCAGATAGTCGAGCCGGGTTTGCCAAACGCGGGCGAGGTCGCCCCACTTTTCTTCTTTTTCGAGTAGCCGTTCGAGTGCCGAAGCGATGTGGGGATCCGAGGGGCGAGACCGGAACAACTCGTCCAGGTATCCGATCGCCCGATCCATCTCGCCGAGGAAATCTTTGGCGACGCCCGCTGCCTCTTGCAGGATCTTGCGACGCTGCTGACCATCTTTCAGCCGGGCGAGCGTTTCGTCGTACAGTTCGAGCAGTTCGGGCCAACGCTGGCCAACCGAAAGCAAAAGCGTCAGCCGCTCAAA
>JAWXBF010000119.1:0-16506 GCA_034439895.1 Deltaproteobacteria bacterium
ATCGCCGTTCGTGTACAGCGGCTGGCCCGCTGGGAATGGCGCCGAGACAGCACCAATGTGCGTCGGAAGCATGCCTTCAACTTGACCGCCGTCGCAGAACGAGAGGTTCGCGGGAAGCGCGGTGATGGTCTGAGTGATCGTACCTGAGATCAACGAGGTTCGCGAAGCAAGGTTGGTCGTAGCATTGAACGCGACGCCGAGCAACTCGAGAAAAACACCGGTCGTTCCCGAAGAATCGTCACGACGGTATGCGTGGCGAAGGCCACCCGAGCAACCGGCGCTGCCGGTACAAGCCACGCCCTGGAACAAATCGCCCCAGTTAGTGATGAGCGCGAGACGATCCGCGCCGCCGCAACGGGTCACGCGGTCGGTGCCTGCACAGGCGGCCGCAGACTGTCCCGGCGTGCAGCCCGTGTAGACCAGACGAATCACGTCTTTCCAGCTGGTGATCGCCGTGCCGGTGCTGAGATTGCCCGAGGTGCGAAGACGACCAACGCCATTGTTGACGAAGGTGTTGCCCGTGTTGGGCGTGGTGGCCGATGCGTGGAACGCCGTACATGCTGCGACTGCAGCTGCATCGCCGCCGGCAACTGTGTTATCGCCAAATGCACCGAGTGAATTGTTGTTTGCAATGATGACAATACCGTCTGAACAGACGGCAAAGCCTTCGGCTTCGTTGTTGGTGGTGAGGCCGCCTTCGATGTTCGGATCGTCAACGTTGGACGCGTTGGTTCCGCCGCAGATTCCGCTCTGCAGTTCGCGCGACATCGGCGAGATTTCCTGACAGCCGGGGTTCAATTCAGCCGACGAGTTGGAATCGGCTGGTGTACAGGCCGGTTCACTGCTTGAAGGAGCACCTCGGAGTTGGCGCTCGCCGCAGGATGATCCGCAACCCTCGTATTTGGTGATGCCCGAGACTGCCGAGCCAAGACCCAACAAGACGTCGTCCATGACCTTGTTCAAGGTATCAGAGCCCGAAAGCTCGGTGGCACGAACGCGGGTGGTGTCGATAAGGTTGGGGTTTTGGGCCATCGCCGGGGCTGTCCCCAGCAAAAGCGCTGATCCTAGCAGCGCATGTACAGTTCGTTTCAATGTTCGATTCATTTTGGTTCTCCTCAAGCAGGTTGGTGTCGCTGTGTGTTGTGAAAAATTCGATTTAGAAAGCCCCGATGGGCGATGTTCTCTTACCCCGCTTGTGAAGACCGCTGCGGTGACGATTGCGAAAACGAAAGGCAACCATCGGGCGACGGAATGTCTTTTCCGATTATCGGAAGCCGGAAATCAGAATTCTGGGGGCGGGCATTCCGAACTCCGGAATACGATTGGGTTTCGTTGAGGAACTGAGACGTGATCGTCACATCGAAATTTTTCGCCGCGGTGTAAGAGAGTCAGCGTCGCTCTCGGACCTCGACAAAAAAAACGAGCCATCCCGGAGCGTCGATAGAAAACCAACCAACACGTTTCACATCTTTCGGAGAACAACATGATCAAAGGCATTGGAAAAATGAGCGCGCTTTTCGCGACAGCCGCAATCGCGGCCTGTGGCGGCAGTGCAAAGCCAATAGGTCCGTCCACCGGCGCGGTTGACCTCAACCTCGCAATTCCGGACGGCCGCACGGTCGACAGCATCGACCTTCACATCATCTGTCCGACGAGCTTCGTCGACCAGCACCACATCCTCAACGTCGTCAACGGCAACGTGGTGGCAGCATTCGGCGGTCTCGCCCCCGGTGCATGTACCGCTTCCATGACGAGCCGCACCTCGGACGGTTACGACTGTTTGGGCAACGCTGCCTTCACGATCGTTGCCGGCACGAAGGTTCCGGTTCCCGTCACCGTCATCTGTCAGGGCACGAACGCCAGCGAAAGCGGTTCGGCAGGCATCGTTGCACGCTTCCAGCAGAACGCCTGTGCGACCGACCGCATCCAGAAAGTCTTCGCGATTCCATCGAACGTCTTGACTGGCGCGAGCACGCTCGCCGAGATGGAAATCAACACAACCGCTATCGTTGGAACGCCTCGCTACAGCTGGACGACCCGCAACAACGCAACCCACACCGGCCAGGGAACCCTGTCGGCAGGCACCTGCGCTGCGACCTCCGCTTCGTGCCAGACTTTCACCTGCACAGGCCTCGGCGCTACACCGTCGGTTGATCCTTCCACGGGCCTCCCGTCGGCAGGTGTCTTCCTTTCCGTCACGGTGGAAGACGACGAGTGCTTCGACACCGAAGAAGTTTGGGTCGACTGCATCCAGGCAAGCACCTGCGGCAACGGCATCCGCGAAGGCGCCGAAGCTTGTGACGACAACAACACCGCCTCGAACGACGGCTGCAGCGCAACCTGCGTTGTTGAATCCTGCGGCGACGGCATCATCCAGACCAGCGAACAGTGCGATGGTCTTATTGGCGTCGGTCCGAACCAGAGCTGTAACACGGTTACCTGTCAGCTCATCAACAACCCGGTCTGCGGCGACAACGTCGTGAACCAGGTCTCTGAGCAGTGCGACGGCACCGCAACCCCCGCTGGCGAAACCTGCAGCGCAACCTGCCGCTTCAACCCACGTTGTGGCGACGGCGTTGTCAACCAGGCTTCCGAGCAATGTGATACGTCTGGTGCTTCTGCTACTTGCAGCGCAACCTGCCAGACCATCATCGTAATCAGCGCTTGCGATGCTTGTATCGCGGGCATTCCGGACGTTGGCGCCTTCAACGACGCAGTTTGCAAGACGGATCCGCTTTGCAACGCTGCTCGTCAGTGCGTGCAAGACAACGCCAGCTGCTGGACGACCATCGCTCCTGCCGCTTGCTACTGCGGCGACATACAAAGCCAGATCGACGTTTGCGAAGACCCGGCCACGGTTCCTGCCGGTCGCTGCGCAACGGCCTTCCGCGCTGCTGCTGGTACTGGTGCCTCGAACGCTCAGGTGCTCGGTCGTTACTTCGACCCAGCCTATCCGGTCGGCTCGGCCACCATCATCATGGACTCGGCATTCCAGAGCTGCCGCACGCAATGCTTCCCCTAACAATGTAGGGATTGCATAAACACGAGGGGGTCTCGGCGGAAGCTGAGGCCCCTTTCGTCTTTTCGAATCGTTGCGCTCACGTGTCGTTCAATACCCGAGCAGCGCGGCGATGTGACAGCTTGGCGACGGAAACGATAACTTTGGCGTCCAACGGGCAAGAGCACTGGATCTCCTTATCCGACGGTGGCAAAACGCGCCGATGCGACCCATAAATTCTGCCTTCACGAAGTCATTCCTGACGCTCGTTGCGCTCAGTGCCAGCCTTGGATGCAAGAAGGACGCACCTGCACCGCCGGCACCCGCAGTGGCGAAGAAAACCGCGGTCAGCACCGAATTTCTCCCTGATTTCGTGGACAAGGACCTCTACACGGCGTTGCACAAGGTGGTGGAGCTTTGCAAGGTCGATGTGTCCCTGTCTGAAGTGTCTTGCGAGGACAAGACCTTCAGCAACATCGTCCTGCTCTTTCAGCGCGCGGTCAGCCCCCGTCACAGCGCCATGGCGACGGTGTCGTACCTCCTTGAGCAAAAAAACGAGGCTGTCAAAACGGTGGGCGTGGAACTTTTCTCGCAGGCATTCAACTCCCGACAGGGCACCCTGCCCCTTAAGTCCGTGGCAGAAAAGTTGCTCGCGCAGCTTGCAGCGTTGCCGGTGCCACAGGCGATCGACGCCGCACCCGCGATTGTGATCGTCGCCATGCCGCACAACCTGGACGAGGTTGTGTTCAAGGTTCTCGACGGGTTTCAAGACAAGCGCGTTGCAGTCGCTGGATACCGCAACGTCATGATCGATGGTCGCGTCCGGGTACTCGATAAAATCGATTCTCTTGTGAAAAGTGCCCCAATTGAACTCGCACTCGCAGCGGTTGACGCTGTGACGGTCATGGGCGGTCGTACGGTTGAGGAAAACACCAAACTCTGCACCTGGGCAGCCGGGCTGCTCGGAGACACACGACCCCTCGTGCAAATGCGGGTAGCCGGCTTGTTGGCAAGGTGCGGAACGAAACACATCGACGCCCTGTTGGTCGTGGACGAGAAGCGCCAGCTGGAGAGAAAACCCCTGGTTGCTGGTTTCGATGTCTATCGTGACGTTTGCGACCCTACCGTGAAAAACCCCTTCGGCAACGCAACCGCAGCGCAGTGTGCCCGCCTCAAGCGACTGGCCAGCATTATCGTCAACGACCCGAATTTCACCGAGCGCGATCGCGCCAACGCGCTGAGTTTACTGGCGACGCAATTCCCCGGCAAAGACGTCCTGGCTGTCGCGGAACAACTGGCCGATGGCACCCTGCCGGCACTCGCCCGTCAAGCGCGCAGCGTGGTTCAAGATTTGTCGGGCCCGAAAAATGCGCTGCACTAAAAGTCAGGCGATAGGCTTGGCCCTGTCGCTGTTGTGGCTCTGTGCGCCCGGAGAATCTCGTGCATTTTGCCTGGCGTACCAGTGTGATCCAGACAATAGCGCCTCGGTTCCGTGTGAAAGAGATGCCAACGGTTGTTCGATGGAGGGCGCGGCCCTCCGCCGACGCTCGAATTGTGTCACGGTTGCCGTTGCACAGGGATCCACCAAAAACGAGATCGGGATTGACGACAACGAATTCGCGGCAGTCATCACCGAGGCCTTTTCACTTTGGACCAACGTCGATTGCGGCGGCGGCAGTCCACCCGGACTGAAAGTACAGTTCGCAGGAGCCGTGGCAGCCAACGGCCCCTTCGCTTGCGAAGCGCTGCCCGCGCAGAACATCGACGTGTGGCGCGTCAGCAATGCCTTTCCCAATCCCTCCGGCGTTACCCAGACGACGGGCGCCATCGCCGGTCGAACCAAACCCATATTTACCCTGCCGAACGGCAAGATCTTCGATGCGGATGTCGAACTGAACGGTTTGTGGTTGTCTCTTTTTCTTCAAGATCCGGTGCAAATGCGCGGCATCCTCCGAACGGTTGCGGCCCACGAGGCCGGTCATGCCCTTGGCCTTGCCCATTCCCTCGATGCCAAATCGTTGATGTTCCGCGCCTACGAAGTAATGCCAATGCGTATCCCCACTCCGGATGACGTTCGAGGCATCTGCACACTCTTTCCGCCGGCTTCCCTCCAGTGCGCGCCGCCCGTGGTACCGGCCGCCGCTTTGCGACAGGTCGATTGTGACAACGAGGTGTCAGCCAGCGCCGGCGGGTGCTCGGTCGCCTCTCTTGATCACACGAACAGGCAATCGCGGCATGCCGATCTCGGACTTCTTCTCGTGGCAGCCTTGGCCTTCGCCGGGTACCTGCGACTTGGAACGCAATCGTCACGGCACCGATAATTGCCCGGGTGTATGACACAGTCGAATTACCACCTGAGTCACGAGGAGTCGGATCGATGTGCAAAGAACTGTACAGATTGGCAGCGCTGTCTCTCGCATTCACCCTCGTTGGATGTGACAGCGAGGCGTACAAAGGGCCCGTCGGAAGCGCGCAGTTCTATCTGCAAACCCCCAACGGAGAAATCGTTGACTCGGTCAAACTTCAATTGCTCTGCCCCGGCAGCGCCGTTGATGTCTCTCATGTGCTCGACGTGAAAAAGGGCGAGGTTGTCGCGGTGTTTGGTGGACTCGCCCCGGGCCCCTGCACGGTCAACATGCGTGCAGAAACTCGCAATTCAGTCGACTGTATAGGCACGGAATCCTTTTCGATCACGCCCGACGCCGTCGCGGCGGTACGTGTCAACCTGATCTGCCAGGGGTTGAACGATGGTGCGGTTGGAGGCGTCAAGATCACAACGGATTTCACCGTTCGCGAGTGCGAGGACGACAGAATCAAGGACATCTACGCAATCCCGGCGAACGTCCTCGTCGGTGAAACCACGCTGATTGGCGCTGAGATCTATCCCGAAGCGGCGGTTGGAACGCCCAAGTTCAAATGGACGCTTCGCAACGAAGTGGATGATACCGGTGAGGCAGGCCTGACCGACGCTCCGGGCGAATGCAGGGAAGGCGCCGCCAGCTGCAATCGTCTGACCTGCCTGGGGCTTGGCATCAACCCACAAACAGACGAGCGAACCGGGCTGCCAATTGGCGGCGTCTTCGTCTCGGTTCAGTACGAAGACGACGAATGCTTCGACACGGAAGAAGTGTGGGTTTATTGCGTTCAGGCCTCCGTTTGCGGTGATCGCGTGGTGGGCGGACGCGAAACGTGTGACGACGGCAACACGATTGGCAACGACGGCTGTTCCGCGACCTGTCTGCTCGAGCGCTGTGGCGACGGCATCGTACAAACGGGGGAAGCCTGTGACGGTCCGGCCAGTGTCCCGATGGGAAAAGCCTGCAACTCGTCATGCATCATTGATGATGCGACCTGCGGTGACAACGTGGTGAACCAGGCCACCGAGGTTTGTGACGGTGCAGCGGGCGTAGTGGCCAATCAGCAGTGCGGTGCCGACTGCCTCATCCTTCCCCTCTGTGGAAACAACATTGTCGAGTCGCCCGAAGAGTGCGACAACGTCGATGATCCGATGTGCGTCGCCTGCAAGGGACAGGGATCCCCTACGCCCAGGTGCGGCGATGGCCTCGTCAATCAAACCAGCGAGACCTGCGATGGGACCGCCGGCATCATGACGGGCCAGGTCTGCAGCACTACATGCCAAATCACGCCGACCTGCGGGAACGCCATCGTGGAACTTCCCGAGGAATGCGACGACGTGGCCGACCCGATGTGCGTCGCTTGCGTTCGCCAGGGATCATCCATGACGCCCAGGTGCGGCGATGGCCTGGTCAATCAAACCAGCGAGATCTGCGATGGGACCGCAGGCCTCATGACGGGCCAGGTCTGCAGCGCTTCGTGCCAGATCACGCCAACCTGCGGGAACGCCATCGTCGAGGCCCCCGAAACGTGTGACGCTTCCACCGCCCAGTGTGTCAACTGCACGCAACAGACCCAGCAGGGCAATGCGTGCGAAAGCTGCATCTCGATGATCCCGGAGGTCGGGACGTACAACGAAGAAGTCTGCAAGGCGGACCCTCTTTGCGACGCCGCCCGAAAATGTATCCTCGACAATCCCACCTGCTGGACGGCCATCGCACCGGTCGCTTGCTACTGCGGCGACACACAGGCCGCGATCGACATTTGCGAAACTCCATCGACGGTGCCCTCGGGCCGTTGCGCAACGGAGATGCGAGCCGCGGGCGGCACAAACGCCTCGAACGCCGAGGTTCTTGGTCGCTATTTCGATCCCGTTTACGCGGTGGGGAAGGCGACCATCATTGTTGATTCAGCCTTCCAAACCTGTCCTGCCGAGTGTTTTTGAACATGCGACGGATCCTTCTCACCCCGTCGGCAACGCGCCCGGGTAGTCGTCTTGGGATTGCCACGCTGCTGCTCTTGTCTGCGGCCGCCTGCAATGAAAAGCCGCCGCTTGGACCCTTCGATGGATACGATTTGCCGTCGACCAAACCCGTCAACAACGAAGTCAACAATCCCCTGCCACAGAACAACAGCGCCTGTATTCCCGTCGAGGGTGAAAGCCTGCCTGCGCGAAAGGCGATCATCGCCTTGGAGATTGGCACGGGACCCGGCGTCGAGAAACCGACCACAACGACCGTGACACGGATACGCCTTTTCGCCGAGTTCAAGGCGAGCTGTGGACAGGCATCGTGTCACGGTGCCAGCAAGGGGAACGATGCGCCGCTGGCACGTTCGCCGGACCGGTTTACGGTATCCGAGACGACCTTCCACCAGCGACCCGATCTTGGCAGCACCAGCAACGCACGAATCAAATCGGCGAACGCCGCTCAGGTCATGCCACCGGGCAGCGGCGACGGTTCAAAACGCCGTACCGATGATCCAGTTCGTTTACTCGGCGAAAAGCTTTTGGCCTGGGAGGAAGCCGGTTTTCCGGATTCGTTCGAGGTCGCCAATCGCGATCCCGGACCCGCAGCACCGGTCATTTCAGATCTACCCAAGAATCCGTACGACATTTCGCCGCGTCTTGCCTCGACGTTGACCAACATCGGGACTTGTCTTCCCACGCCCGCAATGAAGCCGGTGGCCGATGAAATGGCGACTCGGGACAACGTCTTTGCAAAAGCAAAAAACTTTGACGATCTTCCGAACACTTTGGTCGAAACCGATCTCGTGACCCTCGACTCCGAGGCGCTGGCTCGCCGTGGCGTTTTCAGTTACGCGCCAACCTACACGCTTTTCTCGGACAACGCGTCGAAGATGCGTTACGTGCGGGTCCCGATGGGAAAGAAGATCCGTTACAACCCGGCCATCAAGGACTTCGATATTCCCGCGAACACCCGCTTTTACAAGACCTTTTTGCGCAAGGTCACAGACAAGAATGGTGAGGTTGGCTTCCGAAAGATCGAGACGCGGCTTATCGTATCACGACCTGACGAGAAAGTGCCCAACGGATCGTATGAAGTGCGCTCCTTGATGATTGTCTATGCGTGGGACAAAGACGAGAAGATGGCGCGCAAGGTCACCGATCCGCAGCGCAGCCTTGAGCCCTGGGCCGATCGCCTGTGTCCTTACATCACAGACGAATCGGTGACCCGCGATCCGAAAAAGAATCCCATCAGCAAGGACATGAATCGTGCGACCTGCGCGTACATGACCGATGAGGAACTGGCGAACCCGGCTTCGGGCAAGATCCGACACTACGCCATTCCCAGTCAGCAACGTTGCGTCGAATGCCACATGGGCTCGCAAAACCATTCATTTATTCTTGGCTTTACACCCTGGGATGTTGATCGCCGCAACACCGGTGAAGGTGGCGAATTTAACCATGCTCCGCCGACGGAGGACGAGCTGGAACAGTTGCAACGTCTGACAAAACTCGGCGTGGTGGAGGGTATCGATCCGGGAAGCGCGAAGCTTGAGGACTCACAGGGAGAGCGAAAGCCGCGCAACGACTACGAGTTGAAGGCGCAGGGGTACATGAAAGGCAACTGTGCTTTTTGCCACAATCCAACCGGTTTCCCGACCGTTCAGAATCCGATACTGGCCAGTTTCAATATGTACCCGAGCGACACCGGAGGTGTGTTTCAGTTCCCGCTTGAAAAGTACTCGTCGCGCGCAAAGGTGGGACCAGCGCAAGTTATGCGCCACCCGTACATCACACCGGCTCTTTACGACTTCGGAGCCGAGGACGGCTACCTTGGCACCACCACTACGAAGGTGAAGGAGTTTGGATTTCTGTTGCCACTTCCAGCCAAGGATCACGACGGAGACCCGCAAAGCCTGTTGTGGAATCCGCCGGATAACCCTCTCGAATTGGATCTTCGAGAAAACATGGGGATCTTTCGATATGTGGGCCCCTGGCGGAGTCTGATCTGGCGCAACGTATACACTCCATTCACTTATGAAGAAGACAATGCCATCTTCATCCATATGCCTCGAAACGTGCCGGGCTTTGATTGCTCTGCCCAAAAGATCATGGCGGAATGGATGGTCAGCATTCCGAGCATTCCGAAATTCAAGGTACCGGGCCTCCGAATAGACAAGATCGAACGGGAGCTGTTCCGTCCGCCGACATTTGGTGACGATAGCGTCAACCGAATGCTGAACGGACTGGAGCAGCCGTACGAAGAGGTGAAGCCAGGGGATCGACCGTACGAGGGAACCACGTTCCGTCCACTGGGCATCCTGCCATCCGAATTCTTTTCGTCATACGATTACGATGTTGCGGTCAAGTACGCCGAAAAACGCATTGAAGCATTTCGCAAAGGTCTCACCGCGCAGCACTGCCCAGACGACGACGACATTATCGATCCGCAGGTTGCGCAGTCGACTACCCAGCTTGCGCCAATAGACAAGGGAACGCTCAACGGACCCCGCGTCAATCCCTTGGCGACCTATTTGTTTGACGAGGTGCCGGACCACGCACACTGGGTCCCGGTCGATACAACTGAACCCCCAGGACGTTGGGTTCCGCGACGCACCGATTGGAAAGCAATTCTGGTTGACCGAAATCCTGCCATCAAGTTGACGGACAAACTCAAGAAAGTCGTGGACATGCTGTCCAACCTCTATCTGAGTCCAGAAATGGAGGTGTTCTCTACGCAGCCCATTCCACTTGGCTTCTGGAGCAACACTTGCCAAGTCAGCGCCGACGCAGGCAAGTCCAAGACCCTTGGACAGCTACGGATGGAGTCAGCAGGTGTCCCGCAAAAATGGCAATACTGGTACTTTGACCGCAATCACAAAGACGGAACACTCCGAGACGACAGCACCAAGGAGAGCCTCAAGGTGCACGAACAAAGTCGTGGCGAAGCGGTGTTTCGGGCAATCTGTTTGAACTGCCACGGACGCGACGTCGACTCTAGAAGTCCCCTGGCAACGACGATTCTAGAATTGACTGGTGGACAATCGCGTGTTGCGAATTTGCGGGACGGAATTTTCGGACCCTTGGCTGCCCCGGGACAATACTTGGAGAGTGAATTCTCCAGAGCGGGCCGCGGTGGCACTCCGAACGAATGGGCAGCACGGTATGCAGTTTTTATGGGCCTCGGAGGAACTGAAACCATCATTCCCCCGATCGCAATCAATCTTATATCGACGAGTCCCTTCTACGGCGGCGCACCAAAGGTTGGAGGGGGCCTCTCGTCGACCAGCGATGCCAACATGCTGCAGTCCGCTGTTTCCACCTGCGATGAAGTACTCAATACGCTGTGGAGAGTTTTTAGAAAGCCTGAAAAATCGAATGAGATGGCGCTCGCGCTAGATCCCGGTTTCGTAAAATCCTTCTTGCTGGGAACAGGTCATTTCGACCTTTGGAACGACCTGTGTAGTTCCAACAACCAAAAAGTGGTTCGGGTATTCAAGGTCGGAACTGACGGAAAAACTGTGTTCGAGCCGAACGGGTTCCAAGAGGTTTTCAGCGCCAAAGACGCCAACGGCAATTGGGTCTATCCGGTAAACCACCCTGTCGGTACCTTTTCAGGGGACGTCGAAAACGGCATCAAGGAGACAAACAAACTACCTTGGTGCGTCTCGCCGCAGGATGGTGCAAGCAAGCTGCGGGCTATCGAGTATTTCAATGCTGCGGGAATCGAGAAGCAGAACATGATGCCGTTCTGCCCATCTGCCATGTTGACAAAGGCCTTTGGGAGAAACGTTTACGCGTTAAAAGGACTTCCTCTCGACAACGGACTTAGCGAAAAATGGACGCTCAAAGGAGCCATGAATGCCGGAGTGGCCGCGTTCTACTTCATGCAGGGTGCGTCCCGTGGTGAGTTGACCGCGCGTCCTACGTTTGAGCAATGCGACGCGACCATGACGCCAACCAATCAGACCAAATGACAATGAGACGACAGGGGAAAACCCAAACCGGCGCCCGCTTCCGGGGATTGATGATCGTATTAATCCTTACCAGCTGCGGTGACAATGAGGCGCCACCTCATCCTTTGAGGGTTGTTCTGGCTGACACTGCAACCGCGGTGGTTTGCGATGCGGCCGTCTGTTTTGATCCAGATGAAAACACTGTCCAATGCGGTGATGGTGTTGTGGGTGGGCCGGCCGAAGGATGCGACGATGGGAACCTAGTTTCGGGCGACGGCTGTAGTGATATCTGTCAGAGAGAAATCTGCGGAAACGGCATCTTGGATCACCGTGAAGCCTGCGATCCCCCTGGCGCAGATGGTTGCAACGATGTTTGTGGCCTGGTGATCGAGACGTGCGGAAATAAACAAATAGACGTCTCGGCCGGCGAACAGTGTGACGATGGAAACGCCATCAATGGGGACGGCTGCCGCAACTGTCGTCGTGAATGTGGAGACGGCGTGCTGGATCGGCAGATCGGCGAGGAGTGCGAACCGATCTACACACCGGTCGACGAAAATGGTCTAAGCACCACCTGTACCCCTGGCTGCCGCAGAAAGCCGTTCTGCGGCGACGGAAAAGTTGATCAGGCCTCGGGAGAGCAGTGCGATCCGGTGAACGGGTCAACATGTGTCGACAACTGCAGACTGGCGGCAAATCAGGGACCGATAACCGGTGATCAGTGCAAGCCCATCGTTGGCGTCGGCGATGCAGGTGTGACTGGGCCTGCACTGGAAAACCTGGTTCCCAACGGAGCCTTCGACGCCGATCTTGCCGGCTGGTCCAGTGGGCCGGCTGTCACGTCGACCTTCGCCAGTGGACAGGGAGAGTTAAAGCCGGGCTCGGCACGCGTTTCGTTCAAGGCCAGCCTGACGGCACCCACCTTCAGCGTAGACGGTATCCAGCGTTGTGTAACGATTTTATCCGGTGACACTTACACCTTCGAGGCGTCCTACCTCAACTCGATCGGTCAACCTGCGGGAACGCGGGCCTTCCCCGTCGTATTGTTGTATCCAAGCACGGACTGCTCAGGATCGCCAGTGCCGGGTGGACCCGGGGCCGCACCAACCAGCCCGCAAGCAGGCAAATGGCTGCCATACAAACTTGATATCGATACAAACTCACTGGGGTCGCCGGGTGCGGTGGTATCGGTGTCGATAAAGCTTGGCGTAATCGTAGCACCCGGGCAAACCGGGTTGGCATATTGGGATGACGCCGCGCTGCGTTCTGGTTCGTTCAATCCGAACTGTGGAAACTGTATCGTCGATACGGGAGAAACCTGCGACGATGGAAACCGCACTCGCGGTGACGGATGTAGCGCGATCTGCCGGACAGAAATCTCCTCATGCGGCAACGGCAAGCTTGAGGTGGGAGAAGCGTGCGATCTGGGCTCGTCCACGTTCTCGGGTCCATCCAATTGTTCTCCAATCTGCACGAAACGATCTAAGTGCGACGATTGTTCGCTCGTCAGTTGCCGAACCCAGTTCACCGCGGCGCTTGAGTTGTCGGGGGTTGCAACCGCTGGGCCTGGCAAAGGCATCGCTCGCAACGTCTTGGCTGGAAAACTTCGCCAGTGCGTCGAGCGGTCGGGATGCGCGGGAGCAACGTCGATTTCGGCAAGGGATGGTCTTGGCGGCAAAGGTCCTTTCCTCGAAAATTGTTTCTGCGGGAGCTCTGGTCTGGGATGCATCATCCCCGGCCAGGCCAACGGGAGTTGTCGACACGAGGTCGAAGCTGCGCTTGAAACGCGCGACGTTTCGGTAATCATGTCGCGAGTAGGCGGACTGGTCGCAGAATACCCCGTGTTCGCGTCTCTGCGGGATCTGCGGTTTTGCGAAGAGAACCAATGCCGTGCGCAGTGCCTGTCGAATCCTGAGTGCGGAAACAATATTGTTCAAGAGCGGACCCAAGCCTTTTACGAAGGGTATCGATTGCCGATCGGGAGCAAGGGCGTGGAATGCAGGGGTAGCAAAGGCGTCAATGATTCACTGACCCCCACCGGCCTCGGCTGTTCGTTCGAGGAATGCGATGGATCGGTCATGTGCGACAAGAACTGTTTTCTACTTCAATGTGGCAACAAACTTCTTCAACCTGGAGAGGACTGTGACGATGGGAATACCAAGTCGCTGGACGGTTGTGATGCGAATTGCAAGGCAGAGTTCGTTTGTGGCGACAACAAGGTCGCAACCGAATTTGAGGAACAATGCGACCCGCCCAATACCGGCAAGAATTGTTCGATGGCGGAGTTTATGTCCACCCCGACCAGCTGCGGGTGCGGTTCAACCTGCGAGTACAAGGTTTGCGGCAACAGCGTTGTTCAGGAAGGCGAGCAATGCGATCCACCCAACGGCACCACCTGTGGCGCGGATTGCAAGGTGGCAGGACTCGGCGAGTGTATCGAATGCATGTTGCTCGCCGGGGACGGTATCGAGCCGTACAAGACGGTTCTACAGGGAAACAAGGACGAGCCTGGTTTTGAGAAGGGCTGTATCGATATCAAGGAGTGCTTCGACCTTCTCACCTGTCATATCGATAATCACTGTTTCATGAACCGAATCCCTAAAACCAGCATTTCTATTGATTGCTATTGCGGGCTCGATCTGTCTACGCAAGAACAAGACGTATGCGAATCGCCCGACTTTGTCCCGAAAGGGCCGTGTGCCACTGAATATTTGGAAGCGTACGAAATCCAACACGGAAATAAGCCTCTGAACGCTGAGTTAATAAGACAGTTCTATGACTTCACCCCCGGTCTGGGTCGGCCTCCCGCTCAGTATGCAGCGGTGGTGGTGATGGGCTTGGCGGTGGGTACGAGGGCAAACTTCCCCCTGTCGGAACACCTCAAGGCAGCCGGAGTGGACGACTTAAAAATCGAGAGTTGTATGAACGCCTGCTTCGGTCCCAAGTAGGTCAGAACAAATCAGGAAATTGGATCTCATGCGCAACACACATACCTGGCTTCTGTTGGTCGGAGTCTTCACACTGGCGATCAATCCCCTTCAGGCGTTTGGTCAGGACGAAAGTGATCTGGCCACGAAGTGGAAGGTCAACGACGCCAACCCAAAGGCCAGCATCCCCTCGGTTGACCAAAGAAACACCGATCCGATCGAGTTTTCGTACTTCCTGCAGGACCTGATCGCCCGTGGCGAAAGAGCCTTCAAGGAGAAAAATTGGGAAGCGGCTGTTAAATTCTACGAGGCGATGGGCTTCGCGGTTCCCGACGCCGGAATTTCGTTCAGCCGACTATGCATCGCCTACGCAAAACTCGGCCGATACGACGTTGCAGCGGGCAATTGCGGGCGCGCCGTCTCGTTGCCGCTTGCGAAGGTCATCGATCACATTCGGTTCATTGAGTACACGTTGAAAGGCGCACGAATCGAGCCGCTCGACGTGCGCAACGTCGAGGCTAGCCTGAAGCACCTGCGTGAATACATCGCCACGAACCCGCAGCCCCTGCCCGATCCGGGCAAGCCAACCAGCGAATCAGCGCCCGAACCCGAGCCCGAGCAAAAAAACGAGCGCCAACGATCACGGGAAGAGTTGGTCGAGGCCATCAAGGCAATGCAGGAAAGGAAGGCACGCGAAATTCTCGGCGAGCTCGAAAAAAAGAACGAGATCGCAGCGGGTCCGGTCATGCATGTTGAGACCGAGGTCGAGTTCCTTGAGTGTCGGTTTGCTCTTCGTTTGAAGGACGCGCCACGGCTGAATGCCTGTGTCGAGCGGCTGCGCAAGCTGCAGGTGCACGGGGCCCGGATCCTCGCGTTTTCCTGGGCGCACGCCGTGATGATCAAGGACCGAAAACAGGCAGAAGCGTTGCTGCAAAAAGCCCCCTCGATGTCCATTCCGCAGTCCGTGATTGAATCCATGCGCGCCCAGCAAGCGCTGGAGCTTCCCCAATCGTCGCTGGCACGGGCTGTACCGATCGCACTTGCAGTCGCTGCCCTCGCGGGCATTGGTCTTTTCCTTTGGCTGCGCCGGAAGCGAGCGCCGGAAGTCACGGCGGAATCCACCGCCTGAGCCACACGCGGGTCGCCTTGGCCATCTCAACACCAAGCCGTCATCCAATCGTAACCAAGTCAGGGTTCAAGTCCGCTACAGTGGATTCCATGATTCGAGCTACGAAGAGATTTACGGGTGCCGTGATGGGGTTGGCGCTCGCGTTCGGGACATCTCCAGCCAAGGCACAAAACCCCAACCTTATCGACACCACCCGCGGACGACCGACCGAGCTTTCGGGCTCGGATGCCTTGAACAAGGTCATGGACGACGTTCTATTGGGCATCGGCTCTGCGGCGGCGGGCATCACAAATTACGAGGGCTGCGGTTCAAATTGTGGTGAGCGCCAACTTTCCGGTGCGCCCAATTGGTGGCCCGAGCCGACGTGTGGTCCGAACGACAGCAATGGCTTGCCAGAAACCAATCCGGGCTGCCAGGAAATTGCACCGATGTCGATCCCATTGCAGGGCTTTATTTGCGATGACGATCCCAACATCGAAGGTGGCCTCTCGACCAACAATCAGGCCGAGGGGTTTGCCTTCGGTGCCGACGGTATCGTCATCGTTGCGAACAACAACTCGCTTGGTGCCTTCGGCGATACTTCAGGAGCCTGCTCTGCGTTTCACGCTTCGTCGACCACGCCCAATACCGGCAGCACCTTCGTCAACCACGGTGTTGGTCGCATCCGTTCGAGCGGCTTGCTCAGTACCAACTACGAGATTGTAGACTGGAAAGATGCGCTCCGCCTCTTGTACACAGGTTGAACGCACGACAATGTTTCGGGCTGCTGGCAAACCGATCGTGTTACCCGCTGTGGCAGCAACCATCGCGCTGCCATCATCGCCAATTGGGGAGAACTTTTTCAAGGCGTTGCCTGTGCAAGCAGCCAAGGGTGCCCCGGTGGTCTTCGCCACGCATATCGACTCGACGACGCGTCAGGCACCGCAACGGCATTCCTGGAAATTCTCGGTATTTCAAGCGCGGCAGTTGAGATAGTTGATGATGATCCAATAATACGAAATACCCTGATCTCCCGAACATCGTTGATTAGCGGAACAATCACACAAACAATCATGCCGCCGGCGAATCGCCAGATCTTCTGCGACGGCGGTCAAGTTGAAGGCATGCTTCCGACGCACATTGGTGCTGTCTCGGCGCCATTCCCAGCGGGCCAGCCGCTGTACACGAACGGCGAT
>JAWXBF010000120.1:0-28685 GCA_034439895.1 Deltaproteobacteria bacterium
TCCGTTCGTCGATTTGGTGCGGCACCGGATGCTGCAGCAAGATGCCGTGCACATCCGGGTTCGCATTGAGCTTGTCGATCGCAGCCAACAGTTCGGCCGTTGTGGACGAGGCGGGCAACTCGATTTTCAACGAGTCCATGCCCACGCGACGACAGGCATTGCCCTTCATCTTCACGTAGGTCTCGGAGGCGGGATCATCTCCCACGAGAACGGTGGCCAAGATCGGCGTCCGCCCGCCGTTGCGCGCCTTCAACGCCTCGACACGCGTTGCAATCGATTGCTCGGTTGCGAGTGAAAGGGCTTTTCCATCCAGTATCTTCGCGGAACTCATCGGGCGCGCATTATAGGCTGAGAATCGTGGTGAACAGCCACATTGATATCCCCTGGAAACAATACTCAAGAGGATATTTTGGTATCCACTGTTTTCTGTTTCCAGTGGATACCTGCGGCGACCCTGACCACCCCTAGTTTTCGGTGTATTCGGCGTCGATCACATCGTCGTCGGGCTTCTTGGTGGCACCGGCATTCGGGGCCGAACCAGCCGTGGCCTGGGCACCATCCGTACCACCGGCGGCCTTGTAGAGGGCCTCGGCCATCTTGTGCGATGCCGCCTGAAGCTTGTCGAAAGACGCAGCAAACACACTGGCTTCCTTGGGCTCCTTGTTCTGATCGAGCGTCTCACGACCCTCTTTCAGCGCAGACTCGAGGCTCGTTCGCTCGGTCTCCGGAATCTTTTCGCGATTTTCTTCGAGGTGCTTCTCGACACTCAACACCAGCGATTCAAGCTGATTGCGCTTGTCGATGGCCTCGCGTCGCGCTTTGTCTTCCGACTCGTGCTCCTTGGCATCCTTGACCATCCGATCAATGTCGCCGTCTGAAAGTCCGGACGACGCCGTGATCGTGATTTTTTGTTCCTTGCCGGTTGCCTTGTCGCGCGCCGACACATTCACAATGCCGTTCGCGTCGATGTCGAACGTGACCTCGATCTGCGGAACACCACGAGGAGCAGACGGAATGCCTTCGAGACCAAACTTACCCAGCATGCGATTGTCGTTGGCCATCGGACGCTCGCCCTGGAAAACCTTGACCTCGACCGAGGTCTGATTGTCTGCGGCGGTCGAGAATGTCTCGGACTTCTTGGTTGGAATCGTCGTGTTGCGGGTGATGAGCGGGGTCATGACACCGCCCAGGGTTTCGATGCCGAGCGACAGCGGCGTCACGTCGAGCAACAACATGTCCTTCACGTCGCCCGACAACACACCGGCTTGAATCGCAGCACCGAGTGCCACGACCTCGTCCGGGTTCACGCCCTTGTGCGGCTCTTTGCCGAAAAATTCCTTGACGGCTCGCTGAACCATCGGGATTCGGGTCGAACCACCCACGAGTACCACCTCGTCGATGTCGGAGGCTTTCTTACCCGCGTCCTCGAGTGCCTTGCGGCAAGGCTCGATGCTGCGCTTGACGAGATCCTCGATGAGCGATTCAAGCTTCGCGCGCGACAGCTTGATCTGCAGGTGTTTCGGGCCGCTTGCATCGGCCGTCAAGAACGGAAGGTTAATCTCGGTTTCGTTGACCGAAGAAAGCTCGATCTTGGCCTTTTCCGAAGCCTCTCGCAGACGTTGAATGACCATCTTGTCCTTCGAGACATCGAGGCCCTGATCCTTCTTGAACTCGGCCATCAACCAGTCCATCACCCGTTGATCAATGTCATCGCCACCGAGATGGGTGTCGCCGTTGGTCGAAACGACCTCGACCACGTTTTCGCCAACCTCGAGGATCGACACGTCAAACGTACCACCGCCGAAGTCATATACGGCGATGAGCTCGTCCTTCTTCTTGTCGAGTCCGTATGCCAGTGCGGCAGCCGTGGGCTCGTTGACGATGCGCTTTACATCAAGACCCGCAATGCGGCCAGCGTCCTTGGTCGCCTGGCGTTGTGAGTCGTTGAAGTAGGCTGGAACCGTGATAACGGCCTCAGTCACGGGTTCACCGAGATAGTCCTCGGCAGCGCGTTTCAACTTGGCCAACACCTTCGAGGAAACCTCGGGCGGCGCCATGGCCTTGCCACGAACCTCGATGGCGGCGTCGCCATTGCTGCCGCGGGTCACTTTGAAAGGAACCCGTGCGGCCTCGCTGCCCACCTCGTCAAAACGACGCCCGATGAAACGCTTGGCCGAATAAACCGTGTTTTCGGGGTTCGTAATGGACTGACGGCGTGCAATCTGACCAACCAGAATCTCTCCCTTGTCGTCCCAGGCGACCACCGACGGCGTCAGGCGACTGCCTTCTTCGTTGGCGATGACCTGGGGATCCTTGCCTTCCATGATGGCGACAACGCTGTTGGTCGTTCCAAGGTCGATTCCGATAATTCTTCCCATGATTACAAATCCTTCCGGGCGCAACACCCGCAGATGGCTATTCAAAAAGCACCGCGCTTTGTCGCCGCGATGGCCCTTACGTAATCACCGGGAATAACCGCGTCAAGGGAGGCGCAAGCCAACCTGATTCCACGGAATTGCGCGCCCTCCGAAAAATTTGCACATCCTTCGATTGACACGGAGTAAGCGTTCACTTACGTTTGGTTTTTTTGAGAAAGGCACCCCGTGAGCGCAACGAATCTTGAAGCGGAAGACAAACTCCACGCCGGAAAAATCAACCGAGCGTTTGTTGGGTTCATCGCGAAACGCCCCTGGGTTTCGATCGGCCTTGGCCTCCTGATTTTCGGCCTGCTTGTGCCCGGCCTCGGAAAACTCAGGGCCGATTTTACCCACACCGGGTTTTTCTGGGAAACCGATCCCAAGCTGACGGCCTTCAACGCTTTCGAGCGAAAATTTGGCAACGACGATGCCGTTGTGATTGCGATACACAGCCCATCCGGAGTTTTTGATGCCGACACGGCCACGCTGCTGAAGAAGCTGACGGACAAGATGTGGCACGTGCCGGAGATCATCCGGGTCGACTCCCTTTCCAATTTCAACTGGGTTCATGCTTCGGGCGACGATATCCTGGTCGAGCCACTGCTTCCCGATGTGCTCACGCCGGAGGTACTGGCAGAGCGGAGCAAGATCGCCCTTTCGCACGAGACTTTGCCGGGATACCTCGTAAGCAAGGATGGCAATACCGCCGTCGTCTTCGCCCGGGTAAAGCCCGGCCTCGACGTGCCTCCCGACGCGCCCGCCATCATGAAGGCCACCCGCGAGGTGGTGGCGTCAATCAAGGGCGGAGACAACGAACTCTACGTTTTGGGTGGCCCGGCCATGACCAATGCCTTTCAGGAGATCTCACAGCAGGACACGATGCGTCTGCTGCCACTTGTGATTGGACTCGCGGCCCTTTTCCTCATCACCTTGCTCCGGAGTGCCGTAGCAAGCGTACTACCGTTCGTCGTCGTCATTCTCGCGACCGTTGGTGCTTTTGGACTCGCAGGCCACCTCGGGCTGACTCAGACCGTCATGAGTACGGTCGTGCCCAGCATTCTCATCGCGGTGGGCATCGCCGATACCGTTCACATCCTCGTCTCTTACGTCACGGCCTTGCGCAAGGGGGCGCCGCGAAAACAGGCGGCGTACCACGCGCTGTCGCGAAACTTCCTGGCGACCTTCCTAACCTGCATCACGACAGCTGTCGGATTTTTCAGCTTTGTCACCGCCGATCTGAAGCCCATCGCGACGATGGGGATCATGTCGGGAGCAGGAACGTTGTTCGCGTGGATCTTCGTCCAGCTCGTGGTGGGCGGTTTACTCTTTCTCCTACCTATCAAGGTCAAGCCGTTTCCAGCCGAACGTTTTGCCCGCACCGAACGGCGCGCCCATCGACTGGTGGACGCAATCGGACGCAACCGATGGCCCATCATCGGTGTGACCGCGGTGTTGTCGGCGGCAAGCCTCTGGTATTCGATGGGCGTCGAAGTCAACTCCGACCCGATTCAATACTTCAAGAAGGGGTCCGAAATTCGCACGGCCAGTGAATTTCTGGAGGACAACGTGGGCAGCGCCCGCTCTCTAGAGTTCGTCCTCGATGCCGGACGCGCCGAAGGGGCCAAGGATCCCGCGTTCCTGCGCAAGGCCGATGCGTTTCGCGCCTGGCTGGAAACGCAACCGGGGGCAACCCGGGCAACCTCGATCGTCGACGTGCTGAAATCCATGCACAAATCACTCGACGGAGACAAACCCCAGTCCTACCAGCTGGCCGACACCACGGAAGGCATCGCTCAGGAACTGTTGCTCTACTCGATGGGACTGCCGCAGGGCATGGACGTAAACGATCGCATCACCGTTGGGAACGACGCAATTCGTCTTACACTCCTCAACCGGATCAAGTCGTCTCGTGACACGGTTTCCCTCGTACGCCTCGCCGAACGCAAAGGCAAGGAGCTCGGCCTATCCGTTGAGGCAACCGGAAAGTTCTATCTCTACCAGCAGACCAACGAATACGTGGTGGATTCGTTCCTCAACTCTTTGTGGAGCTCGATCATCGTGATCGGCATCATCATGGGTGTCTTTTTGCGCTCCTGGAAACTGGGCCTCATTTCGATGATTCCAAACATCGTTCCCCTGTTCGCGGGCGGTGTGCTCTTGCGGATTATCGGACAACCTCTCGACATGGGCACCGTGCTGGTCGCAAGCGTCTGTCTGGGCATTTCGATCGACGATACGAGCCATGTACTCGCGAACTACGCCAGTTTGCGACGTCTCGGGGTTGCACCGAACCAGGCCATGCGCGAGGTGATGGCCCACTCGGGACCGGCCTTGCTTTCCACCAATGCAATCTTGATCACGTCGTTCGCGGCGTTCGCAACGGCAACGTTCATGCCCAACGTGTATTTCGGAATCCTGACCGCGTTCACCCTGGCAGTTGCACTCATTGCAGACGTGTTCTTCACGCCGGCGCTGCTGATGCTGACGCCGGTCAAAGAACTGGCCCCCGCTGCGAGCGGGGAGCCGGTTGCTTTGAGTTAGTCCGAGGACTCAGGCGGGTGCTCGCGTCGAAGGCGGGGGCGAATTCGATCCCAACATCTCGCCGACAAGCGTCGGCATCTCGGTCAGGACCATGGGCAACAGTTCGTCCATGCGCTTGATGTAGATGATCTCGATTTCGTTGCGCAGGTTCTCCGGAATGTCGATGACATCCTTGCGATTGCGTTCGGGCATGAGAACGCGCTTGATGCCGGCGCGGTGGGCCGCAAGGAATTTCTCTTTAATGCCTCCGACCGGAAGCACGAGGCCTCGCAGCGTGATCTCTCCGGTCATGGCGACATCGGGACGAATCGGCTTGCCGGTAAGCAACGATGCCATCGCCACGAACATGGTAACACCCGCAGACGGACCATCTTTCGGGATCGCACCGGCCGGGACGTGGACGTGAATATCGGACTTGTCGAGGAAGTTGTCCTCAAGGCCCAACCAGCGCGAGTGCGCCCGGATAAACGAGAGCGCAGCCTGTGCGGACTCTTTCATCACGTCGCCGAGCTGCCCGGTGAGAACCAGGTTGCCTTTTCCGTTCATGCGAGTCGCCTCGATGAAAAGAATGTCGCCGCCGACCGGGGTCCAGGCGAGCCCTGTTGCGACGCCCGACTCCGCGGTTCGTTCGGCCACCTCGGGCAGATGCTTTTGCGGACCCAAGAAGTCGGGAATGCGGGCCTTAGTCACGACCTCATTCGCGGCCGCCTTGTCCTCGGCAACCAGGACCGCGATGCCACGAATCACGTTGGCGACCTCACGCTCCAGGTTTCGAACGCCGGCTTCCCGGGTATACGAATCGATGATTTCGGAGACCGCCTCGTCTTCGAAGCGCAACCGTTCGCCCGAAAGGCCGTGCTCTTCGATCTGCTTTTTGACGATGAACTGTTTGGCGATGTTGAGCTTTTCATCACGGGTGTAGCCGGGAATTTCCAGCACCTCAAGGCGATCGCGCAAGGCCGCTGGAACGGGATCGAGGATGTTCGCCGTTGCGACGAACATGACCTTGGAGAGATCCACGGGAACCTCCAGATAGTGATCTGAGAAGGTGTGGTTCTGCTCAGGATCCAGCACTTCGAGCAGGGCCGCGGCCGGATCGCCACGGAAGTCGTGACCCAGCTTGTCGAGCTCGTCCAGCATGAACACAGGGTTGTTCGAGCCGGCCTTCTTGAGACCCTGAATGATACGTCCGGGCAGCGATCCAACATAGGTTCGCCGATGTCCGCGGATTTCCGCTTCGTCGCGCACGCCGCCAAGCGAAATACGAATGAACTTGCGACCGAGCGAACGCGCAACGGAACGCCCGAGCGAAGTCTTACCAACGCCGGGCGGGCCCACGAGGCACAAGATTGGCCCCTTCTTGTCGGCCTTGAGCTTGCGAACCGCAAGGTACTCGAGGATGCGCTTTTTTACCTTCTCGAGGTCGTAGTGATCGGAATTGAGAATGTCGCGGGCGGCCTGAATGTCGAGCTTGTCTTCCGTGCTGACCGACCAGGGAATATCAACCAGCCACTCGAGGTAGGTTCGCGTGACGGTGTATTCGGCAGACGAAGACTGCATCACCTTCAAGCGCTCGATCTGCTTGAGCGCGGCCTTCTCGGCATCCGGCGGCATCTTGGCCTGGGTGACCTTGTCGCGGAAATCGTCCAGATCGCCGCTGGCGTCATCGATCTCGCCCAGCTCTTCCTTGATCGCCTTGAGTTGTTGCCGCAGCACGTACTCACGCTGATTGCGACCCATCTCTTCCTGGACCTGGGTGTTGATCTTCTCGCGAACCTTCAACACCTCGTGCTGACGGGAAAGAAACTGCAACACACGCTGCAAACGGGCCTTGAGGTCGAAGATCTCCAGAACTTCTTGCTTCTCTTCGACGGGCACATCGAGATTCGACGTGATGAGATCGGCGAGTTGCCCGGGCTCGGTCACGCTATCCACCAGTGCCACCGCTTCCTTGGGAAGTTCAGGCATCAACTTGACGACACGCTTCGCAACCTCTTTCAGGTTGGCAACCAAGGCATCAAGTTCCGCATTGGATTCGGTCGAATCGGGAACCGACTGAACTCGCGCAATGAGAAAGGGGTCCTCGGAATCGACTTCCAACATTCGGATGCGCGAGACACCTTGAAGGATGACCGAGAAGTTGTCCTTCGCGAGCTTGATAACCTTTAGTATGCGCGCCGCACATCCAACCGTGTACATGTCGTCGGGGCCGGGCTCTTCGGTCCGCGCGTCACGCTGTGTAATGATGCCGATGATAGGCTTCTCGCGGGAGATCGCCTCTTCGACCAACTTGACCGATTTCTTGCGACCCACGTCGATTGGAATGATCGACCCGGGAAAGAGCACCGCGTTTCGCAGCGCCAAAACGGGTAACTGGTCAGGAACATCCACTGGGCCTTCGCGGGGAGGAGTCTTCTTGGAAGCCATTTCCTGACAATCGTAGTATGGGATCGGCCCGAGAGCGAATGTTTCAATTCGCCCCGGGACGATCTTCTGGGCCAGTCAAACCGCCGGTCGACAACGTCGGCGTCGAAGGGGTGCGCCGGAATCTACTTTCCTCGGCTTGCCTTCGGCTTGACTTCGTCGTCACTTTCCAGGGCCGCCGCTGCCGGCTGGGCCAGGTTGCGCTTGACGGCGTGGTGATCGAAAACCAAAGCCTCGATCTGCTTGGCCATTTCGGGATGTTCGACCAGGTACTTCTTGGCGTTGTCCCTGCCCTGCCCGATGCGCTCGCCCGCAAACGAGTACCAGGCGCCCGACTTCTCAATCGCGCCGCATTCGGAACCCAAATCGACCAGATCGCCTTCCCGACTGATCCCCTCTCCATAAAGGATGTCGAACTCGACCTCTCGGAACGGCGGGGCCATCTTGTTCTTGACCACACGGACGCGGGTCCGATTGCCCACCACAACCTCGCCGTCTTTCAGGGCACCGATCCGGCGGATGTCCAAACGCACGCTGCTGTAGAATTTGAGCGCGTTGCCACCGGTCGTCGTTTCGGGGCTGCCGAACATGACCCCGATCTTCATGCGGATCTGGTTGATGAAAATGACCAGCGTGCTGGATTTGGAGATGGTACCCGTTAGCTTGCGCAGGGCCTGACTCATCAATCGGGCCTGCAAGCCCATATGAGATTCACCCATCTCGCCCTCGATTTCAGCCCTCGGGGTCAGGGCTGCAACCGAGTCCACCACGATCACGTCGACTGCGTTCGAGCGCACCAGCATGTCGGTGATCTCGAGGGCCTGTTCACCAAAGTCCGGCTGCGACACCAGCAAATCATCGGTGCGAACACCCAGTTTGCGGGCATAGGCCACGTCAAGCGCGTGTTCAGCATCAACGAAAGCACAGACACCACCCAACTTTTGGGCCTGCGCCACAACGTGCAGGGCGAGTGTCGTTTTACCGGATGACTCAGGTCCGTAGATCTCGACGATGCGCCCGCGCGGGAGACCCCCTACACCAAGCGCAATGTCGAGACCGATCGAGCCGGTCGACACAACCCGAACCTCGGGCGCCGCCGTGTCTTCGCCAAGGCGCATGATGCTGCCTTTGCCGAACTGCTTTTCGATGGTCGAAACCGCGAGATCGATCGCCTTGTCCCGGGTCGCATCTCGAGGGCGGGGCGCCGCAGCGGCAGCAACGGGTACTTTGGCAGCTTCTTTGGACTCAGCCTTGTTGGCACCTGGCATGGCGTTCTCCTTGGCACTCCGCGCGCTCGAGGTCCGCGGGGCAGTTCCGTCAACAATTTCGATTGGGGTTGTCATGGCGTTCTATTTCCTTTTGCTTGAAAGCTCTACCGGTGATTGCTGTGACGATGGGATTTCCACCGGCATCAGCACGGCCCTGCGGGCCAACTCAAGTGCGTGATAGGCCGCGGCGTTTCGAACTCGGTCGCGACCCGCTGAAAACTGCCGCGTTTCTGTTCGGACTCCGTTGCCATCTGCGACAGCAAAACACACGGTACCGACAGGCTTTTCGGATGACGCGGGGTCCACTGCCTGTGGATAACTCAGGTCATGCAACGAATCTCCGGCAATCCCGGTGATGGCGACCGCCACGTCCACATTCAATAACAGCCGAACCCCTGTCGCCATCTGGGCGGCACAAGGTTCACTGACGGCACCGTGCGCCTTCAGGACGGACGACTCGACGCCCAACACCCGCTCTTTCACGTCGTTTTCGTAGGCGACGACACCACCCGCGAAAAAACTGCTGGCGCCAGGCTCGTGGGTGATGAGCTGTCCGGCCAGTCCTCCGGTACAGGATTCCGCAACAGCCAGGCGCTTTCGTGCAGCCAGGAAGGTCCGTCTTAAAGCAGAGATAAAGGTATCGTCGTCGATGCCGTAAATGACCGAACCCAGGCGTTCGTGCACGAGTGTGTCGAGGCGATCGAGGGTTTCCTGACCCCGCTTGTGGTCAGCATCCCGAACCACCACGCGAACGTGGTTCTCCGGATTCGCCGTGCGGTAGTGAATGGCAACCGTACCCGGTGGGAAGCTGTCTTCGATCCCCTGCAAACGATGGTCGATGTGTGATTCACCCATTCCAAAGATGTGGAAGGTACGAGACAGGGCCACCCGTGCGCCCCGCTCGACCATGAGCTTTTGGGCACGCGCAACAACATGCGCCTCGAAGATCCGCCGCATTTCGCGCGGTACGCCGGGCATGAAAAAACACCGGGCACGGCCAAGCTGAACACCGAACCCCGGCGCAAGTCCCGCAGGATTCGGCAGAGGGTCGCTCCCGGCCGGAATTTCGGTCTGCTTGAGGTTATTGGGTGTCAACGCGAAGTCGCGCGCCGAAAACCACGCCCTCATCGCCTCAAGCGAGGACTCGTGTTGAATCGGATTTACGCCCAGAAGCGCACAAACCACCCCGACGGTTCGATCATCGTCGGTCGGCCCAAGACCACCGGTTACCACCACCAAGTCTGCTTGCAGTCCCAGTCGCTGCAAGGCAGCCTTGATGTCGTCGGGTCGGTCGGAAACAGCAAGGTGCTCAACGACATCAAAACCAAGTGCAAACAATCGGTCGCCGAGATAGGCAGCATTACTATTGATGATCTCTCCCCGCAGCACTTCGTCGCCGACCGCCAAGATGGCAGCTGTGACAGAGGCGGCCGGCGACGATGCTACAGGATGAGTGGACATCTGTTCAGTACCCTAACGGGACCCGAGACCGCTGTCAATTGTGTGAAGCGATTCTGTCGAAAATTTCCTTTTCGAGGCCAGACAGCCACCTTCGCGCTTCAAACCGTGCGATTTCCTTCTTAAATTGGCTTTTGGGATTTCCGAATGGACAGCGTCTCGTGGTAAAAAATCGAGATGCGCATTCGCTATGCCGCCAAGACCGACCCCGGTCTAAAGCGCGCGCACAACGAGGATTTTTTCACTCTTATCGAGAACGAACAGCTGTTTCTGGTGGCAGACGGGATGGGCGGGCACGCGTCGGGGGAAGTCGCATCGAAACTGGCTGCCGACTCGATTCGGGAATTCTATGAACGGACCGCCGATGAAGAGGCCACGTGGCCCTTCAAGATGGACAAGCAATTGTCCTATCTGGAAAACCGGATGGCGGTTGCGATCAAGTCCGCCAACCAGCGGATCTTCGAGTCGGCCCAGAAGGATTTGAAACTGAAGGGGATGGGGACCACCATCGTCATGGGCCAGATCACGGGCGATCGTTTCTATGTGGCGCACGTGGGGGACTCGCGTTGTTACCGAATTCGCGGCGAAGAAATCGAGCAAATCACGCGAGACCATTCCCTGCTCGAAGACTACAAGGATGCTCGGCCCGACATGACAGACGACGAGGAAAAACGGTTTCCTCACAAGAACGTCATCACGCGAGCGCTCGGCATGAAGGACACGGTTCTGGTCGATGTGAAAGCACACGACATCATCGACGGTGATACGTTTCTGCTGTGCTCGGATGGATTGTCCGGCATGATCGACGATCGAATGATGGGTGACACGGTTCGCAAGGCAGGCGATCTGGAGGCCGCCGTGACGAACCTGATTGCCGAGGCCAACAAGAACGGTGGCACTGACAACATCACGGTTCTCTGTCTCGAATGCCGACAGGGCTGAACCGAGGAGACGCCGTTGTCGAAAAAGCGGCTAGAACTCGACTTCGCAGTCCAA
The DNA here is from genome assembly GCA_034439895.1 of Deltaproteobacteria bacterium. GTDB lineage: Bacteria > Myxococcota_A > Polyangia > Fen-1088 > Fen-1088 > JAWXBF01. Next base: position 11,105 of record JAWXBF010000120.1, read on the forward strand.
CCCCAGCCCGACAACAGCACCTGCGGTCCCACGTGTCTGCACGCTGTTTATCGATATTGGGGCGACCGGATTGGTCTTTCCCAGGTGATTGCGGAGAACAACCCGATTCCCGGTGGCGGAACCCTCGCCGTTCTGCTCGGGTGTCATGCGCTTCGACGCGGATACGCCGCTGAGCTCTTCACCTACAACCTTCAAGTCTTCGATCCGACCTGGTTTGCGTCGGGCATCGATCTCGCAGATCGGTTGCGCAATCAGCTCGTTCACAAGCGCAACGCGAAGCTCAAACTTGCCACGCACGCCTATCTTGAGTTTCTGGAGCTGGGGGGGCGCATTCGGTTCAGGGAGTTCGGCTCGGCCCTGCTGCGCGAACACCTGAATAACCACACGCCCATCCTGGCGGGGCTCAGTGCCACCTATCTTTACGGTTGCGCACGGGAGTTCGACGACAGATACGACGACGTGCGCGGCGACCCAGCCGGACACTTCGTTGTGCTGAGTGGGTACGACCGCCGCCGCCGTTTGATCTCGGTTGCCGATCCCTTGCAAGACAACCCAAGGTTCAGTAAGCGCCACTATCGCGTCAACACCGATCGTGTCGTGGCCGCGATCCTGCTGGGAATCGTGACATATGATGCCAACATCCTCGTTATTCAACCGAAAGCGTGACCGTTCGTGGACGTCCTGATCGTCGTCGAAAACCGTAAGATGTGGTCGATCGATATCCCTGGGGCAGAGATCGTGCCTGCCCGGGATTACTTGACCAACCCACGCTTTGTGGCGCTCCGTCACGCACGCGTTTTCAACCTGTGCAGGGCGTACGGGTACCAGTCTGTGGGGTACTATGTATCGTTGCTCGCCACCGCCCGGGGTCACCGACCGATGCCGCCGGTCACGACCATGCAAGACCTCCGCGAATCGGGTGTCATACGCATCGTATCCGAAGACATCGAACAACGCCTCCAGCGTCTTTTTGCCCCCATCAAAGCTGACCACTTCGAGCTGAGTATTTACTTCGGCCGGAACATCGCCGAACGATACGACAGTCTCTGCCAGACGCTTTTCGAACACTTTCCGGTGCCCCTCATGCGGGCCGAGTTTGTTCGGGTGGACGAATGGAGGCTGCGCGCAATTCGGTTGATAGCGTCGAAGGACATTCCAGAGAATCACCGTGACTTTGTGGTGGCGCAAGCCAAGCGGTATTTTTCAAGGCCGCGCAATCCCACCATCAAACGTCCACGCTACGAGCTTGCAATCCTCTGGAATCCGGAAGAGATCGATTCGCCTTCCGACGAACGGGCAATCGAAAAGTTCACGAGGGCCGCGCAAAAAGTCGGCATCGGTGCCTCGGTCGTCGACCGAACGGACCTGGCACGCATCGCACAGTTCGATGCGTTGTTCATTCGCGAAACGACCAGTGTCAACCACCACACCTTTCGCTTCGCGCGGCGCGCAGAAGCAGAGGGGCTCGTCGTGATTGATGATCCCGAATCCATAGTCCGTTGCAGCAACAAGGTTTACCAGGCAGAGCTTTTCGAAAAGCATCAGATCCCTTGCCCTCAGACCGTCATCATCCACAAGGACAATGCCGACGAGGTCGGGCAGCGACTGGGATTTCCTTGCGTGTTGAAGCGGCCCGACAGCTCGTTTTCATCGGGTGTCGTACGGGTCGACAACGAGGAGGAACTGGTGACCCGCCTCGACGAGTTTTTCGACACGTCGGAGTTGGTGGTGGCGCAAGCATTCGTTCCTTCGGGGTTTGATTGGCGTGTTGCGGTTCTGGATGGCCAGGTCTTGTTCGTTTGCCGCTATTTCATGGCGCCGGGTCACTGGCAAATTCAGCTTGCCGAAGGCGAACGCAAGCGGCGCTATGGCCGGGTCGAATGCGTACCGGTGAGCGAGACGCCGGCAAAGGCGATAGAAATCGCGGTCGACGCCGCAAACCTCATCGGGCGCGGACTTTATGGCGTCGACGTGAAGGACGTGAACGGCCGATTCCTCGTCATGGAGGTCAACGACAATCCCAACATTGAATCGGGATATGAAGACGGCCTCCTGAAGGACAAGATCTACGACACGCTGGCGGCAAGTTTCTTGCGACGCCTGGATCGACAGGGACGCCGAAAGGAGGAACGTTCGCCATGAGCAAAACGCACCATCATCTGTTCGACTGCTTCGGCATCGAGATCGAATACATGATCGTCGATCGGGAGGGACTTTCGGTCCTTCCGATCTGTGACCGACTGCTGGAGCAAGTGGGTGGCGGCTACGAAACCGAGGTGGAGCGTGGCGAGCTCGCGTGGTCGAACGAACTTGCCTTGCACGTGGTTGAGCTAAAAACCAATGGACCTGCCAGAACGTTTACGGGGCTTGCAACACACTTTCAACAGCACGTACAAGAGATCAACGGATTACTTGCCCGACTGTCGGCGTGTCTGTTGCCGACCGGCATGCACCCATGGATGGACCCCCATCGTGATCTTCGGCTGTGGCCCCACGAAAATGATCACATTTACCGGACCTTCGATCGGATCTTCGATTGCAAGGGGCACGGCTGGGCCAACTTGCAAAGCATGCACATCAACTTACCCTTCGGCAACGACGCCGAATTCGCACGGCTGCACGCCGCGATTCGCCTTGTGTTGCCCATTTTGCCGGCGCTGGCTGCAAGCTCGCCTTTTGTTGACGGTAAGGCTCAGGCCAGGGCCGACATGCGCCTTTCGTACTACCGACACAATGCCGACCGCATTCCCTCGGTCGGAGGACTGGTGGTACCCGAGCCAGCTTTCTCGAAGGCAGCCTACGAGAACGACGTTTTGCAGAAGATCTACGATGATATGGCCCCGTTCGATCCTGAAGGGATCTTGCGCAATGAATGGGTGAACGCCCGCGGTGCCATCGCCCGATTTGACCGCAACGCGATCGAGATCCGCGTGCTGGATACGCAGGAGTGCCCCGCGGCCGATCTGGCGATAGCCGAGGCCGTGATCGCCGTCGTCCGCGCGTTGGTCGAGGAAACGGATCTCCCGTCCGAGCAACAGCAACGATGGGAAACCGGTCGTCTGTCCGCAATCCTGGAGGAATGCGTCACACACGGAGACGCTGCAATTTTGGAGGACGCCGAATACCTTTCGGTATTCGGGCTATCCGAAAAAGTTCTGTCTGCGGGCGAAGTTTGGCAGGCGCTGGTGCAACGCCATCTCAAACCGGCGCCTGGCGATGCGATTTCGATTGTTGTGGCCGACGGTTGCCTTGCAAGTCGAATTCGGTCTGCTGCAGGTCCCGCGCCGAGCCCTGCAAAGCTCGAAACGGTCTACCGGGTGCTCGCCGATTGTCTGCAAACCGGCCAGTTTTTCCGACCTTGATCATGGGCGCTTACCGGATCGTTCTTAGCTGCGAGCATGCAAGCAACGCCATTCCGGAGCGATTCCGGAAGGTGGTTCGGATAGAAGAATCGATCCGAAAGAGTCACCGCGGATGGGACATCGGCGCGCTTGAGGTGGCGAAACGTCTTGCCCCTGCACTGAACGCCAAACTCGTTGCGGCGACGTTCACGCGCTTGCTGGTCGATGCCAATCGCAACGCCCATCACCCTCACCTGTTTTCGCGCTTTTCACGGACCCTGAGTGAGGCCGACAAGGCATCGCTGCTGACAAACCACCACAGCGCCTATCGAGCCGAAGTCGAGCGCGTGTTACGGGAGGCAATGGCATCGGGACCCGTATTGCACCTGTCGATCCACAGCTTCACGCCGCGCCTCGATGGGATTGAACGCAATGCGGACATCGGTCTGCTCTTTGATCCGACCCGCGCGGGTGAAAGCCGATTTTGCCGGGAATTACAGCGAAAACTGCGCGAACAGTCAGCGCCGTTGCGTATCCGGCGAAATTACCCATACCGTGGAACAAGCGATGGATTGACCACTGCATTTCGCCGAAAGTTCCCCGGCAACGTGTACCTGGGTATCGAAATTGAGCTCAACCAGGCATGGTTGACTGGGAAAACCGAGGTTCGCCGGATGGTGGCACACCTCGTGCGAACTTTGACCTAGATTGCGGTCTGAGCAGAAAACGTACCACGATCGCTGCGTGCTCGATTTCGAGAAATTCCCACCACCACAAGGTGGAGCCAGAGCATGCTCGTGAGGACAAGCCCGCCAATGACCCCAAAACACCCCTCGGGTCGAGCGACGGCTTCTTCCAGGTAACCGAAACCGAGTGGCAACAAAAACCCACCGAGTGCGCCAATCGTTCCGACGAGGCCGCCGACGGCACCCACGTCCTTTGGAAAATATTCGGGGATGTACTTGTAGACCGAGGCTTTTCCTATCCCCATCCCGATGGCGAGGACTTCGACGCAAAACACAAGCGCTCCGAGCCCGATTGGACCTTCATTCGTCACACCCGAGAGGGCGGGGGGAATACACGCCAACGCCATCGCACCGAAAACAACGTAGGTAACGGGCCGAGCACCGAAGCGATCCGACAACCAGCCACCCACGGGTCGCAGCAAGCTGGCTGGAAAAATGAAAAGCGCGGTCAAGAGCGCTGCGTTCGATAGCGAGAGACCGTAGACCTTGCGGTAGTAGTTGGGCAACCAGAGCGACAAAGCAACGTAGGCGCCAAATACAACCACATAGTATAGACCGAATCGCCACACGCGGATCTCTCGCAACGGACGAAGCATTTCACGCGCCGAGCGTCCAGCGCCCGGTTTCAGGTCACTTGCGGGAGCGCCGAACCAAACAAAACCCGCCATCGCCACCAGCAGGACGGAATACATCACGGGAATAAAACGCCATCCACCCGGAATCGCACCCTGGAGAAAACCACCAACGGGAACGAGCGCGAGGAGTGCAGGACCAATCAACTTCGTCACCGACGCGCCGACATTGCCTGCACCAAAGGTACCCAACGTAAACCCCTGACGTTCGCGGGTCGACCACGCGGCATTCCAGGCGATCCCAATCGAAAACGAGTTACCGGCAACCCCAAACAAAAGCGCGAAGACGATTAGCTGCGAAAACGAAGATGCCGTTGAAACGAAGTAGCACGGGATCGCGGAGGCAAGCAGGATGGACGTCATGGCGACTTTTCCGCCCACGCGATCGGTCCAAATGCCAAGCGGCAACCGCCAGAGCGAGCCGCTCAAAACCGCGATGGCGGTGAGCCAGGCAAACTGAATCGCGTTCAATCCGAACTCTTCCTTGATTGGAACCGCAAGGACACCAAACATCAGCCAAACGGCAAACAGCAAGGTGAAGGCAATGGTCGACAACAACAGCACCCGGATCGCGCCGCGAGAATTTTTCTGTTCTTCGTTGCTCATGCAAAACCATCTTGCAACGGTGCACGTTTCGACAGCGACGTCTGCAATGTAACTTCGATGTTTCATTCAAGAATAGAACTGAAAACCGGAATACTTGCCGGCGTTTTCCTGTGATTTGGCCGCGAATTAACGGGTATTTTACGAGTCCGAAACATTGGAAGTGTAGAACCATAGGGTGGCTGCAATCCGATGAACACCGCTTCAAATACGTCTCCGGCTCCCATCGTTCGCAGCCCCGCGCTTGCAGTATTGGCAAACCCGAAGCCGGCAAACGATCTCTTGTCGTTGCTGCTGCGCGAACAACAATCCATGACGGCGGTAGACCGTTTTGTATCACACGAAGCCTCGGCACCACCGGCCCAGGCGCGATACTACCGGGATCTGATTCCCGACATGCAGCCTGGCCCCGGCCAACAATATGCCTTCGAGGTCGATCTGGACGCCTGCACGGGCTGTAAGTCATGCGTGACTGCGTGTCACAGTTTGAATGGACTTGACGACACGGAGTCGTTCCGAAATGTTGGATTGATTCATGGCGGCAAGAGCGACGCGGGATTTCAACAGACCGTGACGAGTTCGTGTCACCACTGCGCTGAACCCGCCTGTCTAACCGGCTGCCCCGTCAACGCCTACGAAAAAGATCCGATCACGGGGATCGTCAAGCATTTGGACGATCAATGTATCGGATGCCAGTACTGCACGTTGATGTGTCCCTACGACGCTCCGAAGTACAATTCGGCACGCGGGATCGTTCGCAAATGCGACATGTGCAGCGATCGATTGTCATCCGGGGAAGCGCCCGCATGCGTTCAGGCTTGTCCGAGTGAAGCGATTCGCATTCGCATCGTGGACAAGGCCGACGCCCTGGCTGCGAGCAATGCGGGAAGTTTCCTGCCTGGCGCGCCCGGACCGCAAGACACGATCCCAACCACGGTTTACAAAACAGCGCGACCTGTTCCCGCCAATGCATTGCCAGCAGACTTCTACTCGGTCAGTCCCTCGCACTCGCACATGCCGCTTGTGATCATGCTGGTACTCACCCAACTGGCGGTCGGCGCGTTCTCATTTGCGCACCTCTTGCCAAAAGCCAACGCAACCACCGGTGGACCGCCGCTGTCGCATGCCCTGTTTGCTCTGGTGCTTGCAGGATTGGCGCTGGTCGTGAGCCCCATGCATCTGGGACGGCCTTTGCTCGGTTATCGTGCGTTTCTTGGACTGCGCCACTCGTGGTTGTCCCGCGAAATCATCGCGTTTGGAACTTTTGCGCCGCTTGCCGGTGCCTACGCACTATTGGTTTCACCGCTCGCAGGGGCCAGTCTGAAATATTCCATCGTGGCGCGATACCTGGATTCCGCGCGCATTGAATCACTGAGGGACACCATCGGGGTGGCCACCATTGCGATGGGCGGCCTCGGCGTTTTTTGTTCGGTCATGGTCTACGCCGCCACCAAGCGACCGCACTGGGGCGCCGCCTTGACCGGATACAAGTTTTTCATCACAACGGCGGTGCTGGGTGCCTCGGCCGCATTCATGTTGAGCGTGCTGACGAACCATGAACCGGCCGAAAGCATTTTCAGCGCAACAAAATCGCAACTGCTCATGCTTGTGATCGTGATGACAAGCGCCATCGCGAAATTGAGCGCCGAAGCCATCCGTTTGCGCCACTTTTTCGACAAACGCACCACAAGCGAGAAGCGGGTCGCAACGCTGATGATTCGGGATCTCGGACTTGCAACGGTGGGGCGATTCGCAACCGGCGCGATGGGGGGGATCGTGTTGGCAGGAATTCTATGGTTGAGCGCAAGGCCTGGAGGCCAGGGCAATCTCCACAATTCCTTCGTCCATGTTACTGCCGTCGCGAGTTTCGTACTCTTGCTCGGCAGCGAGTTGCTCGAGCGCTTTCTCTTTTTCAAAGCGGCGCCGGCTTCGCGTATGCCCGGAGGACTGACCTGATGTCGAAACCGACGCCCACGCCGAAAGGCCTCGCAGCCGCTGCAAAAAAGCTCAAAGAGATTGGCATGTCCGCAATCATGCAACGGACGGGCCCGCTCACCCGCGAACTGCTGCTCAGTCCCGGCGTGTTCGGACTTGGGAAGGTTCCCGAACGTTTGAAGCCGGACCAAACCACAACGATGGTTTGCGGGTATTGCTCGACCGGATGTGGGTTGTCGGTTCACCTCAAAGACGGAGCTGCCGTCAACCTCTCACCGACAACCGAGTACCCGGTCAACCTCGGAATGGCCTGCCCCAAGGGATGGGAGGCGCTGACTCCGCTTGCCGCTACCGATCGCGCGACCACACCAATGTTGCGCAACGCAGCCGGAAAATTGATTCCAACCACATGGCCGGTCGCACTCGAAACCTTCGTCAAGAAGTTCAAAGGCATTCAGGAAAAACACGGCAAGGAAGCCGTCGCGTTCCTCGGCACAGGACAAATCCCCACCGAGGAGCTCGCCTTTCTCGGTGCGCTCGGCAAGTTCGGCATGGGAATGGTCGACGGCGATGGCAACACACGCCAATGCATGGCCACCGCAGTGGTCGCCTACAAACAGGCGTTCGGTTTCGATGCCCCTCCCTACACCTACCAGGACTTCGAAGAGTCCGACACGCTGGTCTTGGTTGGATCAAATCTTTGCATCGCGCACCCCATCCTCTGGGAGCGCGTTTGCCGGAACCCAAACAAACCTGAGATCGTGGTGATCGATCCCCGCAAGACCGAAACGGCAATGGCGGCCACACAACACGTGGCGCTTGCACCGAAATCCGATTTGACCTTGTTTTACGGCATTGCGAACCTGCTAATTGAGCGCGGTGCGATCGACAAGACGTTCATCGAAAACCACACAAAGGATTTCGATAACTACAGGATGCACGTTCAAAAGTACGACCGCGAGCGCGTCATCTTGGAGACCGGTCTGACCGGCGAGGCAATTGACCATCTGGTTGACACCATCGCGCGCGGGAAGCGTGTTTCGTTTTGGTGGACCATGGGTGTCAACCAAAGCCACGAAGGGGTGCGAGCTGCTCAATCACTCATCAACCTGGCGCTCATCACCGGCAACATTGGCCGACCCGGAACCGGGGCCAACTCGATCACGGGCCAGTGCAACGCCATGGGCTCGCGCCTGTTCTCGAATACAACGAACTTGCTCGGCGGACATGATTTCACCAGCCCCGCAGATCGAAACAAGGTCGCGGAGACCCTCGGCATCGATGTGCAATCGATTCCGAATCGCGCGAGCGCAAGCTACGACCAGATCCTGGAAAAGATCTTGAAGGGCAAGATCCGCGGGCTGTGGATCGTTGCTACCAATCCAGCCCATTCCTGGATCAACCAGGACTTCTTCAAGGAAGTTGTTTCACGTCTCGATTTCCTGGTGGTGCAGGACATGTATGCCAGTACGGAAACTGCCCGCATGGCGCACCTGGTGCTTCCATCGGCGGGATGGGGTGAAAAAGAAGGCACGTTCATCAATTCCGAACGGCGAATCGGGGTGCTCAAGCGGGTTTCACGCGCGCCCGGGCAGGCCCTGGCGGATTTCCAGATCTTCCGCCTCATCGCCGATGCCTGGGGTTGCGGCGAGATGTTTGCGAACTGGACCAGTCCCGAAGCGGTTTTCGAGATCCTGAAGAAGTTGTCACGGGACCAACCGTGTGACATTTCTGGACTCGGCGATTACGAGATGCTTGACCGCAAGGGCGGCGTGCAGTGGCCCTATCCTGCCGATCCCACTGCGCAAGATCAAGCGCAGCAACGGCGGCTATTTTCCGACGGACGATTCTTCCATCCGGATGGGCGGGCACGCTTTTGTTTCGAGGACACACGGCCCATGCCCGAGCCTACCGACGCCAAGTACCCGCACCTGCTGCTGACCGGACGTGGAAGCTCAAGCCAGTGGCATACCCAAACGCGAACCAGCAAGTCCGCGGTCCTGCGCAAACTGTATCCAAGCGAAATCTACGTCGAGATCAGTCCCAACGATGCGCGCGAACTGAAAATCTCGCCCAACGAATGGGTATCCATCCATTCACGACGGGCCTCCATCAAGGCCAGGGCATTCGTCACACACACGGTCCAGCCCGGACAAGTGTTCGTGCCGATGCATTACGAAGAAATGAACCGGCTGACGTTTCCTTCGTTCGATCCCTATTCGCGACAGCCGTCATACAAGGCCTGTGCGGTCCGGGTTGCGCCGATATCCAACTACGAGGAGTAGTAGTGGTAGCCGTAGGATCGGCCTCAAAGCGCGATCCGGTAGTCCACCGACACGTCCAGCGTAATTCGGTCTCCCAGTTCCTTCGGTGGGGGCGGAAACGGTTGGGCTTTTTGAACGGTCGCCAGTGCCGCGCGAGCTAGGATGGGGACCTCGTTGCCGCGAACAACGGTGACCGAAAGCAATCGCCCCGCATGGTCGATGGTAATTCGCAGCACGACGGTGGTCTCGATCCCTTCCTCTTCGGCTTCGGGTGGATAGAACCGATGCGCGTCGATGCAGCTTCGCAATTTATCGCGGGTGTACCGTGCGATCCAATCTCGCCGGGTGTGTTCATCCACTGCTACCACGACCATTTGAGGCACCCCCGAAGACGATGGCAGGGCGCTCTCTGCTGTACCGGTGCTTCCTGAAACTTCCGTCAATGCGGAAGGATCGCCCTCGGACGTAGGAAGCACCTCATCACTGTGCGATGGCGTGGCGACTGCGACCTCGTCCGCGGGAATCTCGGATGGCAATGCGGTTGGTTGAGGTGCCGTCTCGGTTCGCGCAACCCGGGCTTTGCGTGCACGCTGGGGCGCAACGCGTTCAGCGCTGGGAGCGCTTGTCTTCTCAACGGTCGGCAATTGAAGGAAGGAGAGCGCCAGCGTTGGCGCAGCAAGCTCCTCGACGCGATACAGATCATCAACCCCCAGGTAGACGAGGACGGCAACGTGGACAAAGGCCGCAAAACCCGTCGCGATCGCCCGGCGCAGCAATCGCGCTCGTGCCCGCGCAGGCTGGTGGTGCGCCAAAAAAACCGAGAAACAGCCGGGGTCACTCGCCACCGGCACACTTTTCGCTGACCCGGCCGCGACGTCGGGCGCGCGTTGCAGCTGGGCCGATGGGGCCGAATAAATGCTGGCTGACTGAGTACCGTCCATGTCGTCGGGTGAAAAGTCGAGGTTGATAATCAATATCAGAATTTTCAGCGACACGGCTAGAATATTCGATATTGACATTCATTCTCATTGCGATAGATTGCATTTCGATAACGCATCTCATTTTCAATACCTGTTCAAAAGGAACCCAAAGATGTTCAGTCCCAGCTCAACCCGCTCGATCGGATTCTCCGCCCTTGCGCTTTTCGCTGCGCTCGCCGTCGGTTGTGACGACGACGGCTCTGGCACCAACGACGGCTTTGACGCAGCAACGGGCGGTTTCGGCGGGACCAGCGGCACAGGCACGGGCGGAACGGCAACTGGGGGCAGCGCAACCGGCGGCAGCGGAGGTGCTGTTGCCACAGGCGGCACCATGGGAACACCCGACGCGGGCGCATCGCCGGATGCCATGGGCGGCGCCGGCGGCACCACCGCCACGCCTCCTGTGAACATGAACGTCTTCGCGATCCGACTCAATACCAACGGGCAGCTCGACATCACCTTCGGCACAAACGGCGTGGCCGAACTTGATCTCGGTCCTGCGTCCGACAGCGCCGGCGATTTCGCTCGAGAAATTGATCGCGACACGCAAAATCGACTGGTAATTTTTGCGCGAACGAAGGGCGACGGTTCCCGAATCGACGCGGATCGAATTGTTGCACGATTGACTGCCAATGGCACGCTGGATACCACGTTTGGGACCATGGGAACTCACCGTTTAAATATCGCCAACCTCAGCGACAACGCACTCGGCGGATTTGTGCACGCCGACGGCAAAATCGTTGCATCCGGATACACCTCACAGCCGACCGGCGTCGGGACACAATCTGCCAACGCGATTGTGGTGTTGCGATTGGGCGTCGATGGCGCTGTCGACAACGCATTTGGATACCAGGGCATCAGCAACTTCAACCCGTTCATGACGATGAACACAACCACACCCTGGGGCATGGCCGAGGCCTACGGCATTGCACCACAAGGCGAAAAATACGTAACCACCGGGTACGGACGATCGGCCGCGTCGGGCGCTGTTGACATGGTGTCATTCCGCCTGAACGCCGATGGCTCGCAGGATTCAACTTGGGGAAATCAGGGCAAGGTGGTCCTCGACGTTGCAACCTTGAATGATCGCGGACGCAACATCCGGGCACTCCCCGGCAGCAAGACCTTGATCACCGGTAGCGCCGAGCCAACCGCAGGACAGGTGCAACCGATGATCGTCATGCTGGGCGCGAACGGTCAAGCCGACACGACATTCGCCAGCGCCGGATACAAGCTGTATCCGTTTGGCAGAAACAACGAGGCTTTTTATGGTGCCGCTGTTGCACCTTCGGGCAAATGGGCTGCGGCAACGGGATATAGCGCCGCCACCGATATGGACGATGATGCGGTGTTGGCATTCGTGCCCCTCGACGGTGTCGGGACGGAAAAATCGATGGCAGTCCCGGTTTCCGAAACGATGCATGATCGCTTCTGGGGCGCGGCCTTCGACGCCAACGACAAACTGTACGCGGTCGGTTACGTTGCGGTTTCAGCGACCGACACCGCGATGCTGATCGCCCGTTACAATGTGGACGGAACCCGCGACGCAACCTTCGGCAACGCCGGTGTGGTGATTCAGAATCTCGCTGTTGGCGCCGGACTCGGCGAAGAAGCCCGCGCGATTGTGCTACAGTCCGACGGAAAAATTGTGGTCGTTGGCCACGGTGAAGGTCGCTGAATCAATCATGATCAAATACCGGCGCGTTGGGTTTTGTTTTCCCGCACTTCTTCTGGGCGGCGCCGTGGCGTCCTTCCTGGGGTTGGGGTGCAGCAACAACGGATCCGGCGAGCCGGTTTATACCGGAAAAACCGGGGGAACATCCGGTACGCCTGCAACCGGGGGGGTGGCTGGGTTTGATGCCGGGATGGTTGACGCGGCCGCAGTGCCGGATGCCGAAACCATCGCGTTCAGCAAAGCAGCGCTTATTGCAGCGATAGCCGAATGCACCGCCCTTGGTGGCAACACCTTCCAAAGCGCAGCACAGGCGCTGCATGACAAGCTCGTGGGATACGCCGCCAACTTGTCGCCCGAGGCATTGAGCCAGGCTCAGGAGGCCTGGCGAATCGCCAACGCGCACTGGCAAGCAGCCGAACTGTTTCAAATAGGACCCGCTGCTTCAAGCGGCCGCCCGGGCGGACAGGGCCTGCGAACACAGATCTACAGTTATCCGCAGAAAGCCCGCTGCGGCGTGGACCAACTGATCGCGACACAGGGATACAGTCGGACCGATTTCGCAAACACGCTGGTTGTCAGCCGCGGCCTCGACGCGCTGGAATACCTGCTGTTTCACACAGGCACCAACAATGCGTGCCCTTCAACCGCGGACATCAACACGCAGGGGACCTGGGCTGCGGTGTCTCCGACCGTTTTGCCGCAGCGCCGTGCCGACTACGCCGTTGCAGCAGCCGCAGATGTCCTCGCCCGCGCGCAACAGATCAACACCGCCTGGCTGCCCGGTGGCGCAAACTTCCGCCAACAATTCGTCAGCGCCGGCGCGGGCAGCACGCTCTTTGCGACCGATCACGACGCATTGAACGCGGCAAGCGATGCCTTTTTCTACCTCGACCGTGAAATCAAGGATCAGAAGATCTGCTGCGCCGCGGGAAGTCTCGACTGCTCTGCCTGCGTGCCGTACCTGGAAGCAGAGTTCGCACGTTCATCGACCCAAAACGTCGCACAAAACCTTCGTGGATTTCGCCAGTTGTTTTCTGGTTGTGCCGACGGCGTGGGATTGGGATTTGACGACTGGCTCCGGGCTGTCGGTCAGAATGCGCTTGCCGACGCAATGAATGATGCGCTTGCCGACGCCATTGTGGCCACGGACACCTTCACACCGCCACTCGAAGACGCGTTTTCTAGCTCCAAGGAAAACGTCGGCGCACTCCATACAAAGATCAAGATATTGAATGATCTTCTCAAAACACAGTTCATCACGGCGCTCAACCTCGATTTGCCCATGACGGTCGAAGGCGACAACGATTAGTGCCGCAGTTCCGATCCATCCGATCCGCTCGACCCGTCGACATCGCTTGGCTTGCCGCCTTTCGGATCCTATTCGGTTCGATACTTTGCGTGAGCATGTTGCGATTCGTGGGCTACGGATGGATCGATGGGTTGTTCGTTGATACATCCTTTCGATTCAAATATTTTGGACTCGCGTGGGTGCAGCCTCCCGGCGAGATCGGAACCCACGTGTTGTTCTGGGTGCTGGCACTATTGGCCCTGTGCATCGCCGTCGGTCTATTTTTTCGCGCAAGCGCAGCCGCGTTCGCAATCGGATTTGCGTACCTTCAGGCAATCGACGTCACCAACTATCTTAACCACTATTATCTCGCGCTCCTGCTCGGGTTGCTGCTGGCCGTTTCACCCGCCCACCGTGCGTGGTCTCTGGATGCGCGGCGAAATGGTTGGCGCATCGATGTCGTACCCGCTGCGTGGCTCTGGTTGTTTCGTTTTCAGGTCGGCGTCGTCTACACCTTCGCGGGACTCGCAAAAGCACAGGCCGACTGGCTATGGCACGCCCAACCACTCAACATATGGCTTGCTTCACGAACCGGTATCCCGATTCTGGGACCGCTGTTCGTTCATTCCTGGGCGGCCCCGCTCATGTCATGGGCCGGGTTTCTGTTTGACTCCACGATCGTGGCATGGCTGATGTGGCCGCGCACACGACCGTACGCCTACGCAATCGTCATCGTCTTTCACGTGCTGACGCGCGTGTTGTTTCCAATCGGCATGTTTCCCGTCATCATGATTTTGGCGGCGCTCGTCTTTTTTCCGGCGAATTGGCCGCGTGGCTTCGTTCGCCACGAACAAGATGCCCGCGCACCCACGCCAGAATCCACCCCGCGATGGCGGCCAGTCGGGTGGGCGCTGGCGGGAATTTATTGCGCCGTTCAGCTTGTGCTGCCTTTGCGCCATCTCGCATACGGTGGCAACGTTTTGTGGCACGAACAGGGTATGCGGTTCTCGTGGCGGGTGATGGTGCGGGAAAAGAACGGAAGCGTGACTTTCCAGGTGCGCAGCGAGCCGGATCGAAGGCAATTCGAGGTCAGCGCCCACGACTATTTGAACCGGCTGCAAGAGCGCGAACTGTCAGGGCAACCTGACCTGATTCTTCAGCTGGCTCACCACATTCGAGACGACTACACACGACGGGGCTTGCGCAAGGTCGAGGTTCGTGTCGATGCCATCGCATCACTCAATGGTCGTCCCCCTGGCCGTCTGATTGATCCCGATGTGGATCTGGCAAAGGTAAACAGCAGCATCCTGCCTGCGCGTTGGATATTGCCCGCTCCGACCAGCGCCCCCCCTCGCTTGCGCGCGTTGTAGGGCTGTGCCGAGCCTAAAACGTACTTCGGATTCCGAGTTGGACCCATCTCGGGATGTTAGGGCGTGCGCCGAATGGACGCCGCGAAACGATATAGTTCGCATCCATGACATTGCGCACGTTCGAGTAGAGCGACCACGATCGATACAGACGAACGCGAGCGCTTGCATCGACGGTGAAGGCTTCGTCGGTCACAAGGGCCGAAGAAAGCGCACCGCGACCGGCAACCTCCCGCATTGCGGAAACGTAGTTTGCCGAAACGGCGATGCCGCCCCGGCCATGCTCGACACCGAGCGATGCATGAAGGGTATGTTTCGGAACGTACGGAAGCTCGTCACCCTTTGCGACGTCGCCGTAAATCGGATCCTGAGACACAAAATCACTCTCGAACCGGGCGCGAGTGTAGGTATGCGCGAACCCCAGAGGAACCGTAAACGTGCCTAGCCGAAAGTCACGCCGCGCATACGATTCAATTCCGAAGATGCGGGCGCTCCCCGCATCAAACTGTCGATCAAGATTGATATCCAGACATCCACTCGATAGCGTGCACACGTCGGTGAGATTGGAATAGTCGTTGAAAAATCCGATGATCTCGGCCTGTAACGCGCCATCGGAATACCGGGCTCCGGCTTCGTAGTTGACGCTCGATTCGGAATCAACACTTTTGTCGGCACCCGGAGCAGGCGGGCTGAAACCACGATAGACACCCGCAAGAAGCCCCACTCGTTCCGACAGTGACTGGTAGATACCCACGCCGGGCAACAGCGCGGGCACGAAACGTTCGGTTTGCCCCGCACCGAGGCTGTCGGAGAAATTCGACCAGATGAGCTCCATGCGAACGCCCGGCGTCACCGTCAAGCCCCGCCAGGTCATCGCATCCGCAACGTTCGCTGCAACCGCCACCGTCGACGCACGATTCAACGCGGTCACAACCGTCGGAATACCGGCCGGTACCAACTGGCCTGCCCGCAAAAAGTAACCATCCTCGCTGTGTCGTCGGTCGATGCTATCAAAATGTCCGCGCAGGCCGAACTCGACGCGATGCTTGATGGCCGAAGTTTCAGGATTCCACTGCAACACCGACTGCGCACCTTGTGATACGAAATCGCGGCGATTCGGACCGACTAGCAGGATCTCGGCGGGAATGCTGCTGTCGAGCTTTCCGGTGAGGATGGCGTTGTACACCTGATTTTCGGGATCGTTTGGATTGGTTAGAACATCATACAGTGATGCTCCCTGAAATCTGTTCACCTTGCGCCAGCTTCTCGTCATGTTGTGGCGATACAGGCTGGTGGTGATGTTGACAGTCGATGTCGGCTCGATCGTATGGGTCAGCACACCCGAGGTACGAAACCACTCCATCCGATCAAGTTGCGAAGCGTCGTAACGCATGAGCGGGTTGCGAGCGAAGTCGGCATCTGACAACCCGAGATAGGTTTCCTTCGAGTCCTCGTCGGCGTAGGTCAGTTTCAGTTGAATCTGGTGTTTGCCGCCCCCGACCGAAGGCAAGCGGTGTACACCCTTCCACATCCATTCGTTGCGGGTAAAACCAATATCTGCACCGTTGGGCAACGCCTTCCACCCATCGTCGCGCAGGTGAACGCCTTCGATGATGAAGCTGGTGTCACCCTGGTTTGCACCGAAGTATCCGTGGGTTTTCCCGTAGCCGTATTGCCCGCCGCCCAGATCGATCCCTGCCGTGGTATCCGAAGGAGCACTTCGCGTGACGAGATCAAGGGCACCGCCGACGGTTTGCGGCCCGAAGGAAATGGCACCTGGGCCTTTGATCACGCGCACCTGACTCATGCGGGTGATAAGCGGAAAATAGTACGCCGCGGGCGCGGAATACGGGGCCGGGCCAAAGAGGACACCGTCTTCCATCAAGGTGATCTTCTTGCTGCGATCAGGATTGGCCCCTCTCATGCCGATGTTGGGACGCAAGCCAACCCCATCTTCACCGCGGGAATAGACCCCCGGAACCGACGCCACGACCGCATGGGGATCGTCGTATTCAAGGCGCTCCATTTCCTTGGCGCGCAACACGTGGGCGGAGCCGGCGGTTCGCTTCACGCGCGTACCAACCACGCTGACCTCGACTGTGGTTTCCTCAATCGGCGGGATCGGGACCGTTGGGAGCGGATTGCGCGTCACCGATACGACATCGGGCACGGGCGTCAGAGCAGGCTCGGCCGAAAAAGTGTTCCCGGTCGAAACCATCGAGATGAGGAGGGCGAGGAGGACGCTGAGAGGTGATTTGACGCGCATGGGGCTTTCTCTGCTTTCAGTCGAGCCAGTAGAGTTTGATACTCATTCTCATTAACATGAACTCTCGACCCTTTCCAGGGGTGGTACGCCTAGATCTTTTCTCTTGACGAGAAAGACCTTGAGATTCATTCTCAACAGATGATTCTTTGCCTCTGTCGCGGAGTTTCCGACCGAAGCGTACGGCTTGCCATCATCCAAGGGGCCGAATCCACCGAGGACATCGGGAATGTCTGTGGTGCCGGTCAGGGTTGCGGTGCGTGTGTGGAAACCATCGGTCAGATGCTGCACGCGTCGTGCCCGAGGAAAAGCAGCGGAAATGGTTGTCGTGACCAACAGACCGAGCTACCGTCCCTTTCGACATGAAGGGCAACGCCGAAATCATCGACATCTTGAACGATGTCCTCACCGCTGAATTGACCGGTATCAACCAGTATTTTTTGCACTCACGGATGTGTGGGAACTGGGGTTTCGTTCAGCTTGAACA
>JAWXBF010000121.1:0-50980 GCA_034439895.1 Deltaproteobacteria bacterium
CCGGAGTTACGCCACGCCTCAAGCTAGGCATCCGTTTTCAACGCAGGATCGACAGTACGCTGCTTTTGTCGTCGTACCAGCGTACCCCGGGTTCATCGACACGCCGACAACGCCCATCAAAAGGCGCCAACATCGCATCCGATGGCGACACGAGCATCCACCGCACCAAAACGTTGGACGGTCGCGGTGGTGCACCAGACGCAACGCCATCGGTCCGTGCGGTTTCACACAAACGGTGGAACAGGCCATGCGCCTCTGCACTGCCAAGCACCGCGCGCTCGATCGCCAGGTGACGGTTTGAAACGTTTGCGAGCAAAAGCCCGTTTTCGCCCAGGTGCGAACGATAAAGCGCGAAGGCTTCCACGGTGAGCAGATGCACGGGAACAGAATCGCTTGAGAATGCGTCGAGCACGAGCACATCAAAGTGTTGCCCGGGCTGCCGCGCCAACAACATTCGGCCATCTCCGACTTGCAGATCAACTTGGGCCCGCGCCTCGCGCAGAAAGCTGAACTGCTGCTGTGCCATTCGTACCACATCGCGATCGATCTCGTAGAACTGAAACCGATCCCCCGCGTTGCCATACGCCGCGAGTGTTCCGACCCCAAGTCCAAGCACCCCCACGTGTTTCGGCGATCGCAGCGACGACAGCACGGTACCGATCGCCGTTTCGCGTCCGAAGTACAACGTCGGCTCACCACGTCGGGCAGAATCGTTCCATTGCAATCCGTGACGGATCCGGCCGTGGGTCATGACAGTGAACGTTGGAAAACGGGTCGCCTGCACCAGGCCAAAGAAGTTTCGCTTTCGTTCCAAAACGGTTGCATCGCGTACCGTTCGCGCACTCTGGATCCATACGGTTGCGAGAAGCACGGGCACCGCGGCCCCAAACCCCAGCCACAGCAAACGCCGCGTGGTACGCACCTCCCCCGCCACGCCCCGGGTGCGAATCGCAATGAGCAACAACCCGAAGATGCCGATGATTCCAAGTTGCAACTCGAAGAATCCTCCAAAGACAAGCGGCGCCAGGATCCCTGCGGCAAGACTGCCAAGCGCCCCCCCGGCTGCGATGAAGAGCATAAACCTAGAATTGTCCGCGAAACCTGGCCGCCTGCGGACGAGTTCCCCGTGGCACAGCATGGCGCCAAAAAACAGCACTGCCAGCGAAGCGCCAAGCTGCGCGTAAAACGTGGCACGGGCAAACAGAAACAGATTCGCACCCATTGCAACGGTGGCCACTATCCACCCCAGCAGCCAGAGCGATCGACCCCGATTCCCCAGTTGACCGAAAACCAAAATGAACGAGACGAGATAGGTCGCAAGCGGGAGAACCCACAGCAGCGGACCACCCGCCACATCGAGCGTCAAATGGTGGGTGATTGCCACCAGTAAAAGACTCGGCAAAGCACTGAGGCCAATCCACATCCAGTGTGTGCTTTGAGCGATCGTCGCCGCTATCGGTCGTTCAAACACAACAACTGGATGGCGAAGTGTCCGGAAGCCCGACCACGCCACCATCCCGGCAAAGACGACAAACCCATGGCGAAACAACCCGCATTGCTGCTGCACCGAAAGCCAGGGCTCAATGCCAACAGGATAAACGAGCAGCGCCAACATCGAGCCTACGTTGGAAATCGCGTACAACGGATGCGCTGCTGCGCCGGTAGAGACGGCATACCATCTCTGCAAAAGTGGAGCCGTTGCCGACAGTACAATGAAAGACGGTGATACCCTGAGCGTCAACCACCAAAGCACCGCAAGCGAGGATCCCGAGCCCACATCCGCGTGCGGCAAATCGTTGTGTGCGATCGGCAGGGTCATTGCGGCCAGCGCGAGAACCGCGGTGTGCGCCCAAACCTGCATCCGTGTTCCACCGCGCGAGACGATGAGATGCGCCCACAGATAGCCCAGAAACAAGGCGCACTGGAAAAAGACAAGACAGGTGGTCCAAACCGCGGGCGCGCCACCGAAACGGGGCAACAGCAATCGGCCGACCACAGGCTGAATCACAAAAACCAGGAAGGCACCCAGAAAAACCGCAAAAAAGAACAGCCCGAAGCGTTTCACTTTCGAGCCATCGTACCTTGTATCGATGGTCGCGTCGCGGCCCAATGCAACGGCTGTCGAACCTCCGATTCCGTCTGGTGGAATCTGGATCGAGTCCCTTGATCTCTCGAAGATGGCAAGCGGATTCGGGCGAGGGACCCCCGCCAACACGGTTGCCGGAAATCCGATTTCGATCGGCGGTGTCGCCTTCAAACATGGCATCGGCGCGCATGCGAACTCAGAATTGCATCTCGATCTCGCCGGCAAGGCAACGCGTTTCTTGGCTGACGTTGGCATCGACGATGATCATGGAGAAGGCACTAAGTGCTACGAATCGAGACATCGTCTACAGCCTTTGCCAGTACGGCATGGGCGAGGTTTGGAACTGGGGCCGAGAGGTTGCTGGTCAGCTCTGGCGCACGACCGGCGACATCGTCGACACCTGGTCGAGGCTTTCGGAGATTGGCTTTGCACAGGCTGGAAAAGGAGCGAAGATCGGTCCCGGCGGGTGGAATGACCCGGACATGTTGATTGTCGGCAAAGTGGGCTGGAGTGCCAACATTCGCAACACCCGGCTCACGCCGAACGAACAGGTGCTTCATGTGACCTTGTGGTCGATGTTGGCGGCGCCACTTTTGTTGGGGAACGACCTGACGCAACTCGATGAATTCACACTGGACTTGCTCCTGAATCCCGAGGTCATCGACATCGACCAGGATCCGCTTGGGAACCCCGGCGTCCGCAAGTCGACAGACGGCGCGATTGAGACCTGGACACGAAGGCTTCACGATGGCACCTCGGCCGTTGCCGTGTTTAACCGCGGACAGCTGCCCGCGCAGGCGACCGTCCGCTTCACCGATCTCGGACTGCCAGCAGAATTGCCGGTTCGGAACGTTTGGTTGCGCAAGGATCTGGGGCGGCAGAAAGACAGCTATTCAAGCCGCATCCCGACCCACGGCGCGATCTTGCTCAAGTTGGGGACGCCCAAACCGTAAGGAAAATCCGCGCCGATGCGCTGGGAGCGGATGACTCGCCGCGAAAAATCGACGCAAGCACCACCAAATGCCCTGAAAACCGATGTACAATTTCCGCGGATATTCAGGGCTCTCCATCGAATGAAAACAATCCTACTACTGATCTCTTTTTTGACAGTGGGTTTCTCGACGGAAACAGCGTGGGCAGAAACCGACTCGGATGCAGCCAAGCGCCATTTCCGCGAAGGCACCAGCCACTACGATCTGGGTGATTTCAAACAGGCAGTCGATTCGTATAAGGCAGGCTACCGAATCAAACCGGATCCGGTGTTTCTCTACAATATCGGGCAAGCGCATCGCATGCTGAAGGAATACGACCAGGCGATCACGGCCTACAAGGCGTATCTGCGGAATCGGCCCCAAGCGCCCAATCGCGCCGACGTCGAGAGCAAGATCGAAAACATGCGGGCCGAGCGCGCTGCGGGCGTCGTAAAAGCTTTGCCCGTCGACAAGCCCAACACCGCTCCGCCCCCCCCGTCGGACCCACCGCCTATCGTCGCCGTTCCGTCGAATCCACCGGCGGACGCACCAAACCAAACAATGCTGACAACCAGCCAGCCCGATGCGGAACTGTCGCAACATCTGGGCGAGCAGGATTCGCAACACACGATGAAGCGCGTGCCCTGGATGGTGGCTGGCGCGGGCGGATTGCTGATGGCGGGAGGCGTGGTGACGGGGCTGCTCGCCAAGGGCAAACAATCGGATCTGGAAAGCGAGTGCCCAACACGGCAAGCCTGTTCACAACGGGCCGAGGATCTTCGCGACTCCGGCAAGACACTGGCGTTGACGACCGACATCCTTTTTGTCGTCGGGGGCGCGGCGGTTGCAACAGGCGTCATCTGGTGGGCACTCAAATATCGAACCCCTTCCTCGGAAGCCAGCACCGATAGCCCGCAAAGCAAGCCTCCACTGATGGTGCTGTCTTGTGTACCCGGCAGCTGCGGCGCTGCTGCAACTTTCGCGTTCTAACGCCCGGACTGGCCTACAGATGACGACCATTTCATACAAGCTCGCTAGGATCCCGATTGGCCGACTGCTCCTGGGGGTGACCCTGGGTACGGTCGTTTCGGGCTGCACACTGTCCACTGATTTCGGCGGGTACACGTTCTCTCCGTCAACGGATGGCGGTAGTCCCGATGCCTCCGAAGGCAAGAGCGACACGGGACTCGAAGTAGATTCGCTTCCGAGCTGCACACCGACTACCGAGATGTGTAACGGATTGGACGACGACTGCAACGGTGCTACCGATGAAAACCTGGGCACCACCACCTGTGGTATGGGCTTATGCGCCCGTACCGTCGACAACTGTTTTGCCGGCGCTCCTCAAACTTGCACCGTCGGGACGCCGGAGGCAGCCGAAATGTGTAACAGCCTTGACGACGACTGCAACGGTACTACCGATGAAAACCTGGGCACCACGTCCTGTGGCATGGGCATATGCGCCCGTACCGTCGACAACTGCATGGATGCGACACCGCAAACATGTACGGCCGGTATGCCGATGACCGAAACGTGTAACAGCCTCGACGACGACTGCAACGGTGACACCGATGAAAGCCTGGGCACCACATCCTGTGGCACGGGCATATGCGCCCGCACGGTCAACAACTGCGCCTCTGGGACGCCGCAGGCCTGTACACCTGCACCAGCCATGACCGAGACCTGCAACGGTCTCGACGACGACTGCGACGGCGAAACTGACGAGAACTTGGGCGTCACCACCTGCGGGTCCGGTTTCTGCTCGCGAACCGTTAACAACTGCGAACGAGGACAACCGCAAGCGTGCGCGCCGGGGCAACCCACCCGTGAAATTTGCGGCGATGCGATCGACAATGATTGCGACGGCAACGCCGATGGCGTACCGCTTTTGCTGCTGGGCGACCAGAACGCGCTGAACAACGCGACCCTGCTTTCGCAATTCAATGCAGCGGGATTCGTAACCACGGTGATTGAGAGCGGTTCAGGCGGCGTTTACGCGGGAACTCCCCCAGCCTCGGCATTCCGAGCCGTCGTCATCACGCCGGGTAACACCTACGGACAAGACATGCCCGCGACCGGACAACAATCGATCCTCGACGCCTTCAACGCCGGGCAGCTGGGTGTGGTGCTGACCGAATGGGCGGCGTATAAAGTCTTCGAAGGTGCCCAGTGGACGACGATGGGATCCGCCCTGTCCATCCTGAGACGAACCTCTTCGAAAAGCGGGCGGCAGACCTATACGAATATTGTTTCTCACCCCGTGACGGCCGGACTGCCGGTCACATCGGCAATCAATGTCGATGTGGTCCACAACGTTGGCCCCGCGATAAATGGTGGCGTGGTGATCACCTCCGACGGAACCGATCCGGTCATCGTCGTCTCCGGTGACGGCGCGAAACGCATCGTTCACTTTGGCCATGCAGCCGGTTACACCGACCTGCTTTGGACCAACGAACCATTCTTGCAGCAGTCGATGATCAACGCGGCCCGATGGGCAGCGAAGTGCGAACCCTAGGTTACTGGTCCCCGGCGCGCGGGTACGCTGCTCTCAAAACCCCCGTCCGATCCCCAAACCGATAGCGTACCACAGTCCGCCCCGTACGTCTGTCACCCGGTCAACGACGCGACCCCGGATCGATGAGAGGTTGTATGCAGCTCGAATCCACAGATCGATATCCCAGTTCCGGCGCACCGAGAATCCTGTCGCCAGCTCTACCTGCGGACCACCCCAGAACCCATAAACGGCTCGACCCTCCACCTTGTCAGGAATACCCGATCGTCCCCAAAGAGATCCTGCGCCTCCGGTCAACCCGATCTGTGCACGCGCGTGGACAAATGCAGCGCGCAATTCATAAAACGCGGTCGGCCCAAGCGCGACACATCGAAAAACTGCGTCACCAACGTTGACGGTCGCTATCGACGTTTCCGTGACGGAATGAATGCCGTCGAGAGTCAAACCGAACCCCACGTGCTGGCCGATTCTCCCGGCAATCTGTGCGTTCAGTATGACGCCCGACGAACCACTTGAAAAGATGACCGGGCCGACAGCAATGCGAACCCATTTTTCCGGTGTCTCCGAAATGTTCGTAGCTGTCCGTGTTGCGGTTGACTGACCCACGGCCACGGGAACAAGAACCACCGATGGCGTCTGGACAGGTTCGGTTTGCGCAGGAGGTTCCGGCAACATCTCGGCAATCCCAATCGCAAGCAATCGAGCACGCGCCTCGGGCTCGACGCGTTGCCAGACGAAGTGTCGTTCCGCGTGTACGGATTGACCACCCGGATCGGTGCCGACGAGCTCAACCATGACGTCGCCATCTGCGGCGCAATGACCTGTCAGCCGAACATTCGAGTATCCATTTTCATTCGAATGGGTGGATCGGGCAGCGATCTCAAGGTTCAATAAACGCGCGACTTCGACTGCATCGACTTCAATGCAGGCGTCGAAGTTCAGATTCTCCGCCCCGACCTGGGCGTGAGTCGAAGGGATCCAGGATAAAACAACGGTGGCGAGCGCCGCCACCACAACGAACAAACGCATCACATGCTGCCGAAACGGCGTACAGACGGAGCGCGACGGCCCGACGGATAGAGTTTCAGGTATTGTTCGGCCATGCGACGTGCGTTGCCACTATCGCCGCTGCGAAACAAAGATTCAACTTCGCGGGCCCAGGCGTCCTCGACCAAATCCCCGCGCGGCGCAAGCTTGCGGGACAACGCAAAAGCCGGCCCGGCATCCCGAGGCCGACCCAGTTCATCCAGCAGCACCACACCGAGCGTAAACGCGCCAAGGCTTGCTCGCGGGTCGCGCGGATAGCGGCGCACGAGTTCGCGCAAATGCGGAACGGCCTGCGTCGGATGACCCGATAAACGGGCGGTATCGGCCGCGAGCAACAAGGCTTCGGCACCGTCGACAACCGAGGTGCCACCGAAGTGGCGTACACTCTTGTCGAGTTCCACAAAGGCCTCTTCGTATCGGCCACTCTGCGCCAGCGATTTCCACGCAACACGGTTCGCGACCGACCGCGAACGAACCGCCTTTACGGGCGTTTCGGAATTCGATTCAGCCGAAACAATCGGTTCCGTCGTTGGAATAATCTCTGGTTGTACAGCGCGTGTTTCGCGCGGCGGAAACGTACCCGATTCGCCATTGACGAGAATTGCGTTGCCGGTCGACCATCGTACCCGAACCCGACCGTGTTCCACCGCAACTCGGGTTCCGGAAGAACCGGGAGAAACGGTAAAGTCGGTACCAAGTACCTCAATCAGCACCGGCCCCGCATCCACGTAGAAGATGCGCTCCGGATTCGGCGTGACGGCGAAATGGACGGCTCCGCCCCGGATGCGCACGCCGACCCGTGGATCGGTGCCCTCAAGGCGTTCCACCCGACTCGCAACCGAAAGCGGCGTCACCACCGAGCCATCATCGAAGCGCAACACGGTTTCGGCAGGACCGCGCAAGGTTCCCACCGCAAACCAAAAAGCCAAGGCGCCCACGGCCGCCAGACCAAACGATAGCGGGAACCAGCGGCGCAACGGCGACCGATTCAGTCGCCGATCAATTCGACTTGCAATGCGCGCGCTGCGGCCGGGGCTCCAGTCGGGCTCGACCGGCGCAAACAATATCTGCATCTTGTTTTGTTCATCCGACATTGACGATTCCCTCCTCCGCCAGACGATCTTGCACGCCGCGAATCCAGCGTTTGACCGATGGCAACGAGGTCGAGCAAACCTGTGCTACAGTTTCCAGAGATTCTCCTTCGACAACCCGCAAAATCCAGGCGATCCGATGCCGCGCGGGTTCTTTTTCAAGGCGGCGGTAAACCCGAGCGAGCATTGCCGATTGTTCGGGACTGGCGCCGGGCCATGCCACTTCTTCCACGGGCGCATCAAGGTGCAAGGCCAATCGCAAACGACGCAAACGAAGCCTTCGGGTGGCCATGCGTACGGTTACAGTTGCCAGCCAGCCCTTCGCAGCGGCTGGCTCACGGAGTTTCTTCAGACCCGAAACCGCCTCGCAAAACACGTCCTGAACCAGATCATCGATGTCGTCCTCGCGGCCGAGAATTCGCGTCGCGATGTGGGCAACGTAGGCCGAAAAGTGGCGAAAGGCCTCGGCAACGTCATACCCACCCGAGGCGTTATCGCCGGGGCCGATCAGCCTCAATTGCGGCTTGAGCGAATGCGGCGCAGGGGTTGCCATCTCTATATCGGTGGGAGCAAAGGGTGAAAAACGGCTCATGGATTCTTTAACCCGAGTGGATTCGTCGTCAGTTGCTGCCGCGCCCCCGCAAAGGCTGCCCAGTAAACTTGCGGATAGGACGGTAGAACCCCCACATGGGGCCAAAACGAAAACAATTCAGCCCGCAACCAAACAACCGACTCACTGTGCCGCATTGCGGCTGCAATTGTATCCGCAAGCCGAGCAGGCTCAAAAGCTGTGCCTGACAGGCCCACCGCCGCGAAATCGAAATTGATCTGGTCGTATTCGGGCAGAATACCAAAGCCGATCCGCGTCGGAACCGAAAGACGCTGCGAGGTTGCGTCATCGCAGGTCCGACTGGGCGCATCGGGCCAGCGTCGGGGCCCATTGTCCGGACCCGTCCCGTACCAGTGTGTTACGATTCCGGGGCGCCACGACCGTTCCAGGGCATCGCGCCGTCCCGCAATGAGATGCGACAACGTCTCGAAGTCGTGTGCGTCGCGCGCGGGGTAGGCTGGCAGATATCCATCGACCAGCGCATCCGACGGAAGGACCTCACGCATGCCCTCAACGAAGGCGGGGTAAAGTCCATAGGGATGGGTCGCGAGCGCTGCACTTTCGTAGCACACGTGCCGCCAGAGTTCGCTTGGCCCCCATGCAAGGATCCATTCTGCACCAGGAAACCCGCGCGCAAAGGCCGCCACCAATCCTCGCGCACGCCGCCGAATCAGCGACTCCATCGCAACCAATGTGGATTCTGGTGATTGATCTGCAAGCGACCACGCGATCCGGGCACCGGTAGCCTGATGATCGAAAAACACACCCTTCATTCCCGCCGCCTGGATCGCCTTCCCAGTCGCCTCGAAAGACCGCTCTGCCTCGACAAACAACGCATCATCGGACCAATCCACGAAATCAATGGCGGGACGAAGGACCTGATAATTTTGGAAAAGTCCGACGCTCGGAAGCTGTGCTGCCACGACAACCGCGGCTGAAACATCGGGGACGGCACCACGGCCTATCCCCTGAAAGCCAAATCCCAGATCCAGGACGACCCCATCCAAAAAGCCAACCGGCGCAGTCCTCTGGGCGGCGAGCAATGCGCCTATCCCACTCTCACCGACAGGTGCAACGCCATAAGCGATAAGGGTGGTCCGCAGGGGTCGCGCCACAAAAATGTCGCCCGACTCGCAGCCTGGGCCGAGCAAAAGCCCAAGCAGGCCGACCGGAATGGCGAGACGAGCCGTCATGACTCGGGCAGAATAAACGGATTCCGGAAAAATCCGTGAGCTGCTTCCGCAAAGGATCGCCACTGATTGAGACGACATGACTTCTGACACCCGCAATCGATCGTTTGGAGGAGCCCTGTGGTTCGGCTTGGCGATGCTTGCGATGGCCTGTACAGGAACAATCGAATCACTCGAATCCGCGCGCGCCAATAAGGGCGGCTCCGGGTCTGGACCCGGAGGCTCGCAAGGAGGAGGCATCAACAATACCGGCGACAACTCGGGTGGCGCTCCATCGGAATGCAATCCGCCCCATGAAGGTGCACGCCTGCGTCGCCTCACACAGAACCAATATCGCAATACGATTTCCGACCTCGTGGGCATCACCGGACGCGGCGCCGACTTTGAAAACGACAGCCAGAGCTCGGGCGGTTTCTTCGCCAACAGTCAGTCCCCCGCGACCCGACTTTCCATCGATGCCTACGCAGACGCTGCCATTGCCATCGCCGCCGCTGCCGATCTGACGAAACTCGTGAGCTGTCCGCTTGCGACCGGAACCGAAGACTGCGCGCGCAAGTTTATCGAAACCTTCGGACGAAAAGCCTTTCGCCGACCACTCACAAGCGATGACACCAATGGATTGCTCACGCTCTTCAAAAGCAAACGCGGACGTTCGGATTTTACAGGTTCAATCCGTCTGGTCTTGAATGCCATGCTGCAAGCACCTTCGTTCATGTATCGCGCAACCGTGGCCGTGCAAGGCACGAATCCCAGCGCATCCTCCCTGTACAGCCTTGCTTCCGAACTCTCATTCTTCATCTGGTCGACAACACCTGACGACGAACTCCTCAACGCCGCAGACTCCGGAGAACTTGCCGTTCCGGCCGGCGTCGAGAAGCAAGTGCGACGGTTGCTTGCCAGTCCGCGCGCACTCGATTCGCTCGAGTCCTTCCATGAACAGTGGATGGGTCTGACGCGCATCAAGGCCGTTAGCAAGAACTCGGACATCCACCCGGAATTCACCGCAGACATGCGCACCTCCATGCTGGAAGAACATCGGCGCTTCACAAGACACGTATTTACCGAAGGAGACGGAACACTTGAGACCCTCTTGCTCGCACCGTACTCCATCGTGGATGCACGACTCGCAACCCACTACGGCATCACCAAGGGTGCACCGACAACAGGATTCGCCCGTACCAATCTTCCCGCAGAACAGCGGTCGGGTCTGTTGACACAAGCCGGTTTCCTGGCGGTTCAATCTTTGCCCGATCAGCCCTCACCCATTCATCGCGGTAAATTCGTGCGCAGCCGCCTGCTTTGCCAGGAAGTTCCGCCGCCACCCGATGGCGTCGACATTGCGATCCCCAAGGTCGATCCGACCCTGCCCACAAAAGATCGCTTCGAGGCCCATCGCAACGATCCGTCCTGTGCCAATTGCCATTCACTGATGGACCCGATTGGCTTCGGCTTTCAGCACTACGATGCCACGGGACGCTGGCGCGAGCGCGATGGCAACTTCACGGTCGACGCCAAGGGCGAACTTTCACACACCGACAGCATCGACGGCCCCTTTGACGGTGTTCTCGAGTTAAACCAAAAGTTGCTGACGAGCAACCAGGTACATGCCTGCGTCGGTCGGCAATGGGTCCGCTACGCACTCGGCCGACATGAAACCGACGATGAAACCTGCTTCATTCAGCACCTTCAAAAACGCTTTGATGGCGCAAACATGGACGTACGCGAGCTTCTGCTGACAATTGCCACCAGCGATATTTTCCGAACTCAAACCACCGTCGACGAGGCAGTCACCCAATGAGTTCACGATCGCGCCCCGTTTCCCGCATGACTCGGCGTGAACTCTTGCGTACCACGAGTGCAGGCATGTTGCTCGCGCCGTTTGTCCCGATCTTCGACGCCGAGGCACAGCAAGCGACGGCCAAACGCCTCGTTTTTATGTATTCCTCGAACGGCATGGTGCACGAAAAGTGGTTACCCACAGTCTCGGGTGGAAACCTTTCGCTATCCCCAATCCTCTCCCCCCTTGAGCGCCACAAAAGCAGATTGGTGGTGGTAGATGGCCTTGCGTACAACCAGCCCAAATGGTCTGGACACAACGTCGGCATTGTGTTGACGGGCTCGGCCGCCAGAATCGTCGGAGAGGATCAACTGGCAACGGGAATCAGCGTCGATCAGTTGATTGGCGAAAAGATCTCGGCGGGGAAAAAATTCCGAAGCGTTGAATTCGGGGTGCAAGTTGATCAATACAACGACCAACACAACGCTCTTTCCTACACTTCCGCTGCGGCTCCAATCCGTTCAGAGAACAGTCCCTACAAGATTTTCGACCGTGTATTTTCCGGTTTGATGCCAGCGGGGAAACCGGCAGTTGATCCGGCAAAGATCGATCACCAGAGTGTTATCGATTTTGTCAAAGGCGACCTGGCCCGACTACAAACACGCATCGGAACGGCCGCGAAATGGAAGCTCGACGCCCATCTGCAACAGATTCGCGAGATCGAGCAAGGCCTTATCGTCGGCGTTGGAGGCGCCTCCACCGAGTCCTGTGCAACGCCTGCCACAGGCACGAAACTCGACTTGTTCGCTAACGACAATGTTCCCGCCATCGGGCGCTTGCACATGAAGCTTGCAACCATGGCGCTCGCCTGTGATCTCACCCGTGTTGCGACTGTGCAGTACGGCCGCGGTGGCGCCCAGCACCGGTTCTCGTGGTTGGGTCCCGAGTTTCAGTCCGATCCCGACAATGGTCCCAACGATTCAACATCCGGCATACACGGCCTCGCCCACAACGAGGCGAATCCTTCGTCGCGAGAAAAGCTTGCGCGTTGTCACACCTGGTACGCCGGAGAACTCGCCGCTTTCGTCGACATGTTGAAGGCCGTCCCCGAAGGCAACGGCACCATGGCTGACAACACGCTCGTTGTTTGGATGAACGAGCTTGGCAAAGGAGGCAACCACACCTTCCTTCAAACCCCGTGGGTGTTGATTGGAAATCTCGCCGGGACATTGAACAGCGCCCGATTGATCTCTGCGCCCCGAGCGTCACACAATCGACTGTTGTTGACGCTCTGTCACGCATTTGGCCTGGATAACAAGACGTTTGGTAGCGCCGAGTTCTCCACGGGCGGTGATTTGCCGGAGATTCTTGCCTGATTCGTGAGACAGACCCTACCCCAATGGCGCTGCTGCCCTTGCCGGAGGCCTGCTTCCGTGGCAGAGAGGGCCGTGACTTTCGAACAGCTTGGCTTGTCCGCCCCGATTCTCCGCGCCATACAGGAGACCGGATACGAAACCCCGACACCGATCCAGCGTGACGCAATTCCGCCTATCCTGGAAGGGCGGGACATCGTCGGATGCGCCCAAACCGGCACGGGCAAGACCGCAGCATTTTCGCTGCCATTGCTGCAACACGTTGATCGCACTGCGGGCCGTGATCCCCAGATCCGAGCACTGGTCGTGACGCCTACGCGTGAACTGGCGGCCCAGATCGGCGAAAGCGTCGCAACCTATGGCAAACACCTCAAGGATTTGTATCACACCGTTATTTTTGGCGGCGTGAACGAGACGCCCCAGATTCGTGAGATCCAGCGCGGCGTGGACATCGTCATCGCAACTCCGGGCCGGTTACTCGACCTGATGAATCGCAGGATCATCAACCTGTCTCACGTCGAGATTTTCGTTCTCGATGAAGCGGACCGAATGCTGGACATGGGCTTTCTCCCGGATGTGAAACGAATCGTGGCCGCGCTGCCCAAGAAACGACAAACGTTGTTCTTCTCGGCAACGATGCCGTCTGAAATCCGTACCCTGGCCGAAACCTTGCTACACGATCCCATCTCGGTGGCGGTTGCGCCGGTCTCCGCGCCGGCCGAACGGGTCGATCAGAAGCTCTACTTCGTCGACAAAACTCGCAAGCGAGATTTACTCGTGGATCTCGTCACCAACAATAACCTTCAGCGCACACTGGTATTCACGCGGACCAAGCACGGAGCAAACCGCGTCGTGGAATACCTCGAAAAGCGGCGCATCGTCGCCGCAGCCATTCACGGCAATAAATCGCAAGGCGCCCGAACGCGCGCACTCGATGGCTTCAAACGCGGCGACGTGCGGGTTTTGGTCGCAACCGATCTGGCTGCCCGTGGCATCGATGTCGATGGCATTTCGCATGTCATCAACTTTGACTTGCCGAACGTTCCAGAAACCTACGTTCATCGCATCGGCCGCACCGCCCGAGCGGGTTTGTCAGGCGTGGCACTATCGTTTTGCGATGAAGAAGAGCGCGACTTCCTCGTCGACATCGAACGTTTGATGGGTCGACACCTCGACCGGGTCAGCGACCAAACCTCGATCTCAAGCCGGCAAGATCCACCCATGACGGATCTCAAGTCCAAGGCGCGGACCTCGCTGTCTCCCAAGCCCCAACCCCATGGACGGGGTGGCGGCGGCCGCAGGTTCGGCGGCGGAGGCCGCAGTGGTGGTGGTCGTCCCGGCGGCCGACGCTAACCCGTTTAACGTCGCCGCAGAATCACTGGGTAGGTGAATTTCTGCGATTCGGTCGTGAACTGCGGGAAGCGCGCCTTGCGTGCCACGTCGAGGATGCAGCTACCAAGCGCAGTGCCTTCAAGGCTACCGTTCATCGCAACCGATAACGGGATTCCGTTCGAGCCGGAAACAACAAAGTTGAGGTTGGCACTGCCGCGCAAGCTGAACTCGCCGATGCACTTGTCGATGAGCGGGGCGACATTGGTCATGCCGCGGTTTATCTCCACCGCGTTCAGCATCGCGGGCAAGTTGCGGCTGGCGTGTACGCGACCCGCTGCGCCGCCCCGACAAGATCCGTCGTTGTCGAAACGTTTCGCCGGCTCGCTCGACGGCGGCTGCGAAAAAACCACTTCGCCGGTGCAATGATTAAACACGCGAGAGCCCAAGAGCTTGAATGCAAACCCGCGAGCCGGACCAAAGCTCCATTCCTTATTTTCCGGTTGAAAGACAAACTCGGCGCGCAGATGCGGGCGCACCTGGTCCAGCCAAAGCTTCGATTCGGGAACACCTCCAAACGATAACTCGGCGCTGGCAATCTCGACACCTTCGGCGAGCGAGTGACCGGTCTTGTCCGGGGCGCGCAGCGTGACCAGGCGCCGGTTGCTTGTGGTACCAATCGCAACCGGTCGCGTACAGGCCAAACATCCCACGACGCCAAGCTGAACACCCTTGATACGACCGTCGTAATCAGACACACGAACGGACGCCACGTCGTCGACCACCATTGAATACGAACGACCGGGTAGGTGCTGCTTCAAAAATCGCGTCATCGCACCACAACGAGCCCGATCCTCGGAGCGAACTATTGTCGAACAATCGTCCAGAAAAGGGGTGGCCAACGTGGACAAGTCCACCGCAGGTGACGAGCTCTGCAACAAGGTCTCAAAGGTTTCCGGCGCCTGCGCCTCCGCTCGAACCGGCACGCCACCTGTCAGGATGAAAAGCGTCAGCCCGACCAAGAACCCCTTCCGGCGAAACATCGATGCAAACATGAGTGGTGATTCCTATCTGAAACCGGAGCCTTTGCAAAGGACTCTCAGCGAGTGGCCGGCGCAATCAGTTCAAGGCCATCGAGGAGATTCTGCGTCTGAACCTGCAGGTTGTTGAGATTGTGACAGTATCGATTCGGATCCTGCTGGAATTCGACCCTCCCGATGACGGCCAAGAGCGATCCCTGGCCCCGCACGCCCACGACGATCGTTCGCCAGCCAGGCCATTTGACCAGATCCACCGAGGCCAGCGTCTGGCCGAGGTGGCGATACTTGCGCTGCAATTTACCGCATTCAAAAGGTGTGGTCGCGACCACCGAATGTTCGGACAACTGCAACTCCCCCCCATTTCGCAGCAGGCGGAGGGCGACATCGACCGCCGGTATTGCCGAATCGGCATCGGGCCAGGCGTAGACCCGCGCATCGACCTCGGCCGTCCGGCTGTCATACACCGCGCCGGAGGTGGCTCCCGAACCGTCGTCAATCACGGCCCCGCTGTACTGACCAATCGTGATCTGAGAGGCCTCGCCGTCTTTTAGCCCGACCTTTTTCACGTCCCAGAAATCGATCGCCTGGATTCGGTAGCGGGGCGTGACGACAGGTTGTGTTACGGAACATGCCGATGCGCCCATCGCTGCCAACAACGCCAACATGGTTCCGACGGCTAATCGACGCACGCAGTTCGAGGTCCCCATGGCCCCGGTTCTACAACGGTCACATGCCGCTTACAAAGCGCCAATCGGCATCGAGGTTGGTGCGCACCATGATGAAGCGGTGGTTGTCGTTGACCCTGCGGTACCGCTCACCCACTTCGGACGACCCGATCTCGAAGGAACCGTCGATGTAGACATCCACTTCGACGTTCTTGGGCGTCAACATTCGCACTGTGTAGTAGCGAATCTGATAGCGAAGGTTCTTCAGCCGCGCGAGCCTGCCCGCAAGCACAATCTTCAAGCCCTCGTAGCCGTAGTCATCGTCGGCGCGGGGCGTTCCGGAGTCTTCAAAGTAGTCCTTCGAGGCAAGCACGAGCAGGCCCTCAATGTTGCGGGCCATTAGGCGCTCCCGATACTTCTCGATTGTCTCGAGCACGGCGCGATTCTCGGGCGTGTCCTGCACCGTCGTCCCGGGCAAATATTGTTTGCGGGCGCATCCTGAGACGCTGGCGGCAAGAGAGCTCAAGAGCGCGGCACCCAAAAGATATTTTCGGTTCTTCATCGTAACGGGTGACCTTCTAGCATCAAACGATCCATTTCATTCGGCCAGCACCAATGACGCTAACCCATTGAAATTACTAATGCTATCTGGATGGAGCGCGCCAATGCGACACGGCAGAGGCTCTATTCCCTGCCAAAATGGCAACGGTGATGCACCAGCCGCCTCACGAATGGGCGAGCAGACGGTGCATGTACGTGTCTTCCCACGCCTGCGCTTTCTCGAAGTGCTCGTATGAATGCTCCTCGGCGACGAAAGCGGGCGTGTGGTAGCAGCGTCGAGATCCCTGCTGTTGCGCACCGTGCTTGCCGTGCAGCATTTCGTGAAAAACGATCCAGCCCACGAAATACTCCGGAACGCCTTTGCGATCGAGGATCGGGTTGATGCGAATCGTTCGATCGTCGATGGCAAAGCTACCCAGCTTGATCGAGCGCGGCACCGTCTTGCCACGTGCGCCGCGCGCACCCCAGGTGATTCGCGCTTCGAGCTTGCCTTCAAATCGTTCGCGGTTGAGGCGATCAAAAATCTGTTGCAGATCGTGGACCGCGCCCCTCGGGCGTAAAACGACGTTGCGACGGCGGCGAGGCTGCTCACGAATCACGGATTCGTTTTTGCGAATGAATTCGCCGAGGGTTCGCGAGGCCCGTGGATCATTGTGGACGACATAACGGCAAAGCGATCGAACCACCCGGGGCTCGGCGCCGAGGAACATGCGGTGGATTCGCACCGAATAACCCTCGGGATGGCGGCGCACGGTGACCATGGAGAATCGGTTGTTGGTCAACGTCAGGTTGAGTCGCCGACCGGGTGGCATGTGTGCTGCCATCGCGTGCTGCAACCGCAATTCGTCGGTCGCAGGCATGCCGGCGTCGAGCGACATGCGACGAGCCGCTACGGCGGGTGAGCGACGTCGTGAACTGCTGTCGGGCAGTACTGCCGAATGCGCTTCGCGGGCAAAACCGAACGGTAGTTGTTCGGGTTCGCGAGACGCAATCGCACGCGGAGGCTTCCGCGACTGGAAGAGAGCAAGCAAGGCAGCAAGCGGTCCTTTTCGCCGCGGGCTATTTGCGCTGTTGCTCACGTCCTGAGTATCCACCATCGCGGGGCCGCATTGCGCTTTCCCGGACTGGGGAGTCATTTCTGAGCGGTTGTTGTTGGGTCGTTTCGTCATCAGGTGTGCCAATGTGGACATATGTAGGTTGACGCGGTGTACGACAGCCATAGTAGCCACGCTTCTGCCTGTGGGCAAAATTTCTATCACCTTGTCTTTGTTTATTTTTTCCTGTGGATAAATTTGACGATCCGAAAGGAGCCAAGATGCTGCGTCGCGTTGTTATTCGACCTACCCCTACTGCTTTCTCGCCGACACCCTGATAAAACACCGACGTGAAACTCCAACTTCTCTACTTCGCCGCGGTGCGCGATAGGCTCGGTCGTGAAGGCGAATCCATGGTGCTGCCAGATGGAATTAGCGTCGCCGCTGCCCTGGATGCGCTGGTACGTCGCTACGAAGATCGCGACTTCGCTGGCATGGTGAACCGCCTCCAGATCGCGGTGAATCGCAACGTCGTGACACGAGAACACCCACTTTGCGACGGCGACGAAGTGGCACTTTTACCTCCGGTCGCAGGTGGGATGGACCAACCAAAACGCCTCGCAATTCTCGACCGAACACTTTCGATCGATGCCGTTGTCCGTTCGGTTTCGGGCCCGGCACAAGGAGGAATCGTCACCTTCACCGGCGTGGTTCGACGTCATGGTCAACTGCCCGAGGTGGAACGTCTCGAATACGAGGCCTTTGTTCCCATGGCCCTTTCCGTACTGGCCGAGATCGCACACGAGATCGAAACCGAGATTCCGGGTACGCAAGTCGCCATTCACCATCGGATTGGAAACCTTTTGGTTGGCGAGCCCGCCGTCATAATAGCCGTAAGCGCGCCCCATCGGGCCGAAGCGTTTTCGGGATGCCGGACCGCTATCGAAGCGCTCAAGCAACGGGTTCCGATCTGGAAAAAAGAGATCGGACCCGACGGCAACGCCTGGATCGGCATGGGGCCCTAATCGCCCATGCGACTACGGAACGACGGAAATCGTACGACTGGGACGACCCAATACGCGATCGATGAGCGTCCTGCCCGCCTCGGACATCTCAACGAACTCAACACCCATTCCGCGTGGATTTTCACTGACACGAACCACAAGTGCGGTGCCTTCGAGGATCTCGGGATCTGCCGCCAAGATCGTAAATTTAAGTCGAATCCGGCTGCCAACGGGCCAGGGATCTCGCGTCCTAATAAATGCACCGGTGTGCGAGATGTTCGAGACATATTCGGTCAAGAACGCCTCGATCTCGGCGAATTCTCCGTTGATGTCGACGCGACGTTCGCGCAGCAGTGTGCTCGAATCCGTTCCGTCATTCCCCTCAGGCGGTTTCGAGGCGGCCATCCCGATATTGTATCGCAAAACCGAATGAAGGTTTAGGGCGTCTCTGCCACGATAAACTCCACTCAAATCGCAATGCCCAACTTTTACCGATTCTCCTCCCGATTCCGACTCAGTCTGGTCGCGGCCGCGCTGCTATGTACCTGCGCTTCCACACAACACCAACCGACGGCGGTCAAGGACGTCTCCTTTACCAGGGCAACCGCTTCAACGGCGGATCCTGCGGATGGAACCCACGAGCACAGGCCTCCTTACGAACGCCCTCCGGACAGTCACGTCGATCCAGCGGTTCCCCGAGGCCGCCTCCTTGAAGGACGGTATCTCAGCCGCATCTACGGGTACGCGTTTGATTACTGGCTTTATGTGCCATCGCAATACAACGTCGGCTCGCCCGCAAGCATCATGGTGTTTCAGGACGGCGGCAAACACTATCTTGGCTTCGATCTGAAAACCCACTTCGAGGCTGCCGTGGTATTCGACAACCTGATCGCACGCGGCGAAGTGCCGACCACCATCGGCCTCTTCATCGATCCCACGCAAAACCGCAACAAAGAATACGACTCGATGACCGACAAGTACGGTCGCTTTGTGATCGACGAAATCGTGCGCGACGTGGTCACCCGGCACTACAACATCAGCCGAAATCCCGACGATTGGGCCATCGCCGGATTCAGCTCGGGTGGGCTTGCTGCGTTGACCGTTGCCTGGCATTTCCCCGATCGGTTTCACCGCGTCCTGACACACAATGGTTCGTTTGCGCCGATCGCCCGCGTCCGACTTGGCGAAGCAACTGGCGGAGACACCTACCCCGCGCTCATTCGCAACACGGAAAAAAAGCCGCTTCGGATCATGCTTCTTTCAGGCACCAAGGACCTGGATCTCAACGACGTTGGCAACTGGCTACTCGCCAACCAAAAGATGGCGGAAGTCCTCTCGGAGAAACACTACTCGTTTCGATTCATGTCGGGCGAAGGTGGCCACTATCCTCCAGAACAAGCCGTGGCCGATTTCCCGAACGCGCTGCGCTGGCTGTGGAAAACGGCCAAACCCTAAGTTTCGGGCCGCAGCACCAGATTGGTCGGGCGCAGCGACTTCGCCCCCGGGTGAACTTCGATCAAAATGGCGCGAATGCTGTCATACAAATCGACGGGGTTTAGCTCGGCCTGCTTGCCAATCACGGACGCGATGTCGGCGATGCTGTTGTCGCCATTGAGTCGTTCCAGCACCCGGCGAAAGACCAGATGTGGATGGCTCAACAGGGTGCTGCCCGCAAAGGTCGGGATGGGTAAATGGGGAAGCACCAGCCAGGACGGCTGACCATCCGACGTGACGCGGGCGTTCTTGATCGAGGATTTCGTCGCACAGAAGGCGAACGAAATCTCGTACCTTCCGCGTATTTTAAGTGGTGAACACAAATACCGCCCCTCGCCGTGCACAGTACGTGCCACGTCGAACCCCGCAAGTTCAGCCAGCGCCATGATTTCTTCAATTGTGAAATGCTGCGATAGCTGCATTCGTTTTCGGTAGATGAGGGGCCCGTAGTTGATCCAGCGGCCGCCCGGTTTCAATACGCGGTGAATGACGCCGAGCAGATTGCGCAGATCCGGTGGCACCTGATCGATGAACCAGGGGGTCAAAACCGTATCGAAACTTTCGTCCGCAAACGGCGGATTCAATCCATCGGCAAGCAACACGTGAAAATCCGTCACCGCGCCGTGGGGCGCGCACAACGTCCGTTCCGCACTCAGCCGGGCGCTCTGATTCGCATCCGAGGGCGCTTCGGTAAATTGCAGGGACTGTCCACGAACCATCCGCTCTGCCACCGCGGAGAGCACAAGATCGATGTCGAGTGTGGTGGTGCTGCTTGGCCGATGGGCGACGTGGAGTTGATACGCAAGACGGCCCGCTCCCGAGCCCAGCACCAGCACATGGCCAAACGTCGCGTTGGCATCGCCAGCTTTCGCGACCACATCGTCAATGAGTGCCAACGCACGCTCATTTTCGTCGTTCTCGGCAGGGGACCACCCCCAATCGCGCAGCAGCAACTCGAAATACGCAATGAGAGGCTCAACCTCTTCGGGACTGGGTGCAGGCGCCGATTCGGGGACACCGGTCGCGTCCTCGGCCAGCAAAGGATCAATGAGCGCATTGATCTCGGTGATGTTGGATCGTACGGCTGCAAGTTGCGTTTCCATCCGCAAACGTGTTTCACCCAGTAATGCTGGCTTGCGCAACTCGCCCTCGTAGATCGATTCTGACTCCTGCCCTTGCAGATTGAAGACGGCCTGCTGCACCCGAAAACGCTGCACTTGCAAAGTCGGATCGGCGAACAGGCAAACCATCCCGCCAAGGCGAGGAAACGTCTGGTGGCAGACCGAGCATTCGATTCTCGCAGCGACGAGATCGAGCTTGGTGCGACAACGCGGGCACGTCGCCTGGGGCTTCTCACCAAGGGTATTCATGCACAGTTTGAAGGTGTTATATATAACACGCATGTCGCGCTCGGGAGAACTTAGAAAACTAACGCTGGAAGCCAAGGGCCCACGCCCCGCCAATGCCGCGAATCCAAACAGCACCGTGGCAGATGACGGTGTTAATCGTGTTACGCTTACTGACCAGGTTCACGAGATCCTCAAACGGCAAATCGTACAGCGGCACCTTGTGCCGGGTGCCAAGTTGGACGTGGGCGATCTGGCCACACGCCTCGGCACCAGTCGAATGCCGATCGTGGACGCGCTGAACCGACTCGAGATGGAAGGACTCGTCGAGCGCCGAGATCGCGTTGGCACTTTCGTGACCCCTTTTTCGCCCGTCGATTTTGATGATCTCTACGCCGCACGATTGATGGTTGAACAATGGGCGATGGAACCGATTGTGGCTTCGATCAAGGATACCGACATCGAACAGCTGAAGATGCTGTTGCGGGATAGCAAATCCCTCCTGAAGGACGTATCCGACGAAACCTTTGATTACCGACGGTTTCTCGAACTTGACCAGGACTTTCACGTCAACCTGATGGGTCTTTGCAAGAACCTCCGCATCCTGGACTGGTACCGCTCGCTCAACGCCCACATTCAGGTTGGGCGGGTCTATTCATTGCGCGCGCTTAAACGCTGCAAGGGAGCTCAAGCGGAGCACGAAAAGATCCTTGCAGCGCTCGAAGCGCGCGATGCCGAACGTGCGCGCGATGCCGTGAAGGAACACCTCTCGGTGAGCCAAAACGGTATCCTTGGGATCCTGAACGCCCGCGGCGATCTGTAACGATTGCGGTCTACGAATCGTCGGCTTGAGGATCCCTACCGGCTGTAGCGGCAACCGATTCTGCCACGACGGTTTCGCCGGAAGTGGCTTCGTCCTCCCCATCGAAACTTACGTCGACGTCGAAACTCTCTTCACCAGCGTGATGATGGTTGCGCGTGGATTCCGCACGATCCCGCTCGGCAACGCGGGCTGCCTGTGCTTCCGCTTCGGCAATGGCTTCGTCCGCCATGGATTCTGCGTTCACAACCGCTGCGGCTTCGTCTGCTTCAATCTGCGCCATCACTTCGTCGGGTGAACCGCGACGCTTGCGTTTCGTCTTGCGAATCTCATTTTTATCGACGACGTGGGCCACCTCAGAACGGCCAATCACCTGATTGTCTTTGGCGGAACGAATCTCGAATTCGTCGACGGCAAAAGCACCGCGAACTTTGACGACAACCTGTTTTTGCAGGCGTTTTTCGACATCATCCAAAAAGTCGCGATCCGGTCCTTGCAGGCGCTTGGCGACCTCGGCGTGAACCTCAATCAGGATGGTGTTTCCTTCAACGATGCTGCCTTGACGGCGCAACTCCCGCAACACCTCGAAGGACACCGTCTGGCGTGACTTCGTATAACCCTTGCCTTCGCAGTGCACACACGGCTCGGTCAAGGTGTGCAGCAACGACTCTCGCGTGCGCTTGCGCGACATCTCGACCAGGCCCAACTCGGATATCCGCGTGACCTGCGCTCGATTGCGATCGCCTTTCAAGGCATCGTTGAAGGTTCGCATCACGCGCTCGCGATTCGAGGCGCGATCCATGTCGATAAAGTCGACGACGATCATGCCGCCGAGCGAACGGATCTTCAGCTGATCGGCAATTTCGTGACACGCTTCCAGATTGGTCTGGGTGATCGTGTCTTCTAGGCTCTTCTTGCCAACGAAACGACCCGTATTGACATCGACGGCCGTGAGAGCTTCGGTCTCATCGATGATGAGATATCCACCCGATTTCAACCAAACCTTGCGCTCGAGCGCACGGTCGATTTCCATCTCGATTCCCATGCCATCAAAGATGGGATCCGGAGTATCCGTCAACTCGATTTGTCCGTGGAAATCCGGCATGAACGCCGAAATGAACTTCTTGACCCGATCGTACTCTGGACGTGAGTCGATGATCATCCGCTCGACATCCGCCGTGAAGAGATCACGCACGGTTCGCAACAAAAGATCGAGATCGCTGTAGATGAGCGAAGGACAACGGCTCTTTTCAGATCGATCGACGATCTGATTCCACAACTTGATGAGGAACCCCATGTCCGCGCGAAGGTCTTTTTCCGGCACGCCGGCCGCAACGGTGCGGACGATGAAGCCCGATCCAGGTGGCCGCATATCATCGATGATGCTGCGCAAACGGCGACGCTCTTTTTCGGACGCAATCCTTCGGGAGATACCGACGCTATCCACCGTGGGCATGAAGACCAGGTGCCGCCCAGGCAACGAAACGTAGCGCGTGGTGCGCGCCCCCTTCGTGCTGATGGGCTCCTTCGTGACCTGGACGACGATCTCTTGGCCTTCCTTCAGAAGGTCTTCGATCCGATGACCGCCACCATGGGAAGCGCGAGGCTGAGGGGAACGATTCCGCTCGCCCCTACCCTCGTCTACAGGAGAACCCGCTGCCCGTTCAAGCGCGTCCACCTGCGACTCGTCGGGCACCTCGCTATTGGCGTCGCCAGAGTCACCCGCGAGTAGACTTCGCAGGTCATCGGGAGTTCCACGCACGTCAGAGACGTGCAGGTACGCCGACTTGTCGAGTCCAAGGTCAACGAAAGCCGCCTGCATGCCCGGAAGGATGCGTTCGACTTTTCCCTTATAGATGTTTCCGGCGATCCCGCGATCCCGCTTGCGCTCGATATAGAGCTCGCCAAGCAGACCGTCCTCAATGACGGCTACGCGTATTTCAGGTCCGTCGGCATTTACGATCAGAGTTGATTTCGGCATTCACGAAGTACATCGAGCAAAAAGGTGGGGCCAACCGCCCGAGTCCGGTGGCGGACGACGCCAATGCCGACGACGCAAACGTCGCAGGTGAAATCGGCTGTGACATGAAAGTCAGGGTTTCTTGAACCCGCGTGAGGGCGGCCAACATGAAGTACAAAGTTTCATAACACGGAACCCTTTGTTTTCCAAAAGGATCCTGGTTGTGATAATTCCAGAATGGAAACTCGGCACGGTCGTTGCATGAGAGACAAAGTGGCGACGACGAACGGGCAACCGGGCGAAGTTGTTCCTCCTCCCACCTTAAAGTTTCCGGGTCGCAAGACCCACATAGTCAAGCTTACTTTTTCTTAATCTGGATTTCGGTCCAGGCACTTAGTTCTCTTAACCATATATAATTGCAGAGTTTTTCGGGCGAAGGCTTGAATCTATCCTCGGTTCCGCCGCACAGCTCAGGTGGTTAACCTTCATAAGCCCCCGTGGATTCCCGCGGGGGCTTCTTATTTTCCGCATTTCGTTGCACGAACGCTTTCATTCAAGCACCTCAGGAGGTGCCCTGACACAAATGTCGCAGTCCCAAAAAGGGGCTAGAATGCAGAAGCTCAGCGCAGATGACCGGCGTAGAGAAAGACGAACGCTCCTACAAACAGGAGCGCGTCGACACGGTCCAGCATGCCGCCGTGGCCTGGAATCAACTGTCCGCTGTCCTTCACGCCCGCGGAGCGCTTGAGCAACGACTCGACGAGGTCTCCGATTGGACCGAGTACGCTCGCCCCAATCCCGACGATCCCGACGTCACGAACTTCCAGGGCCGTAAAGAAGGTCATTCGGGCCACGATGCAGAAGACGAGTGCGCCAAGTACACCACCCGCGACGCCCTCCCAGGTCTTGCCGGGGGAAATCTTGGGTGCGAGCTTCCGCCGTCCAAAGGCACGGCCCACAAAATAGGCCCCGGTATCACAGCAGAAGGTGGCGCCCATGGCCAACAGTACCCACAGCGATCCGTCGGCGACATCCCGTTGCAGAATCGGCAA
This sequence comes from Deltaproteobacteria bacterium, assembly GCA_034439895.1. Classification (GTDB taxonomy): domain Bacteria; phylum Myxococcota_A; class Polyangia; order Fen-1088; family Fen-1088; genus JAWXBF01. The sequence continues at coordinate 24,963 of JAWXBF010000121.1, forward strand.
TGCCGCCATGGTCGGAGCCAGGTAAATAATGCCCGCAAGCGACACTCCCGCGCGCTGACCAGCCCCATGGATGTCATCGGCGAAGAACACCTGCGACGCCATGATCACAAGCGTTGCGGCGATCACTGCGGGTAGACCCAGCGCAGGCCACGCATACAACGCGACGGCGAGGCCGGACCCCGTCCCCACCATGAAGGCCCTCTCAACCGCGCTCCTTCCACGAAGGGACATGTTTGCGAATTCTTTGAGCGCAATGGCTGCTGCAACCAGGCTGAACACGGCAAAACCCAGGGGCTCGCGCCACAGAACGAGACCGATGACGAGCGGGAGTAAAACCACCGCCGATACGACTCGCAAGACAAGGTTGGAGGCTTTACCCAAGACGAGCTCCAGCTTGCCTACCCGGCCAGTTTTCTAACTTGTTCCTGGGTGCGACCGAAGCGACGATTGCGCTGCGCATACGACGCCAACGCTTCGAGCAAGGCCACCTTGCCGAACTCGGGCCACAAAATGCCGGCGAAATATAGCTCGGCATAAGAAGCCTCCCACAACATGAAGTTGGAGAGACGTTGTTCGCCTGACGTTCGAATCAGCAAATCGAGTTGGGGCAAGTCGCCGGTCGGCATCGCCCGGGCGAAGGCGTCTTCAGTGATGTCACTCGCGCGAAGGGTTCCATTCGCGACCGCCTCGGCCAGTGCCCTCGCAGTCGAAACGATCGATTCCTGCCCACCGTACGAGAGGGCGAGGCAAAGGGTCATCCCGCGATTCGGAGATGAGTCCCGAATCAAGGCATCCAGCGGATCGCGGACGAAACCAGGCAGTTTGTCCACGTTCCCGATGGCAATCAGCCGAATGCCATTCTCCATGATCTCGGCACGTTCCTCGATCACGTAGTCTCGCAAGAGCTGCATGAGGGCTCCCACTTCTTCGGTGGGGCGCTGCCAGTTCTGCGAGGAAAAGGCGTACAAGGTCAAGGCGCCCAGACCAACTTCGCGGGCGGCCCGAACCACCTCGCGCACTGACTTTGCGCCCTGTCGGTGCCCTTCCACTCTCGGCAATCCACGCGATTGTGCCCATCGACCATTTCCGTCCATGATGATTGCCACGTGGCGCGGCAGGATGGCAGATTCGGGCGCGCTCAGGGCGACCGGTGCGGGGGCAGAAAAATTGGTCAATTCGACGGCCATTCGGGCGCTTTCCGGGTACCACAGCACGGGCGCCTCGGCAATACAAACGACCCGGCTCCCGGCCGTATTCCCGTCGATTTGTAGGAATGGAAAGGATCGACTACGCTGGCCCGGGGCTTTAGCACCGTGAATTTCCAGGGGAAATCAGTATGAAGGAACGACAAGACATCGAATCGTATCTGGGCCAGATGGGTCTCGAATGGGAGACCATCGCCGAGGATATGTGGCGGGTCGCCGTGCGCGACGAGGAAAACCTTGTCGTTTCCCTGAGTGGCCCGGTCGTGGTCCTGCGAATCAAGGTGATGGAAGCGCCCGCTAAAAACCGCGAGGCGTTTTTCGAGCGGCTGTTGTCGCTCAATACGACCGATCTGATGCACGGGGCCTTCGGCCTCGAAGGTCAAAGTGTGGTTGTTGTCGCGGCTCTGGCACTCGAGAATCTCGACTTCAATGAGTTTCAAGGTGCCATCGATGACATCTTGCTTGCGATTGGCAAGCTGTATCCGGAACTCGCGAAGTTTCGGGATGCTGCTTGATGTTGTGCGCCGCCGGGCTCAATTCGAATTAAACTGGAGTCGATCGTCATGGGATTCTTCTCGCGCCTTGGAACGCTAATCAAGTCCAACCTCAACGACCTCATCTCGCGGGCTGAAGATCCGCAGAAGATGTTGAACCAGCTCGTCACCGACATGCAAAACCAGCTTGTCGACGCGAAGAAACAGGTGGCGATGTCGATCGCCGACGAGAAGCGGTTAAAGAAACATCTAGAAGAACAGATCGAACTTGGATCCGAGTGGGAGCGCAAAGCGATGCTCGCCATCAAGGCTGGAGACGATGTGCTCGCGCGCGAGGCCCTCAAGCGCAAGGGCGAGCACGACGCCCAGGTGGTTGAATTCACGAAGCAGTGGGAAGCCCAGAAAGCCGCAGTGGAAGGTCTCAAAGGCCAGCTTCGATCGCTGAACGACCGCATCGAAGAGGCGAAGCGCAAGAAGAACGTACTCATTGCCCGGCAAAAACGCGCCGAGGCGCAAAAGGCAATTCAGGACACGATGCGCGGCATGTCGGACGGCAGCGCCTTCGACGCCTTCGATCGCATGGCCAACAAGGTTGATCAGATCGAAGCCGAGGCTGAGGCCACAACCGAGCTTGCAGGAGAGATGACTGGCGACACGCTGGCTCAGAAATTCAAGGCACTCGAATCATCGTCCGCGGGCACCGACGATGCCCTCTCGGCGTTGAAGGCTAAGATGGGTCTGGCAGCAGCGCCCGCGCGGGCTGCGCTTCCGGAATCGAGCCGTGTGGCGCTTGCCGAAGACGAAGTGGAAGATAGCGTGGCGGCACCGGTGGCTGCGGGACGTAAAAGCGAGTAATCGGGCCAGCCCCTAATGCCGGACGCTCCCGAGCACCGAATCAACATTCTCCTGGTTGACGACGACCCCGTCGTGCGGCAGGTGATCGAGCGCGGATTACTCAACGATCCACGCTTGCAAGCAATGGGCGTGCGAACAACCCGGGCCGGCGACGGCAAACGTGCAATCGCCCAGGCCAAGAAAGAGCCCCCCGAGGTTGCTATCATCGATCTGTTCATGCCGCGCATGGACGGATTCGAGCTTTGTCGTACGATTCGCGCCTCGGAGGACCTCTCCGACACCTTCCTCATCGTGGTCTCCGGCGTTTTCCCGGAAGACGCCCAGGTCCAGGCCCTGTGCGCCGAAGTCGGGGCCCGTTTTCTTGCCAAACCCTTCCTTCCCGAAGCGCTCGCCGACCTCATCATCGAGGTCCTCGATTCGGGGCCAACTGTCCCCGCAAAGCCTTCTTCATGGCCAATCGCAACTGCGCCACCGGCGCGAAATCAGGCGACGATTCAACGAAGCACGCCGGTAGAACGGGGTCCCTCCTCGGTTCAGACTGGCACCGCCCCGGGAATTGGACGAAGCGAAGCTCCGCTCGTGCGGCACAACACGGCGATTGGCATTCCGCAACCCGAAGAAAGTGGTGAACTGCCCAGCGCTGATACGCCATTCAAGCGTACGGCGATTCCCCCCGCCCCCGTGCTATTTCGCCATACCGGAATCATCGCGGATTGCCCGGTGGGACACGTCATGATGGAGCTGCTTGACGCCGCCAAAACGGGCACGCTCATCATTCAGCGTGGGCAGATGCGCAAGGAGATTTTTGTTCACGACGGGCGAGCAGTTGGCGCCGGATCGAATCTGCGGCAAGAAGCGCTCGGATCGTTGCTGGTTTCTCGAGGCGTTCTTGACGAGGAGCAACTGACACTGCTGCTCGGTGAAATGAAAAAGACCGGCGACAAGATGGGCGCTGTGCTGGTTCAAATGGGGTGGCTGACCCCCGACGATGTGTTGCGCTTCCTGACAGCTCAGGCCCGCAAACGCATCGTCGATTGCCTGCGATTCCCCGATGGAACCTACGAATTTCAAGAGAACCCAGAATTTCTTGAACGCGAAATCGAACACGATCTCGACATGCCACGACTGCTCTTCGCAGGGTTGCAGAAGTCGGCGATCCCCGACCGTTTGATCGAGACACTGGTTGAAAAATATAGTGGCAGTACCGTCAACCCTCGCATCTTGCTCGAGCGACACAGCGGACCTTTCGAAGAAGTCTTTGGGACCGCCGCCCTGCACTTGATTCGCGACACGCCCACGATCAGCAGGATCGTCATGGACCCCGCGGCCGCAACGATGATCGTCGCCGTCGATGCGGCCATATTGTGCGGCCTGGTGGCGCTTGAAAGCGCCCGAGCGGGTACCCCGGTCGAAATGCCTTCTGTCAACGAGCTCGCCGGCTCATCGCTATCGCTCGAACAGCTCAGCGTCAACTCGACGCCCGCGATGTCGTCCGAAAGGTTGCCGGCACTCGACATGGATCTTGGCGCCAATCCCATCGGAATCGTTGGAGAAGACACCGCGCCCATTGCGCTGTCACGAGATGACGACGAGGGCGCTGCGCCGATGATGCCGATGTCGGAAATGGACTCGGGTGTCGTCAACGTCGATCACCTGGCGGCGATTGGCCTCATGCAGGCGAACGAATCGGGGTCGATGCCTGCGGTACGCGGCAATGATCCGAACGCGGTCGTGCTGAACGCCTTCCTGCAAATTCATGGAAAAAACCTCTATCAAGTACTTGGCGTCGAGCCCGACGCAACGATCGACCAGATCGTCGTTGCCTACGAAGTACAGACCCGCAAGTTTGCGCCGGACGCCTTCATGGGCATCAACCTGGGTGCCAACGCAACGAAACTCGAAAACATTCGGGGCGCATACAACCGCGCTTTCAAGGTACTGACCAACCGAAAACTCCGATCTGACTATGATAGCGATCTAGGCAAACGAGCACCCGAGGACGATTTACTTGGTGCCGAGCTATTGTTCGGAGAAGCGCGACAACTGATCGACGACAAACACCCGAAAGAAGCGCTCGCGAAACTTGGAAAGGCGATCAAGGCGGCCCCCGAAGAGCCTGCGTACCACGCTTTTATGGGATGGGCACTGTTTCTTGCAGGTGGAAAGGACGAAGCAAACGCAGGACGCGAACGCATCGAACATGCGTTGACTCTCAATCCAGACCACGTGGACGCACACGAATTTCTGGGTCGAGTTGCGTTTGCCACGGGCGACGAGGAAACGGCGCGCCGCGAGCTGGAACGGGCGCTGGAACTTGACCCGAAGCGGGTGGATTGCCTTGTCCCTCTGTCCGAGATATTCGCCAACACCAGCGAATTTCACGCCACCGAACGGGTGTACAAGCGTACGCTGCGCGCCCTTGGCGATCGCCACCTGAATTTGCGGCAACGACTTTGGAAAGAACTCGCGCAACTGTACGACGGCGAGTTCGACGATCCGGCGTCGGCGCGCATCGCATACGAGATGGCGGCCCGTTTGTCGCCAGAAGACATCGAGCTGCAACGCAAGGTCGTGCAACTGAATGCCCAGGATCTCAATCGCTGGAAAGACATCGCGCGGGCCATCGCTGCCGAGTGGCGAGTTCGGCCCTTTGATGCTGAACTCGGATCTGCGCTGGTTGATCTCTTTCTGCGTGTCGGCAAGAACGACGCCGCGACCATCGCAGCATCGGCCATGGTCCTTCGGGGACTTGCGACCCCCGAGTATCGCAACATCGCCGACCGCAGCGCACCCCGACTGTTGACACGGTTATCGCAATCGATCGATGGCGCCATGTTGCAACGCATTCGCCATTCCGGTGAAGACGTCGAGATGGAGTTCTTGTTTGCGACGCTGTCGACCCGAGGCATCTTGCCTGCCTTCACCGACGCGGAAGTTGGTTTGTTCGGTGAACAACCCATGCGAGACAAAGATCTGCCGGAGGTGTTCGCCCGGGTGCTCGAATACGTGTGTGGCGTCTTGAAAGTGAAAGTACCACCGCGAATCTTCAACGTTGACGCGCTCGATGGTGATGCCCGTCTGGCGGATACGCGGCCTCAAGCGCTCTTCGTTGGGCCAAAGCTTCTCCTTTCGAACGACACAATTGAACTCGGTTTCCGTCTCGGCAGGGCGATGTCATTTGGTACCCCAGGACGGCTCACCGGTGCGTCGCGCTCGGGACGACAGCTCAAGCCCTACCTGTTGGCGTGCATGGCCTTCGCACGTCAGGCGCTTTCCGGGGGTGAAATCGAGGTTGTCCCCATCGTCGAACAACTGGAAAGCTGCGATGACCCGATACGACAGCGATTGAAGGATCTGGGAACGAGGCTCATCCGGGATCGTTCGGCAATCAATCTTTCCGCCTGGTCGAAGTCACTATCGAGGACGGCAAATCGGCTGTCCCTGCTTGTGTCGGGTGATTTGCTACGGGTCGGACGCGCAATCGGCGAAGAGGAAGGTGGAGAAGCCGTCGAGGATTTGCTCGAGTTTGCGCTTTCGGTTGAGCACTTCGATCTGCGGGAAGAGCTCGGAATTTCCTCGGTGGTTTGAGCGGTCCGCCTGCTGCGCTTGCTTGAGCGGCCCGGTCTCCGGGTCGGGTGCAATCAAAGGCATTGCCGATTGCCCTAAAAGGCTGCTATACGGAGCCCTCTCCCCCAGGAATTTGTGAGGGAGCTAACAGATCTCTACCAGGACAACTCGCAGATATGTCGCAAAACCAGAACAGCACTATGGCGCGTTTCAACGGCGTCAAGATCTTCTCGGCCACGATGGCTCAGGAGCGCGAGCACCTCGGCGAGAAGGTAACTGCCTGGATTCGGGATAACCCGAACGCCCAGATCGTCGATACCATCGTAACCCAGTCGTCGGACGAGGCCTTTCACTGCCTCGCCATCACCGTGTTCTTCTGGGAAGAACGCAAGTAGCCCGTTCCGGCGGGCTTTAGCCGCCCACGAAGACGAACGGATAGCTGACCGAACCGCCACCTTTTTGCGACTTCGGGAACGACCATCGGGCAACATGCGATGAAACGCATTTGGACAGCGACGTTCCCGCAAAGTTCGGCGCATCCACCTTGACGGCCGAGACCGCACCATCGGCACCAATGCCGAACGTCACGATTGCCTTGCCCGATCGGACAGGACCCGAGCGGCTCATCGACATGTAGCAACCCTTTACCGCCGACATCTGACGTCGGATAACTGACTGAACCAGCGCACCGGGAGGGACATCAGGCAGCGTCGCCTGCTCGACAGCCATCGCTTCGTCCCTCGCAGGGTCAGGACGCATATCGGATGCGCGTCGTACGTTTCCCATCAAGCCTTCGCCGTTGTCGTCCTCGATGTAAAGAGCCTCGACGCCTTGCTGCGCGAGATCTTTCCATTTGGAATCAAACGCGGGATCGGCGGCTGGCGCCGGTTCAGACGGCGCGCTCGCAACAGGCGTTGCGGCCTGCTTTTCACACGCCGACACTGACAAGAGTGCCAGCAGACTTGCCCCGAAAACACCCCGATACAGAACGTTTCTATTCATTGCCTCGATATTGTACCGCAAAAAATGCTGCGACCCGCTACCGTTTTCGCCCGGGGTCGGAATGGACAAAAGGTGCAATGGTTCTCGGACGATACGGCGACGCCCGTTGTGCCCGGTACACCCGGCGCAGAACAAAAAGCCAAAATCCAACCGAAAGCAGCACCACGGCGGCCCAGATTTTCCAGTCGAGTCGGTGCCCCAAAGCGTAGTTGTAAAGGCCGTGAAAGAGCACGGGCAGACCGAGCGCCAAGCCTCGGTTGATCCACGGGATCAGCGGTCGACCCGGTTTCGGGAATTTAACCTTGCCGAGGTAGTACCCCATCGTGCCACCGAAAAGTGCGTGAGCGGGAACAGCAAAAACCGCGCGTTGCCAGGCTATCGCAAGGCCGTATTTCTGCAGATAAATGAAGTTTTCAAGGGTCGCAAAGCCGAGCGCAATCGCAACACCGTAAACCAAACCGTCGAGTCGTTCGTCGAATTCGTCCCAGTGGTAAACTGCCGCGGCCAACACGACGAATTTTGAGATTTCCTCGACAGATCCGGAAAGAACGAACGCGTCAAACAGACGTGTGAACTCGGTACGGGGTTCAAGCCACAATTGCGGAACCACGTCTGCGGCCCAGAACGCGATGCCCTGTGCGGCAATCATCGAATACATGCCCAGCAGGTAGGCCGCTACGACGTGATGCAAGGGTTCGCGCTCGTAGCGATCGCGCCAGTAGAAGTAGGTCATCAACCCCATGGAGGGGGCGGACGCGACGAGGATGATGAAGAGAAGCGACATCCGACGTGCCAGGGTACCCCAGGCTTGCTATGGTTGGCGAGTGCGTCTCGCAAGGGCCGTGCAAACTTGAAAACTGAATATCTTTGGGGGCGAATTAGTTTCGACGGGAGATCGGAAAGTGTGTGTTGCGTGTCGAGGCGCCCATGGCCTCGTAAAAATGGGCAAAAAACGAACAGCGAACGATAACTCGTTTGCTCTGGCAGCCTAAAAAACTGAACCAGACCGCGAACCTGGGAGTTGCCTGCGGCCCGGGGAAGCGGACAATTAGCGGGCTTGGTTTGCGTCGGTGACCTTCTGACGACGTAGACGACTCTTTCGGAGGGATAAGCTTTGGGATGTTGGCCAGCGAGCGAACCCGAGGACGAAAACCTTATCGCCGGATACACACGTAGTAATGCATATAGACCGCTCGCGGACCCGGGTGCAATTCCCGGCGCCTCCACAACACAGTCAAATCGATCCGGTGCGTTGTTCAACCGCCCCTAGCATCGCGACCGTATCTGCGTGTAGCACACCGTTGCTCGCGATGATTCGGCCCGTGCGGGGATCGAATTTCCCGCCATCGTAGTCGGTCACCTGACCACCGGCCGCCATCACAATTGCGGCGCCACCGGCGATGTCCCACGGGCCCACGTTGCGCTCGAAATGCACGTCAAACCAGCCGCAGGCGAGAGCAGCGAGATCGAGGGCAGCAGAACCCAGGCGGCGTGGACCGTGGGTTTGCTTCATACACGCCACCCACTCGGCGACGTTCGCGGTTGGATCGTCAGGAACGCTTGGAAAGCCGGTGGCGATCAGGGCGCGACCGAGCGTGTCTTCACGCGAAACAGAAATCACTTCACCGTTACGGGTCGCCCCTACGCCGACCGTTCCCGAGAACGTCCAGCCGAGCACGGGAGCCACGACGACCCCCACGGCGGGAACACCGCCGACCATCAGACCCAATTCAGCCGCGAAGAAGGGCAATCCGTGCGCGAAGTTCATGGTGCCGTCGAGCGGGTCGACGTACCAGACACACTCGCCTTTCGTATCACCAACAGCAGCACCCTCTTCACCCACGATCGAGTGGGTCGGAAAAGCAGAACGCAATCGTGTGACCACCAGTTCTTCAGCGCGCCGGTCGTAATCGGTGACGATATCGTTGTGTGCAGCCTTGGTCTTCGAGACCGGCCGGCTTTGCCAGCCGGAGAGGAGCAATGCACCCGCCTCTTCGGCGATTCCAACGGCAATGCCGCGAATGCGCTCGAGTTCTTCGAGTTTCATTTTACCTTCTCGAAGCGCGCCTTCTTCGGATCCCGCCGATACACCAAAATGGCACCACCCATAATTTGCGCAAGCGATGCGCCCGGAATCGTCGCCAGCTGTTCGGCGACCTCAAAACGCGACAACGGACATTCGCTGTTCACCTTGACCTTGACGAGCTCGTGCACGGTGAGAGCGCCACCAACCTGCTTGAGCACGGCTTCGTTGACGCCCAGCTTGCCGATTTGTACCACAGCCGACAGGTCATGCCCGGCTGCCCGCAGGCGTTTGCGCAGGTCCGTGGCGGGCATCAAGTTCTTGGTTTTCTCGGACCGGATGGACGTCACGAAGGACGGTTAGCACGGGCACTCAGACGCTGCTATCCTCGGCCTCCGGTTTTCCACTTTTCCATCACTCTTTCGAGAAAAGGACCCCCTACCATGGCATTCGAGCTTCCCGCACTTCCCTGGGCCAAAGACGCCCTCGCCCCTCACATCAGCGCCGAGACCATCGAGTTTCACCACGGCAAACACCACAACGCTTACGTCACCAACCTCAACAATCTCACGAAGGACAAGCCGGAAGCCAGCAAGTCCCTCGAAGACCTCATCAAGACCAGCGAAGGCGGCATCTTCAACAACGCCGCGCAGATCTGGAACCATACCTTCTACTGGCACTCGATGAAACCCAATGGTGGTGGTCAGCCGACTGGCGCCTTGCTTGAAGCCATCAACCGGGACTTCGGCTCGGTCGACAAGTTCCTGGCCGAGTTCAGCGAGGCCGCCAAGACACAGTTCGGCTCGGGTTGGGCCTGGTTGGTATCGGACGGTGGCAAGTTGAAGGTGACGAAGACCGGCAACGCCGATTGCCCTCTGCGCACCGGCCAAAAACCGCTTCTGACCTGCGACGTGTGGGAGCATGCGTATTACATCGACTTCCGCAATGCGCGACCGAACTACATTGAGACCTTCGTGAAGCATCTCATCAACTGGGAATTCGCAGCGAAAAACCTCGGCTAATCCTGATCGCGTCCTCATGAACGGCAGCGGTGGTGCAAACCCCGTTGCCGTTTTGGTTTTCGAGAATCAGTCCGGGATCGCGAAGTCTGAAGGATCGTAGATCGCCTTCGGTCGCTCCACCTTCATCGATTCAAGTTCTTGCGCGACGGCGGCAGCAATCAGTGCGTTTCGGTACCACTTGCGATCGGCTGGCACGATATGCCACGGCGCGGTCCTGGTTGAGCAGCGTTGCAACACGTCCTCGTAGGCCGCCATGTAATCGTCCCACAGCGCTCGATCTTCGAGATCGCTCGGTCGAAACTTGTAGTGCTTGCGATCGTCGGAAAGCCGCTCTTGCAGGCGCACCTTTTGTTCTTCGCGGCTAATGTGCAAAAAGAACTTCAACACGCGATACCCCAGGTCGTTCGCAAGTTGTTCGAACGCGTTGATCTGCTCGAAGCGCGGACGCCAGACCGACTCGTCTGCCAGCTTTCGAACGCGCACTACCAACACATCTTCGTAGTGCGAGCGGTTGAAGACACCGATGTTGCCGTAGCGCGGAAACTTCTTGTGAATGCGCCACAGGAAATCGTGATCCGTCTCTTCCTCGGAAGGGCGAGCAAATGAAGCGACTTCAAGGCCCGTCGGGTTCACGTCCGCGAATACGGCGCGCACGGTGCCATCCTTGCCGCTTGTATCCATGCCTTGCAGCACCACGAGCAACGCTTTTTTGTCCTCGGCGTACATCAAGGTTTGCAACTCGGCGATGCGGGCGGCGTCTTGCGTCAGCGTTCGCAACGCATCTTCCTTGTTCAAACCCTCGGTCGAGCCGGGATCGATCTTGGAGAGCTTCACGGACTTATCGGGCTTGACCCGGATGGGAAGCGGTGCGCGGACGGTTTTAGCCATCTTGCCATCCTAACAGCGTTGCGGCGCTTTACCCGCGATGACACAGCGCGCACTCCGATGGGTGCTTGACAGTTGGCGCCACGTCGCGCATCTTGCATATGAGCGTTTCGCTCACATATGTTCACAAACGAGCGTCAGGAAAATATCGTCGTCCTCCTTGAGAAAAAGCGACGCCTATCGAACGCCGAACTTCTGGCGAGCCTCGAGATCTCGCCGGCGACCTTGCGCCGTGATCTTGCCGAGCTTGAGGGCGTCGGGCGCGTGGTTCGCTTTCACGGTGGTGCCGTGCATCCGGCCTACCTGAAGGGAGAGCCGACTCACGAAGAGAAGAGCAAGGCGTCTCGATCAGAGAAACGCGCGATTGCTGCCGAAACCGCAGCACGAATCCCCGACAAGGCCACCGTCTTTCTCGATTCGGGAACCACATGCCTCGAGGTTGGCCGGGCGTTGATGAGCCGAGGAGATCTCACGATCCTCGCAAACTCGATCGCCTTTGCACAAATGGCACGCCAGGCTGCGGCCCGTGTCATTTGCCTCGGCGGTGAGGTGCGAGGGGTAACCGGTGCCCTCGTCGGATCCCTTACCTTGGCCTGGCTCGAACGCATGTCCGCGGACTACGCCATCCTGGGCGCATCGGGATTGGACGATTCGGGGCCAAGCACGACGGAACTCTCCGAATCCGAAATCAAGCGTGGGCTGATTGCACACGCACGAACGCGGATCCTGGTGGCCGACGCCTCGAAATGGGCGCGCGCCAGTCTCATCCGCTTCGCGGACTGGCGCGATTTTCAGTTCTGGATCACCGCAGGTTCGGTCGATCGCAACACCGTATCCACAGTGAATAAGGCTGGGCCGCAGGTTGTGCGCGCCCCGATGTAACCCGCCACGTTTAGGAGAAATTCAGTCATGAAACAATACCGCTTGAATCGATTGTTCAATCCACGCTCGCAAAAGTGCTTCGATGTTGCCGTCGATCACGGCTTCTTCAACGAACTCGCATTCCTGCAAGGGATCGAAGACCTCGGAGCCGCCGTCGAGAAACTTGTCAGTGCCAACCCCGACGCGATTCAGTTGACCGTGGGCCAGGCAGAGCTCCTGCAGAAAATTCCCGGGAAGCAAAAACCCGCCCTGGTCCTGCGCACCGACGTCGCCAATGTTTACGGCAAGGAACTGCCGAAGGTTGCCTTCACACGCATGATCGAAGAGCCCGTGATGCAGGCCGTGCGACTTGACGCAACCTGCGTCGTCATCAACCTGTTCCGCATTCCCGGTGTACCCGAGGTAACAGACCAGTGCATCCAAAATATCTTGCGGCTGAAGCCCGAATGCGATCGCTACGCGATGCCGCTCATGATCGAACCTCTGGTATTCAAGCCGAATTCAGTCGCCGGTGGTTACATGGTGGATGGCGATATCGATAAAATTTTGCCGCTCGTTCGTCAGGCGACGGAGCTGGGAGCCGACATCATCAAGGCCGATCCGACGGACGACGTGTCGAATTACCATCGCGTCGTGAAGACCGCCCGCGTTCCGCTTCTGGTTCGGGGCGGCGGCAAGGCGTCAGACCAGGAGATCCTGGATCGCACCTTCGCCCTCATGCAACAAGGCGCTGCCGGAATCGTCTACGGTCGCAACATCATTCAGCACGCGAATCCTGCGGGCATGACCCGCGCGCTTATGTCGATCGTGCACGAAAACGCAACACCGGAAAAAGCGGCCGTATTTCTCTCTCGCTAGGGCAATGAACATGTCGGAAAAAACCGTACGAATTGGCATCATTGGTGGCGGCCTCATGGGACGAGAACTCGCAAGCGCTATTGGGCGCTGGTTTGTGCTTGAGCCCTTGCCAGACCGCCCTGAACTGGTCGCGGTATGTGATGCCGTGCCGGGCGTGCTCGACTGGTTTCGTCGCGTTCCCACGGTTACCCAGTTCGCAACGGACTATCGGGCGCTGCTCGACAACAAGAATGTCGACATCGTCTACATCGCGGTGCCGCACGATCTTCATGAACGCATGTACATCGACTGCGTCGACGCCGGAAAAGATCTGCTTGCCGAAAAGCCCTTCGGAATCGATCGACAGGCGGCCAACAACATCGCCCTTGCCGTCAAGAAGTCGAAGCGGTTTGTGCGGGTGAGTTCCGAGTTTCCCTTCCTGCCCGCGATGTACCGCACGTGGCAATACGCTGCATCCGGTGCGCTCGGGCGACTCATCGAGGTGCGATCGGCGTTTAACCATTCGAGCGACATGGATCCGAGCAAGCCCATCAACTGGAAACGTCAAGCCAAACGCTGCGGTGAACTCGGCGTACTGGCCGATCTCGGATTGCACCCCTTGCACGTGCCGGTCAAGCTCGGCTGGCGCCCGGTCCGAGTCCATGCGCAGCTGACAAAGATCTATGACCAGCGTCCCGATGGCAAGGGCGGCATGGCTGCCTGCGACACCTGGGACAACGCCTTGCTCAACACCGACATCCGGGTGAGTGGTCACGAGGTGCCCATGCGCATCGAAATGAAGCGCCTATCACCGGGTGATACGAATAACTGGCTCTTCGAAGCCTACGGCACCGAAGGCGCAGTCAAGTTCTCAAGTAGCGACACCAAGGCCTTCCGAACCTTCGAACGGCGCGGCACCGATCAATCGTGGAGCCGTATCGACATGGGCTTTCAAACGCCCTTCAAGGTCTCGACTGGCGGCATCTTCGAGGCGGGCTTTCCAGACTGCTACCAGCAGATGTGGGCGGCCTTCCTTGCGGAACGTGCGGGTGTCCTTGGCGACCGATTGGGCTGTGTCACGGTTGAAGAGGCCTTGTTCTCTCACGATCTGTTCGCAGCTGCGATGCAGTCGCACCGCGAGAAATCGGTCGTGGCGCTCGAAACGCTGGCAGGAGTCTCCGCGTGAAGCGCAGTGAGGTAAACCAGCTACTGGCAGAGGCGGAGACTTGCTTCCGCGCCAATGGCTGGGTGCTGCCACCGGAGCCGCAATGGGATGTCACCGACTTTGGGCTCGGTGACCATCGACGCCACGGCCTTGTGCTCATCAATCTGGCGGTCGAGCCGGAATACTGCGAGAAGCTGATGTACGCACAGGAAGGCATGATCACCCCCTGCCATTGCCACGCCAGAAAAAAGGAAGACATCATCTGCCGCAGCGGTGCCTTCGTGATCCAGCTTTGGCCGGGACGTCCGGAAAAAGCACAAGATCACCCGTTCACGGTGCGCATCGACGGCAAGCCGGTGGCGGCGTTCGGTGGACAATCGATCCCGATCGCAGCGGGAAGTCGTATTACAATCGAGCGGGGCATGTTCCACGCCTTCTGGCCGGTTTCTGCCGAATGTGTAATCGGCGAGGTCTCGACGGCCAACGACGACGACAACGATAATTACTTCGCCGATCCGAACGTGGGTCGCTTCCCGCCCATCGAAGAAGACGCCGAGCCCCGCTACCGATTGATAGGCGATCGTGCATGAAAACCGCCACAAAGAAGCAAGACAAACGCCAGGGAATTCTTGCCGCTGGCAACTTCATCATCGACAGGGTCGCAATCATCGATCGCTATCCGCCGCAGGATGACTGCGCAGCGATTTTGTCGACGAAACATGCGAATGGCGGTGCGCCCTTCAATGCGCTCTGTGACTGGGCACGGATGGGCGTGAAATTTCCGATCGCGGCGGCCGGATGTGTCGGACGGGACACCGACGGCGACTGGATCTTCGCCGAGTGCAAGCGGCTCAAGATCAACACGAAGCAACTGCATCGTGCGACGAATAAACAAACGTCATACAGCGAGATCTTGACGGAGAGCGGAACGGGACGTCGAACCATCTTTCACCATCCGGGGGCCAATGCGGCATTTGCACCGAAGGTTCTGGATCTGAAGGCGAGCGGAGCGAAGATCTTTTTCCTGGGATTCATCGGATTGCTGGCGTGTATGGACGCCGCGGATTCCCGATTCGGAACCAGGGGAGCCAGGCTACTGGCCGAGGCGCGCAAGCGGGGAATGTGCACGGCGGCCGACGTGGTCACCGATCGAACGGGCGCTTTGCCGCGGCTTACGAAGGCAGCGTTACCGTACCTTGATTACTTCTTTTGCAACGAGATCGAACTTGAGATCCTGACGGGCGTTCCCACGCGCTCCAAACAAGGGAAGCTGGACAAAAACGCGATCGAGAAGGCTGCCGCCAAAATGCGAAAGATTGGCCGCGGGTTGTGCATGGTGGTTCATGCGGCGGAAGCAGCGGTGGCACTGACCGCCGATGGCCAGGTGCACTGGCATGGCAGCGTGCGCGTGCCGTCGGAAAACATTGTGGGGACCAACGGCGCGGGCGATGCGTTTCTTGCCGGATTTCTGGCGGCAACCCACGACGGAAAAGCGCCTTCGGCGTGCCTCGAGCAGGGAGTCTGTGTCGCTGCGGCGTCGCTATTCGACAGCACGCCGTCGGCGGGCGTTCGAGATTTGCGGTCGTGCTTGAAGCTCGGGCGGCGGTTTGGGTTCAGGGCGGGGTAGCACCAGGATGCTAAACTCCACGCCGATTGACACGCCCCTCCCCCACCCCTGTGTCCGCCATCGAGACCAGCGATCCTGCCTACGCGGAACGCCTGATGCGTCTAGGCGACGTCTGGTGGAAGCGGTTGTTGGATGTGCAGCGGCCTTATCGCTGGCATCTGCAAAAACTCGAACTTGGCTTTGTGCTCGATCTTGGATGTGGTGTCGGACGCAACCTGCGCCACCTGAAAGGCAACGGCGTCGGCATTGACCACAGCAGCGAAGCGATTGCCCGTTGCAAGGAACGGGGTCTCACCGCCTTTACACCCGAAGGCTTTAAACAATCCGAGTACGCCACCCTCGGACGATTCAATAGCCTTCTCGTCGCCCACGTCATCGAACACATGACCGGCGCAAAAGCACGCGAACTGTTGCGCGAGTATCTGCGATACGTACGACAGAATGGTCGAGTCGTCTTGATCGTTCCGCAAGAACGAGGACAACAATCCGATCCCACCCATCGCGAGTTTGTGAGTCTCGGCGGATTGCATCTACTTGCCCGTGACCTAGGCCTTGTCCCCGAAAAAGCCTACTCGTTCCCCTTCCCGAGGCCCGCTGGACATCTGTTCGCGCACAACGAATCGGTGGTAATCGCCCGCCATGTCATCACCGGCTGATTTCGTCCGACAGGAGCGCAATGTACCGATCCGGCTTGTGGCCGGAAGTGGACACACCGACGCCGTCGTCGGAGCCATCGCCGGCGCCAAGACCAGCGTCTGGATTGCCACCGCCAATCTCAAGCAGTTGATGGTCGCCATCCCCGGCGTCTTGCCCGGCGTCGGACGTGGAGGCCGCGGTCGAAACAATTTCGCCTCCGTGCTCGTACTCTTTGAGAGGCTCATCGCCAAGGGCGTTGAAATACGGCTTCTACACGCCTCGCCGCCGTCACGCCCCCTCGCGGCCGATCTCAAACGACGCACAGGACTTGCCGATCCTCCGCGCGGCATCACGGGCCGATTCGAGATGCGCATGTGCCCGCGAGTCCACCTGAAAACCGTCATCGTCGACGGACAGAGCGCCTACATGGGCAGCGCCAATTTCACCGGTGCCGGACTTGGCGCAAAAAATGAGAATCGGCGCAACTTCGAGCTTGGTATCATCACCACGGACGACTTGATGCTCGACGAACTGCAGTCGCTCTTCGATTTTGCGTGGCGCGGCGCCTCCTGCAAGACCTGTCGCTTGCACGCCGAATGCGCCAATCCGATCGATCCGGAGGCAAAATCCGCCGCTAGCCGAGTCGAGCCGCCACCCGCCCGCGCAGGTCGTCGCAAACCTCGTCCAAAATTTCAGGTTGAACGTTGAGGAGATTGGCGCCAGCCACGATGATTTGTTCCTCGCGTGCCATATCAACCGCGCCGCCCGCGAGACCCTGACTTTTGCAGAGCGCATTGGCCAATCGCACCACGTTTGGGACTGAAAAAGGTTCTTCGGTCTCAAACGTTTGGTTGTCGCTGATGGCGCGCCTTACGATCGAGGGGAACTCCCACTTCGCCGCGACCAGCAGGCCCACCGTTCGATGTGCAGACGAAACGAGTTCGACGAAGTCCGCCGTTCGCAGCCACCCCTGCGAGGGGTTGTCTTTCCGAACGCGGCGCTCGACGTCGAGGAGCATTGAGGCGAGCACCGGCTTGCCGATGTCGTGAATCAAACCCGCCAGGTAAGCGGCTTCCGCAACTTTCTCTTGTCCAGATCTGGTCAAACGAATCACAAGGTCGCGAGCCACCATTCCGGTCGCAACAAGGTGCTCCCAGTAGCCCTGGGCGGCTTCGTTGATGCCACCATCGTGAGAAACAAAAACGGTCTCGGCGGCTACCTCATCCACAAACGCGGCCAGCGTGCGTTGACCGATCCGCCGAACAGCGCCAGGCAAATGAATGACCGGACCATTGCCCGCATATGCCGAACTACCCGCAAGTCGCAGCAACCGCGCCGCCACCAGCGGATCGGCCTCAAGGGCGTGGGCAGCCGCATCGGGGTCAAACCCGCCCGATTGAATCACGCGCCGGGCAGCCGTTACCACCGAGGGCAACGGGGGCAAAATCAGATCATCGTCCGAGATCCGTTGCAGCACGATCGACTTGAGCTGCTCGATGAATTTCGGGTCCGCCATGAATTCATCAGCTTAACGCATCTTCGCGCACGGTGCCGCTCAGGGTGTTGAGGAAATCGCAGCACCAGCATCGGTGGATTCGTCATCGGCGTTCCGACCGGCGATTCCCGCCACAAGTCGTGGTCGAACGGTCAACGTGAGTTGTTCCGGAATCGTTTCCTGACTTCCGGCGCCCAGATCTTCCAGCTTGCGGGCAGCAGGAAGGACGCGTTTTTCAAGCGATCCAACCGCCGCGTTGTAGGTATCGTTCACCTTGTTGATGGTCTTGCCGAGCGTTGCCCAGTGTTCGGCGAAGGTCACCAGATTCTTGTGCAGGATGCGGCCCTGTTCGCTTATCTTCTGCGCATTTTCGGCCAGACGCTCTTCACGCCAACCAAGGCGGATCGTCTGAAGCAACGCAATCAAGGTGGTGGGTGTCGCTATCAAAACGCGCTTGCCGACGCCTTCTTCGATGAGCGTCGGCGCCGATTCGAGCGCAGCGCTGTAGAAAACCTCGCCCGGTAAAAACAGAATTACAAACTCCGGCGCACCCGATAGCCGTTCCCAGTAGGCCTTTGCGGATAGCTTGATCAAGTGCGCGCGAACCTGTGCTGCATGATCGCGCAGTCGCAACTGTCGGGCCTGTTCGTCGTCGCAGGCCATCGCATCGAGATATGCCTCAAGCGGTACCTTGGCATCCACCACGACGTGGCGACCACCCGGCAAGTGCACCACCATGTCGGGGCGTTGTCGGGCATCGTCAATATCGGGACCTGCAAGCGTCTGTTGTTCGGTGAAATCGCAGTGTTCAAGCATGCCGGCCAGCTCGACCACGCGGCGCAATTGGATCTCGCCCCAGCGACCGCGCACGGCGGGTGCACGCAACGCCCGGACCAGTCGTGCGGTCTCGCCTTCAAGGCGCTGTTGTGTGGCCGACATGCTTTCGACTTGCGCTGTCAATCGACCATAGGCGTGCTGACGATCTTTTTCGAGCACGGCGATCTTGCTGTCCACAGCCGCGAGGGTTTCACGCAACGGACCGACGATCTGTTCGATCGCGTTCTGACGTTTTTCCAGATCATTATCAGCGGTGTTGCGCGCGACCGTCATGGATTCGCCAGCAAGTTTGAGGAAGCTGTCGTTGTTCCCCGCGAGCGCCTCGGACGCCAGCGCACGGAAGGTTTCTCGGAAACGGATCTCAGCTGTATCCAGCAACTGTTGTTGGTCGGTGAGGTTCTTTTGCAAAAGTTCCGCCCGCGTCGCGAGTGCCGATTGCTCGCGTTCGAGCTCGATCCGAAGTTGTTGCTGGGCGGCGAGATCGCTTCGAGCCATCTGCAACATCGAGCGGTGATCCGACAGCGAGGCTTGCACCACGGCAAGCTGTTGTTGCAACGGACCCACGGTGGCGCGCATCTCATCTGCGAGGACCTGTTCACGTTCGAGCAACCGCAAGCGAGCGCGCGCGCGGAAAAACCACCCAAATCCCAGAGCGCCAAGCGACAAACCCAAAACGCCCGAAACGAGCGCCCAAATCAAGGTGGATGTCGACATTATCCCAATCCTATTCACCTGTTCAGTAGAAGGCAAGATAGACTGGCAAAACCCAATGCCTGAAGAAGGAATCACGCAGCGCAAGGCCGACCACCTCGCAATCGCTGTTGTCGGACAAGGTGCCTACCTCCGCCCGACGCTCCTCGGCGACGTTCACCTTGTCCACAACGCGCTTCCGGAACGGGATCACGGAGACCTGCAACTAGACACCGCTTTTCTGGGACAGACCATCCGGGCGCCCTTGATGGTGACCGGGATGACCGGTGGCACCGACGAGGCGGCGTCGATCAATCGCGACCTGGCCCGCGTCTGCGGTGAACTCGGGATCCCCTTCGGCCTTGGCAGCATGCGCGCGATGGTGGTTCGTCCGGAGACGCTTTCCACCTATGCGGTTCGTAAATCGGCGCCCGATGTGTTTCTGCTGGCGAACTTCGGGGTGATGCAACTTGCCGAAATGAAAACGGCTGACGTCCGCGCCGCCATTGATCGCGTCGAGGCCGACGCCCTCTGCATTCATCTCAATCCGGGACAAGAACTGGCGCAACCTGGCGGCGACCGGGATTTTCGCGGTGGCCTCGAGACGGTCAAGCGAATCTGCGGCGAGCTCGGCAAGCCCGTCGTTGTGAAGGAAACCGGGTGTGGGATCTCGCCATCGGTTGCCCGCAGCCTGGATCGCGCCGGTGCTTCCGCCATCGACATCTCGGGCGCGGGTGGGACATCCTGGATTGCAGTCGAAGCGCAGCGCTCTGCAAATTCAACGCCCGAAAACGCCGTAGGCAAGGACTTGCGTGAGTGGGGCATTCCAACCGCTGCCGCGCTCGCATGGTCCGCAAGCTTGGGGCTACGCGCAAGCCTGGTGGCGTCGGGCGGCATCCGCACGGGCCTCGACGCCGCGCGCGCGCTGGCACTGGGGGCACACGTCGTGGGCGTGGCTCAACCCGTGTTGCGATCCCATCACGAACAGGGTGCGGACGGCGCGAAAACCTATTTGACGGGACTCATCGCCGGCATCCGGGCTGCGGCCCTGTTGTGCGGCGCGGATGGCGCTGCGGCGTTGCGGACGGCCCCGCGGGTGATCACGGGTGAGCTCGCGTCGTGGCTTGCGCAGGCGCCGGGTGCATCGACATCGCCATGACGGAGGCTATTCGTAGCACACGCGGATTCGGACATGGCAAGGTTATCTTGCTGGGTGAACACGCCGTCGTCTTTGGACAACCTGCGCTCGCTGCCGGACTTCGCAGGGGCATCGTGGCCGAGGCAACGCCAGGAGTCGGTCGCATCACGATAGCCCCCTGGATGGTGTCGTTGCATCGAACAGAAATGCATCCGGTTTGCGATGCCGTCAATGCCATCGCGCAGAGCCTGGGAGCCGACAACTTTGATCTGGATATCGTCCCGGATCTACCCGGAGGGGCTGGACTTGGTAGCTCGGCCGCGATGGCTGTCGCCGTGGCCCGCGCACTGTCGATCGATGGAGACGGCGGGCGCATCGACGCCGCAATCCTCGCCTCCGAACGTATTTTCCACGCCAACCCATCTGGAATCGATGCGGCCGCTGCGACATCGGGAGGCGTGGGACGATTTTCCCGCGAAACCGGCTGGCGTCCGATTGCCGTACGTCAACCGGTCAAGCTGTGCGTGGGATTTTCGGGCGTCAAACGGCAAACTTCGACCCTCGTCGAATCTGTCACACGCTTGTGTCGCGTTACCCCCGTGGCCAATCGGATGATCGAAACACTCGGCGCGCTGTCCGAAGCTGGCGTCCAGTGCCTCGAAAACGGCGACGTCGACGGACTTGGACGACTGTTCAACATGGCGCACGGCGTGTTGAGTGGCCTGGGTGTTTCAACGACCGAACTGGAAGCGCTGGTGCGAAGCGCCCGCTCGGCGGGTGCCATCGGCGCCAAGTTGACTGGCGCGGGCGGTGGCGGAGCCGTGATTGCGCTTGCGCCGTCCCATCGTCAGGACGTGCTTGCAGCCTGGCAGAGCGAGGGATTCGAGGGTTTTGCGACTGAAATCGGGTTTTCAACATGAGCACTGCAACCGTCGGCCGCGCGCGCGCCCGCGCAGGCACCAACATCGCCCTCGTGAAGTACTGGGGAAAGCGTGACACGGAGTTGAACCTACCATCTGCGGGTTCGCTATCACTGACATTGGCGGAGCTTGGCACCGAAACGCAGGTCACTTTCGTAGCACGAACCGACGCACAGCGAGAAGACATCGTGTTGCTCGGCGGTAAATCTGTCGACGAAAAATTCCGGACGCGGGTCAGCCGCTTTTTGGACCGGGTCCGAAGCCGTGCTCAGCTCGATGCGACGGCACTGGTTGAGACAAGCAACACCGTGCCAACGGCCTCGGGGTTGGCCTCGTCGGCATCGGGATTCGCAGCACTTGCGGTGGCCGCGAGCCACGCAGCAGGCCTTCGCCTGAGCGATCACGAGCTATCGCAACTCGCCCGTCTCGGCTCGGGATCGGCAGCGCGCTCTATCTTTGGAGGGCTCGCGCTCATGTCGGCGGGGCAAGCCGAAGACGGCCATGATGCCGTTGCGAAACCAATCGTCGGCGCCGAGGACTGGCCGCTTCGTCTCGTCATCGCGATGACCAGCAGCGCAGAGAAATCCTTGTCCTCGACGGCAGCGATGACCCAAACCGAAAAGACCTCGCCCTACTACCCGGCCTGGGTCGCTTCGGTCGATGCGGATCTCGAGGCTGCGTGTGCTGCGATTTCCGCCCGCAATTTTCACGAACTCGGTCGCACCACCGAGCGCAGCTGCCTGCGCATGCACGCAAGCGCACTCGCCGCCGACCCCGGGATCCTGTACTTCAATTCGGCCACCGTGGCGGCCATCGAAACCGTCCGCGCCCTACGGCAGGACGGCGTGCCCGTTTATTTCACCATCGACGCGGGACCCCACGTCAAAGCCCTTTGTCTGGCGCAAGACACTGACCGCATTGAGAAAAAACTCGCGACCACACCCGGAGTATTGCGTACGATGGTGGCCGGACCCGGACCGGGCGCCGAATGGTTGACCACGACCCCATGAATACCCGAACCACCCTTCCAGGCGCCCCGGTCGTTGTTGCGCCAGGAAAACTGTTCCTCTGCGGAGAATACGCGGTGCTTGAAGGCGCACCGGCCGTCATGATGGCCGTGAATCGGCAGGCCGTTGGGCAATACATCCCGGGATGGACGGCTGCTTCCCGCGTCATCGCCGAGTCCGTTCGCCGCTGCGCCGAGCACCTTGGTGAGCTCGCCGTCGCATTGCCGGCCGGATCCGTCATGGTAAACAGTGAGCAATTCCAGGGACCCGACGGCAAGCTCGGCCTTGGATCGAGCGCCGCCACCGCTGCTGCCACCGTCGGCGCGATCTTTGAATACGCCGGCTACGGCATCGAAGACAACCGAGACGCGCTTTATGTCCTTGCTGATGATGCACACCGTGCGGCCCAGGGCGGACTTGGCTCCGGCGCTGACATCGCAGCAGCGGTTCACGGCGGATTCGTCCGCTTCGAGCGACCCCAGAGTCTGCGGGATACCAACGCAGCCTTCGGACCTCCCTTGTTCGAGCAACTGGCACCGCCCGAGGCCCTGGAAATTGTGGTTTTCCAGGCCGGTTTACCCGTCGCAACGCCAGAGATGATCGAGGCTGTACAAGGCCTCGCCCGCCGACAAAAACAACTCTATGGATGGATGCAAGACGAACTGGGACTTGCGGCCCGCCAGTTCGCCGAGGCATTCACCATGGGGCGCTCGGCCGGGATCATCGAAGCTGCCGGAGCGGCACACGATACCCTCTTGGCGCTGGGCAATGCAGCTCACGTGCCCATCGTCCCTGCCTCGGTGACGGCGGCCTCCACCCACGCTCGCCGCATGGGCGGCGCAGCAAAAATTTCGGGCGCGGGAGGCGGCGACGTCGGCGTCGCGTTTTTTCCCGGCAAAGATGCGGCCCGTGAGTTTGTATCAACCTGCCCGAGCGGCATCAAAGTGCTAGACGTTCAGGTGGATATGCAAGGGATTCGGCGTCGGCGACCGGCTGGGTTTCCGTACGACGAATCCGCCGGCAAACGACTATGAGAATTCCTGGGTTTTACAAGCTCCCGTTGGGAGCGCGGCAAGACGAGCTGCAGACGCGCCACGATCTGACAGAAGCAGATGCGCACACCCTGAATGCCGGTGGCCTCTCGACCCATGACGCGGATCGCCTGGTAGAAAACGCGGTGGGCATTTACAACTTACCCCTCGGCGTCGGTCTGAATTTTCTCATCAACGGACGTGAATTTGCCGTACCCATGGCCGTGGAAGAACCCTCGGTCATCGCAGCCGCCTCCAATGCAGCACGCATGGTCCGAGAAGGTGGAGGGTTTACCGCCGAAGCCGACGAATCGATCATGACGGCCCAGGTTGAACTGCTGAGCGTACCTGACCTTGCACTTGCGCGCGCAAGAATCGAAGCCGAACGCAACGCCATCTTGATCGCCGCCGATGAAATCGTACCACGATTGAAGGCGCGAGGCGGCGGCATGCGTGATCTGGAAGTACGCATACCGCCCGGTGGCAATGGCAAGTCAGCCGACCGACGGCTCATAGTCCACCTCTACATCGACTGTCGCGATGCCATGGGAGCGAACCTGGTCAATGCCGTTGCGGAGGGAATCGCAGCACAGCTCGCATCCATCGCGGGCGGACGGCCGGGACTGCGCATTTTGTCGAACCTAACCGATCGACGGTGCGTCCGGGTGCGTGCGCGCATCCCCGCGCACGCGCTCGGCGCAGAAGACATCGACGGCGTGGAGGCTGCTCGCGAAATTGCCTCGGCCTCGCGATTTGCCGAGGACGATCCCTATCGTGCTGCCACCCACAACAAGGGCATCATGAATGGTGTCGACGCCGTGGTACTTGCCACCGGCAACGACTGGCGCGGTGTGGAGGCCGGTGCACACGCATTCGCCGCACGAAAGGGAATCTACCGACCTTTGTGTACCTGGAAATTTGTCGAGAACGACGGAGCCTGGCTTGAGGGCTTTCTCGAAATGCCCATGGCTGTCGGCATCGTGGGCGGCACGTTGAGCCACCACAGTGGCGCGCGCCTTTCGCTCAAGCTTATCGGAGCGCGCAGCGCCGGAGAACTGGGAATGGTCGTCGGGGCCACCGGAATGGCGTCCAATCTCGCAGCGTTGCGCGTGCTCGCAACCGAGGGCATTCAGCGCGGCCACATGCGATGTCACAGACGCGCCACCGGAATTCCACCGGCGCCCGAGAAAGCGCCCGGATGATTCGGGAACTCTTGCGAGGTTCTATCGAGTTTCCGCGGACACGCGCGGGGACGCCTGATCTACAAACCGTTCCTGGCGGACTCGGGGCATCGCCGCGACGCTGGCTGGACGCGCCCCCCGGCCCCTACAGCATCGAACGTGCTGATGCGTATTGCGAAACCTTCGCGCGCGCCCACCACGAAGCATTTCCGGTGGCTTCTCGCTTTGTCCCGACCGAACTTCGACCGCATCTTTTGTCGGTTTATGCGTTCGCACGGGCAGCAGATGACTTTGCGGACGAGCCTGAATACGAGGGGCATCGAATCGAGGCACTTGATGCGTGGGAGAATCACCTGAATCGGTGCTTACACGGGGAAGCAAGCCATCCGGTATTTGTGGCACTTGCGCGCACGATCGAGGCGCGCGACCTGTCGACGCCACCATTCGAGCAACTGCTCTCAGCATTTCGTTCGGACGTGGAGATCACGCGCTATCCGACCTTCGCCCGTCTGCGTGGGTATACGTCACACGCCGCCGAGCCAGTCGGAAGACTGTTACTGGCCCTCTTCGGATATCGCGATCCGATGTTGATTCAATATGCAGACGAGATCTCAACCGCGCTGCAGCTCACGAACTTCTGGCAAGATGTCGCGGCCGACGCCGCCCGCGATCACATCTACCTGCCCGGTGAGGACTTGCATTACTTTGGTGTTACGGAAGCCGACGTAAAGGCGCTTCGTCCAACCGAGCCCTTGCGCGATCTGATCCGTTATCAGGTTGCTCGAACCCGAGCGATCTACCAGCACGGGCGACCGCTTCTGCGCAATGTGGGCAAGGATTTGCGCCTTGAATTGACGATCATTTGGCTTCTGGGGATGGCCATTCTCGACAAGATCGAAGCCGCCGACTACGACGTGTTCACGAGACGACCCGTCATACGAAAACGCGATCGGGCGCTGGTACTGGCCCGCGCAGCGCGGCAATGGGCGATGGACCTGGATTTGTCCAGCCTACGGCACCTGTGGGGCGTTTAGGGCATAGCCAGCTGTCCGCCCGCGTCGTAGTGCGCTTGATGTTTGAGGCAGAAACAGTACACCTCCCCACATTCGTCCGATTTTACTGTTGCCAGAACCCCGAGTTTGAATAGGATACATCGGGAATATTAATTGTTTTGCGCGTAGCATGTCGCTCCGCGCCAGATTGCAGGGGGAAAAAAATGAACATCAAGAAGTACGCCACGACGGTGGCATTGATTGCTTTTGGATTTGGCGCAGCGGCAGTCGGCTGTGGCGGCGGTGACAGCGGCGGCGACGCCAAGGGTGGCACCAGCGGCAAGACCGGCGGCTCAAGCGGCAAGACCGGTGGCACCAGCGGCAAGACCGGCGGCACCAGCGGCAAGACCGGTGGCACCAGCGGCTCAACAGCAACCGGCGGGACCAGTGGTTCCAAGACCGGTGGCACCAGCGGCTCAACAGCAACCGGCGGAGCCGGTGGGACGGCTGTCGTGGTGGTCCCAGGC
>JAWXBF010000122.1:0-9121 GCA_034439895.1 Deltaproteobacteria bacterium
CATCAACAGCACGAGCGTGGAATAAGGCCGCGATGGGGTCGTGTAAATCTATCGTCGATCGATAGATTTACAGGGTACCGGTGATCCTATGTCCGGGTTTCGGCCACTTTGAGGTATTCTCGTCCTCCTTGGACAAGCGAGCCCTATCTGAGCGTGACATCTGTACCAAGTACATCACGCCGGCGAACCGACTGAACCCACAGCATTTCCCGACACGGCGATTCGCGCGAGGCCGAACCTTCGACTACTTGATACCGACTGGCTCTGGTTCTTTTGGTCGAGTTCCATCGCGCGTAAACAGATTGAACACCGAGCTCGTACAACAGCGGGGATCTTCAAGGTAAGCCAAGAAGTTATTTACGCGTTGCGCATTCCGCTCCTGCCACTGGCGGAGCAGAAGATCGTAGCGGCCAAAGTTGGGCATCTATTGGCGATTTGTGACATGCTTGAAAATCATCTTCGCCAAGTCGGGGAACGAGCGACGAAGCTCGCTGCGGCAGTTGCGAACGAACTCGTTTCCAGCGAACCCGCCGGGCGTGTGGCGTCGTGAACAACGATGACTGGTTGAAATTCGCCGTCACGACGCTCCTCGGCTCGGGCGTTTTCGGTTGGATTGTCCAGCACCGCCTTGCGCGGATAGGCGCTGATAACGCACGGGCTTTGGAGAGCTTGAAGGCGGATCTTTCGGTTAGCAGTCGGCTCCGGTCAACCGCCCTTGAAAAGCGCGCCCCCGTTGCGGCCGAGGTACTCGTTGCAACGCTCGACCTGCTGGACGGCATCGATCTCGCGACTTCCGTATTCAGAATTCACACTGATCCAACACCCGAGCTTGGTGACAACAACCGGCAGAATGATCGCCGCCTGTTGGTCGAGGCTAGGCGGAAGATGCTTATGCCGTTGTACGAGGATTTTGGGCGAAAATGCGTTCTTGCCGAAGTGTATCTCCCCGACGCGGTAAACGACGTTCTATCCGAAATCAAAAAGTTGAAGTGGAGCATCGAGGTTGATCAAGAAATGCACGCTGAAACCATGTTGCACGATCGTCTCGAGTTCTACGAAAAGGGCTTGGGCGAAATACCGAAGAAGCAAGTCGCAGCTCTCCGTCTGAAGGCAAAAAGCGAGTTGCGCCCACTCGCGCAGCTTTCTATTGTTCTATCGGAGTGAGTTGCTTCCGTTGGCGCTTCACCGATCGGAGGGCGGGTCATCCAGATCAGACTACTTCGACGCCGCCGTGCGTGCGTCCAGCATTCGAAACACAAGGTCCCTAGTAAAAACTGGGTAGTCAACGCCACCCTTCAATCCGTGGTTGCGGAATGTCGACAACACCTTTTCAGCATCCGCTACAGGTCCGCGAGCAGCACCATCAATGCCGGCATCGAATCCTTCAAGGACCGCTTTTCGAAGGATTCCATCTTTCATGATCACCGCAGATGCCAAGAGCCGCCAGAGTATTTCGCCTCCAGCTTCGACGATCGGAAGGCTCCGAAGGTAAAGACTGTCATCGTAAACCATGGACTTTCCGATATCCGCGACAATTTCACGAAGCAGTCCGTCCGACTTATTTATCTTTTTCTTGGCATGCGTGTGGAGAAAGTAGAGGTCACACGTCGCGATGGCAATGGAACGAATTGCTTCGGCCACCGACACCGGCATCTGGCTACGGGTACGTCGAGCCAGATCTGCCAAGTAATCTAGGATCGCCTGTTTCGCAACAAAACCGAGCGGCTCTGGATAGCCAGCTGTTTCTGCTAGGACGGCTGTCGTCGTTTCCCATTTTGCTCCTGCTCGAAGCTGAAGTTTTCGCAGGTCAAACACCACGAGCGCATCGAGGGCCTCTATAAATGCAGTCCCGGATCCCGGTTGTGCATTTTGAATCTTTGAGCCCACGCGATTTCGCTGGATGCGGGTTTGCAAAACGCTACGGTATTTTCTGATCACGTCCGCCGAAAGACGGCGTGCGGCTTGTCCGGTTGTACCCGCTTCCTCGTGGTGATCCAGGCACAACCAAACCAAGTTCTCCGCTTTGTGATTCGTCGGATCACTGTCGAGGTGGTGGATCTGACCGGCCCGAGGTCGTGGGGGCAAACCGGAAACTGGTTCGCAAACGCAACAGCGCATGTCCACTGCGAATTCAATTTCCGCTGCCAGCTTCTTTGGAACTTTGGTTCGAACCTTCATTCACCGCCAATGGGATGAAGACGCCCGCGCACCAAAGCTTCATTCCGCAATTGCGTCGCCTTCGATTCCGTCCTGCTGTTCGACAACCCACGAAAGTCGACAAACGCATGCGCCGGGTCCGCGACCTTTTCAGGTGGCACCGTCAGGGGATCCGAAAACACCTTCAATTCATGCTGACTGCACTCCTGCACGCTAACTGCCCAGGTTCCGTGTGAAGGCAATGACAGCAGACGAGTGTGCATGTGGAACGCTTGCGCAGCAGTGGTCAACGTCGATCGGGCCACCGACAACTTTCCCTCGTCCTTTTTCGTTGGTCTGAATGCTTGGCCCGTTGGCCGACCGTCGCGAACAAAACTTGGATGGATCTGCCGGAAAAGGAGTTCATCCCCATCATCCAACCCCTGGCCACTGTCGTCCGACATGATCAGTTACCTTGAAGATGCTCTACGACGAACTTGCCCAGGCGGCTCTCGCCGCCCGCCTGCGTGAACGCCACGTGATCCTCTTCGACCCGATCGGAACCCAATTTCACGGCCGTCAGGGTGGCTTCCTTCTTTTGAAGGTCAACATTCACGATCACCTCCCACCCAGATCCCGGCCACTCCGCACGGATCTGACCTTCGGGCGTTGGGTACACATACGGTGTGGGAAAGCCAAACGCTTCCTGCACCGCGCCCAACAACTTACCCAGCCATTCGAGCGCACCGGCGTCGTACTGGCGACTATCGTCGTCAAACCAACGGTCGGGAAGCGATCGCAACGACTCGACCTGATCGCCAACCGCAGTCGGACACCCGAGTGACACTCGCTCCGACCCCTCCTCAGCCAAACTGACGTCCGTCGTATTGATAATTTTCTGAACGTTCCCGTCGACTCCAATTACGCCCGTCCCGCGAACACGAACCAAAATGCCGTCATTCTCCAAGGAACGGAGAGCAACAGGCAAAAACAGGGACGCAGCGTGCATCGGAACCCGATCGCCATCGATCGTTTTCAAGGTGAAAATGTCCGCGTCCTTGTCGGCTGCTCGAATCTCGCCGACTAGGTCCACAGCGGCTTCGTAGGTTGTTTGCGTCCTCAGAATCAATTTTCGGCGAATCTCACGATTGTAAAGTGCACCTTCTTTTTTTCCCGGCGGTGCGACGGTGATGGATTCGTCGCGCCCCAGCGATCGGCCAAATGCGTTGAACCGTGCCAGTACCTGTCGTTCCGAATCCGCTGGAAGTCCACTATCAATGCCGCCAGAAGAAATCAGTTCTTGAACTTTTTCGCGTGCGTTCTCGAATTGGTCGACGAGATCAAATGGGAACAACATCGGTATCACGGGCTCTCGCGATATGATCGGTACCGTGCTGCCGTCCTCGATCCGCTCAAGAACCAGACGCAAGCCGTTGTCGAAGCCTTTCGGAAGACGCTGTCGCTCTGGGTGGCTGTTTTGGTAAAGCGCGCGGGCCGTGGCAAGCACGAGATCGCGATACGCTGCCAGTTCCGGTAGTGCCTCCAACGGCATGGCTCCGCCTTGGAAGCGGGCTCCGCGGAAAATCAAACTTACGAATGGTACTCGGCTCATCAGATAATCAACTCCCGGCGCGACCAGAAGATGCCACAAAGGTTAGTCCAGCTCGTGGGTTTCGTCGAATTCCCAGTTTTTTAAACGTTGCGGACGGGTCCAAGTCCAACCGCAGCGTCTCGCGGACAGAGCTCAATGGCCCATCAGCCTCCGCGACGACGTCCCCCGGGTCCGCCCTGGGGGCCACCATTGGGCATCTCGGACGGGTCGGGCTTTCGTAGCACATCGCCCTTCTTGACGCCGTCGAGCACCTCGACGCGCAATCCATCGGATAGACCCAGCTTCACCGCACGGCGCTCGTATTTTTCCTTGCCCGCTTCGAGGCCGACTTTCACTTCGATGAAGGTTTTGCCACGCTCGAAGACGACGTAGCCCTCGTCGATCGACATCACCTGCTTGCGCGCCTCGAGCACGATGTTGGCGTTGGCGCTGTATCCCGCTCGGACCATCACGTCACCGGGGATGCGGAAGGCCGCCTCGATCTCGAATTCGGTGGTGCCTTCCTTGGCCAGGCTCTTCGGTGCCACGAATTCCAGGGTGCCGTCGAAGCTGATTTCGTTGAGGGCACCGATGACGATCTTGACCGGCATACCCACCTTCAATCGGCCGACCTCGGACTCGTCGATGGTCCCCTTGAAGATCATGTCACCCATATTGGCGACAAAGGCCACCGTGGTACCCGGGTTGAAGCTGTTCGCATTGATAACGGACGAGCCTTCTTTGAGCGGCAGCGACAGCACGGTGCCATCCACGGTGGACTCAATCTGGGTCGAGGCGCCCTTGCTCTTGCGCAGGGCACCCGATCGCATCAGCTGCACACGCGATTCGGCCGTCGAGACTTCTTCGGCCGCCAGCTCGCTTTCTGTACGGGCCTGATCCAGTTGCGCCGCCGGCAAGGTGCCCTGACCCGCGAGGGTGGCGACCCGATCCAGTTCTCGTTTCGAGCGATCGGCGCGCAGGATCGCCGTGCGCAAACGCAACTCGGCATCGTTGAGTCCCACGGGATCCGGAATGATTTCGATCTCGCCCAGCAGATCGCCTTTTTTGATCTTGTCGCCGGGCTTCACAAGCAGCTTGCGCAGAATGCCGCTGACCTTCGGTTTGATCTCGACCTCTTGTCGCGGCTGAATCGCACCGGAGGCGACCGTCTTCTTTTCAATGTCCGCAAGCTCGGGCGAATCGGTTCGCACCTCGGCCGCCACGGGGCGCGACTTTTGGTAGAGGAACCAAAGCGTACCACCCATCAAGGTCATGATGGTGGCGGCCATGAGGAGAGGAAGGCTGCGGGTGAATGAACGTTTTCTTCGCATGTTTCAGTTTTCCTAAAGGGCGGGAGCGCGACTAATCATGGGCCAATGCCTCGACGGGCTTGACGGCGAGCGCCGTGCGGGCCGGTGCGATCCCTGCGAGACCGCCGGCGATGGTGAGGACAAGGGTTGCGAGCAAGGCCTTGCCGAGATCCAAATCGGGGCCAGCAAAAAAGCTTGGGCCGCCTTCGGTGGGCATCGATTGCACGATGGTCTTGACTATAACCAGCAATCCCACCCCGGCCACAAGGCCCAGGCCCCCAGCGAGTCCCGTCAACACCATGGCCTCCTGTACGATCTGTGCGAGGATCGATCCCGGTCGCGCACCAATCGCCTTGCGAATGCCGATCTCGCGGGTGCGTTCGGCGACCGAGATCATGAGGATGTTGCTGACGCCAAGCACACCCGCCATGAGGGTCAAGATACCGACCGCCCAGGAAAGTGCGGCAATGCCATCAAAAAGCCCCATGAACTTGCGAAACTCTTTTTCGCGATTCCAGCTGTCGATGCCGCCGCCATCCTCAGGGTGAACATCGTGGCGGCGCTTCAAGAGGCCTCGCAACTCGGCCTCGGCCTCTTCCGAGTTGACTTGGTCTTCAAACAGGACCGTAAATTGATCGACGCCATTGGCCCGTCCGGTCATGCGCGCGAAGGTGGTTAGCGGCAAATACAGCCGGTTCTCGAACCACTCGGCCCTATCCCCTTCCTGATTCGACTTGAAGACACCGATGACGGTGATGGGCACGCCGTTGACCTTGACCGATTGTCCGATCGCATTTTCTTCTTCGCGGAAGAGCGCGTTTTTCACCATGCGCCCAATGACCGCCACCTTGCGGTTGTCGGCCAAATCGTTCGGGTTCAAGAATCGGCCGTCGGTAATTTCCATCGGCTCCAGAAATCGATATTCGGGTACGTCGCCAGATACCTGAAACATTTCGGTCTTGCCGCCGCGTGTGACGGTTCGGGTCGATCCCCAGCCCTGCGTGATGCGTGGGGCAACGATGCGGACACCTGCAAGGCGACCTCGCACGAGATCGGCGTCGTCCATCGAGAACTTGATCCGCCGTCCGGGTTTGTGTCCCGCGTGGGCCATGGTTGTCCCGGCCGGCCAAAACGAAACCGCGTTTTTCGCCCATCCCGAAAGCGATCCCACCGTGCCGGTCTCAAGACCACGGCCAAAGCCCAGCATGATGACCAGCATGAAGACGCCCCAGAACACGCCAAGCGCCGTCAGGAAGGTTCGCAGCTTGTTGCGCCGGAGTGTCTCGAATACTTCGTTCCATCGATCCATGTTCATGGGTTGTCAGTGCTACGTTTCCGCGCGCAAAGCCTCGATGGGGTTAATGCGCGCCGCGCGCCGTGCTGGCCAAAAACCAGCGGCGAGGCCAGCCACCACCAGGACGGCGGTGGCTGCGATTCCGACACCAATGTTCACGTCAGGTTCGCGGAAGAAACCGGTATCGGTAGGCAAAATGCGCTTGGCGAACTCGACCAGCGCTACCCCTGCCACGAGGCCGACATACCCGGAGACCGTCGTGATGACCAGCGCCTCTTCCAGCACCATGGCCACGATCGAGCCTGGGGTCGCGCCGAGGGCCTTGCGCATGCCGAACTCGCGGGTGCGTTCCTTGACCGCGATGAGCATGATGTTGCCCACGCCCACCACGCCCGCCATGATCGTACCGAGGCCAATCAGCCAGACGAACATGCGAATGCCCCACAGGACCTTGCCAAGCTTTTGGTAGAACTCGTGCCGGTTGAAGACGCGCAGAGCGCCCTTGTCGACCGGCGAAAACGAGTGTTTTTCGGCAAGCCGACGCTGCAAATCTTCGACCAGCGCGTTGGATTCTTCAACCGAGGTTTCACCGACGGAGAAAACAATGCTGTCGATCCGGTTTCCGCCTGCGAACGATAGCTGAGCGGTGGTGACCGGAATGTAGATGGTCTCTTGCTCGCGCTGCTCACCGGTGTCGGAGAAGGTGCCGATGACACGAAACCGGTTCTTGCCGAGGTTCATCATTTGCCCGATCGGTGTTTCGAGATCCCGGAACAGGCGTTGCGCCACCGCAAGTCCAATCACTGCGACCTTCCGACGTTCTGCAATGTCGGCGTCGTTGATGTAGCGGCCTTCCTCCATCGTGGTCTTTTCGAGAAACTGGTGATCGGGTTGAACGCCGCTGACCTGAAAGTCACCTTGCCGATCCCGAAACGAAGCACGGGCATCGGTTCGTGGTCGAAAACGTGCCGACGTTCGATCAGCGACCGGGACAGCTTTGGCCAGCAAGTCGAGATCTTCGTTGGTCAACTGAATGCGCCGCCGTGGACCATGTCCTGCGTGCGCAATGCGGGTGCGACCGGGTTGGACGTAAACGCTGTTGGCCGCGTCGTCGGCAAAGGCATTTTCGGCGCCGTTGGACAATCCCTGGCCTGCTGCCAGCAACACCACCAGCATGAAGATCCCCCACGCCACCGACAACGCGGTCAGCGCCGTGCGCAACTTGCGTCGCGCCAGCGTGGCCATGATCTCGCGCCATCGATCGAGCCAGGTCATGGTATCTGTGGTACGCTTTCGGCGACGGGCTCGGGTACCTTGATCCGAATCGGTGTTTGCCGGGTGTCCTGCCAGATCAGTCCGTCGCGTATGCGGACGAGGCGCTTGCAGCGCGCGGCGATGTCGGACTCGTGGGTGACCACTATCATGGTTGCGCCCTCGTCGTTTGCCTGTTCAAGCAGTTCCATGACCTGTCCCGAGGTGCGAGAATCAAGGGCGCCGGTTGGCTCGTCGGCCAGGATGAGCCGGGGCTTCGAGGCGAGCGCCCGGGCAATCGCAACACGTTGCTTTTCGCCGCCCGAAAGTTCGGAAGGCAAGTGTTCAGCACGCGAGGTCAATCCCACCTTTTCAAGGGCGGCCATCGCGGCCTCGTGGCGTTCGCCGCGCGGCATGCCCCGGTATTGCAACGGCAGTTCCACGTTTTCGACCGCCGACTTGAGCGGCAACAAGTTGAAGGCTTGAAAGACAAAGCCAATGAACTTGTTGCGATAGACGGCCGCTTTCGACTCGCTGAGATCGCGAATCAGGGTGCCGTCGAGGGTGTAGGCGCCCTCGTCGTAATCATCGAGGATCCCCAGAATGTTGAGCAGGGTGGATTTGCCCGAGCCCGACGAACCCATGATGGCGACCATTTCCCCCTCGTTGACCGTGAGGTCCACGTTGCGCAAGACCGGAACTGGCCGGTCGCCCAGCCAATAGGACTTGGTAATGCCTTGTAGGGAAATCATGTGTTACACGGTGCCCGAGTAAGATACCTGGAACCAACTTTTCGACAGAATCGTCTTTTGAATGACCCTGAGAGTGGCGCAATGGCATCGTCGCCGCCGTAAAGTCCCAGTAAAAGCCGAGAATCTCACAGAAAATTGCCAGTGACCGGGGACACGGTGTCGGCCCTTCGGCTTTTGTGGTCATATTCGAGCGGTCGTGTTTAACGCGACCGGTTAAATGGGTTCCCTGCGCAAGCCATGGCTCCTTCTACTGTTGCTGGCGGCACTTCCGAGTGTTTTCGCGCCGCTGTGGGGCGCCCGGTCTTTGCGATTTTGCCAGCCGCCCGCGGCTTCCTATGCCGCGTGTCGGGAAGAAATGGGGTTCGCGGGCCTACCCATCGAGGCCTTGCGCTCGGGGCTTGATCGCCTGTTGCCGAAGGGCGCCCCGGTGTCGCTCGATCCGGTGCTTTCAGCCGACACCCTGGCCTGGCAGCGCCTCACCGAGGGTCTGTATCCGCGTCGCGTGACGAACGATGCGGCCAACACGCTTGCTGTCGCAGTCGACGCCGAGGGACCGTTGCCCGAGTGGCCCGGTAAAGGACGCTTTGTGCTCACGGGTGCTCAGGTCCGCGCGGTGCCGGCCGACGGGGAGGTGCCAACGCCGGAGCCATCGGAAGCGTGGCTTATCGGGAATGCCCTCGCTTTATTCGGCCTTGGAATGGTCATGGCGAGTGGTCGGGTCGGCGCGCGCGTGGGCGTGTCGGGCCGGGTGTTGCTGGGTGGGGTAGGGGTTGCGATGGTGTATTCC
>JAWXBF010000123.1:0-12197 GCA_034439895.1 Deltaproteobacteria bacterium
ATACGTATGACGATGAACATCGACGAGGCATTGCTGAAGGAGGTCGTGCAATCGGGCACTCCTACCCGCGAAGCTGAAGAATTCGCTGCCAACCCAGCCCCACGCAAACGCCACCGCGCTGTTCATCGCATTGTCCGTGTAGACGGTGGTGTAGCTGGTCCTGTTGGTAACCCCGAAATGGTGTAGCGTGCGCCGATGCCACGCCAAGCTGTTCCTACTGTCGCACTCGCCCTGACCGCACTGGTTTTTTTCGTCGCGTGCGGCGATGAGCCCGCCGAACTATCGGTTGGAAATCCGTTGCTCGATGGGGGTTCGTCTGACTACGACCCGCGCCAATCCCCGCCGCCCGATGCGGCGCCTGACATTGCGGCAAACCTCGACGCGGCCGTGTTCGATACGGCGGTCGCGATCGCAGATGCCATGACGCCCGCCGATCTTCTCGACGCCGCCACGCCACCGGGCGCGCTGGTGTTTGACGGCGTCAACGACGTGGTCGAGCTTCCCACCGCCGCCGGCGCGGCCAGCGAGACGGCCTTCTCGATCGAAGTTTGGTTCAACACGACCGATCCCACCGGCGCCATGTTCGAGGTTTACGGCCGCGGCGGCGGCGCCGATCGTTTTATCTTTCTGGAGGCGGGCAAGGTTTGCTTTTACGTGTACGGCACGCCCGTCACCAAGATCTGCTCCCCGACCGCCGGTTACAACGACGCCAAGTGGCATCACGCTGCCGGAACACTCGGCGTGCTGGCGGGCACGAAGCTTTATATCGACGCCGTGGAGAGCGCTGCGGCCTCCCCTCCCACCGCGTCCAACTTCAAGACCGACACCAACTTCCGCCTCGGCTACGGCCACATCGGTTTCAGTTCGGCCCTC
The DNA here is from genome assembly GCA_034439895.1 of Deltaproteobacteria bacterium. Taxonomy (GTDB): domain Bacteria; phylum Myxococcota_A; class Polyangia; order Fen-1088; family Fen-1088; genus JAWXBF01. Next base: position 874 of record JAWXBF010000123.1, read on the forward strand.
TACTACTACGCCGGTCGTCTCAGCGAAGTTCGTGTGTGGAGCGTCGAGCGAACGAGCGCCGAGATCCTCGCCAACTACAAAACCCACCTCCCCGGTAACACGGTTGGGCTGCAAGGCTACTGGATGCTCGACCAGACCGGCGCGACGGCCGCGGCGATGGATGCAACGGCGGGCGCCCATCACGGCGCGCTCATCAACTTCGGCTTCACCTCGTCGCCTTGGGCCGGCCCTGGCGCTTTTTAACGTACGGCTGTCGAGCCGAAACGCATCACAGACCCGCAGTGGAAACCGGGCCGGTGTGCGAAGTCTTGTTGACCGTGAAGTGTAACGCGTGCCGGATTTCGCCGGTTTTCGGGTGCACCGGCGGTATCCAGATACAGAACGTGCCGATCGGAATTTGGCGAAGCCCCTGGTCCGCCCGAGTTCCCTCCCGTGCCACGTCATGCGTTTGCCAGGTGGTGGCCGAGGCTTCTTGCGGTTGCCCAAGGGCGCGTTCAACGCCGAACAGTTCGACCCACGAACCGGCAAACGCACCGACCTTGGAAACGTACAGGGACCTGTCTGGAAGGTCCCCGTGATGCCGGCAAATGATTTGTCGTGCGTAAAACGACCCGTTCAAGTCGATCCTTAAAAGCCCAACACTTTCACGTTCGGGGCGTGGTCAACCAGGTTTTGCGGCGTACCAAAGCGTGAGCCCCAACAGAACGGTTTTCCGTCGGTGCCAAGGGCGCAAAACGCGTCGAAGCTGCCGTAGATGGCAACCGCTTTGCGGGTCGGCGGACTGATGCCACCACACTGGATGTCGCCCGCCTGGGTTAGCAAACATGTGGCTGTGTTGTTCACCGCCACATCGCGCGCTTTGGCGGAGGGCTGCGGATACGTACCACGGTTAGCACCCCAGCATTGCACGCTGTGCTGGTCGTTGACGATACACGCGTGACTGCTGCCAACAGCGATGCGCAAGGCGCGCGCGGTTGCGGGCACGCCGGCGACAACACTTTCACCCCAGCACGTCACCAAACCGTCGATGCCAATGGCGCACATTTGCTCGCCGTCACCTGCGACCTGGACGCCGCGGTATCCCTGTACTGGCCCCTCACCGCCAGAGCGCGAACACACCACATCGTAAGTACCCTTTTCGACGATGCAGGTTTGCCGCGGACGCAGCGCCAAATAGATCGGAGCCACCGACCGCGTCAGGTATCCGGGGCCCCAACACTTGACTCCGTCGCCCGCCTGGTTGATGGCACAGGTTGCATTGTGCGATGCCGCGAGAAAACCTACCTTTAAGCCAGCCGGTGGTGTCGTACGACCCTCGGCACCATGACCCCAACACTTGGGACTGCCATCGGCGACGATGACGCATGCATGATAGGCACCCATTGTCATGTGATCGCGGCGCGCATCCTGTTCGACCTTCCAGACCTGGGCGGGCAATACGGTTGTCCCTCCCTGGCCGCCAACCGAGGTTCCAGTAGAACCCCCAGTTGATCCGGTCAAACCGCCCTGACCGCCTACAGCACCACTGCCCGCTTCGCCACCGACGCCCCCTGCACCTTGACCCGCCGCGCCACCACCCGCGGTACCCATACTCCCCGCTTCCATTGAACCGGCAGAGCCGCCGTTGCCTTGAGCGCCCGTGCCGCCCGTAGGCGTATTACCCGCGCGCGCGGCGCAGCCCATAGCCGAGAGAAGGAGACCAACGCAAACGGCGTACGGCCGCAGGCGACCAAAACTTCGTTGTACCTCTTCGTTTTTCATGGACCCTCATGTCTAGTACACGCGAGATCCCAGAATCCAACGGGGCATACTCCGAATGGTGGGCCGAAAACCGGCTGTGCGGCGCCGACTAGCCCTACCTGGGTTTAGCTGCCGCTCGGCGGCCAAGGTGCGGTTAGATGAGGTGTCTCTTTGGTCGGACCAAAGTCCACCTCGGCCGGAGCGGCCGGACGACCCATGAATCCCTTGTCCGCGTGGAACGGAATGATACGTTCTGATATAACCTGGGAATGCGCTGCACGTACGTCCTTCCCTTGGTTGCTTTTTTAAGCATGTCTTACGGCGCTCCGGTTGAGTCCGCGCCTGGTGGTTTGCCTCGCCTCAAGGTCAGTGAGAACAAACGTTTCTTGGTAACAGAAAGCGGCGAGCCTTTCTTTTATGCGGCTGACACCGCGTGGGAATTGTTCCATCGCCTGGATCGCAAGGAAGCCGTTCATTACCTCGCCACGAGGGCCCGCCAACATTTCAACGTTGTACAGGCGGTTGCGTTGGCGGAACTAGAAGGGTTGGTCGATCCGAACGCAAACGGTGATTTGCCGCTGATCGATAAAGATCCAACCAAACCATGGGTCACTCCCGGCAACAGGCCTGACAACGCAGCGGCTTATGACTATTGGGATCACGTTGATTTCGTGATCGACGAAGCCAACAAGCGAGGCATCTATGTTGGCTTATTGCCTACGTGGGGGGCGTGGGTTAGCGATGAGAAAACGAAGATATTCACTCCAGAAAACGCACGAGTTTACGGAGAGTTCTTGGGCAAACGCTACGCACACAAGGGCGTGATCTGGGTGTTGGGCGGCGATCGCGTGTGCCCTGGCACCGAACCGGTGTGGCGCGCGATGGCCGAAGGCATCACCAAAGGCGCAGCCATGCCAGCGGGCTCAGACACTTTGCTCGTGACGTTTCACCCGCGCGGAGGTGGCACTTCCTCTGAATGTTTTCATCAAGACAACTGGCTTGATTTCAACATGCAGCAAACCGGACACCAACAGGTTGAACGCACCCGTGGTTGGCGCAAGATCCGTCGCGACTACAACATGCTGCCCATCAAACCTGTCTTGGATGGCGAGCCACTTTACGAAGACATTGCCATCACGATCACCTCCAACCAATGGGGCTACGCCTTCGACGCACACGCGCGCCAACGGTGGTATTGGCACGTGTTTGCGGGAGCACTTGGTCAAACCTATGGAAACAACAGCGTGTGGCAGATGTTTGCACCCGGGCGAAAACCAACGATTGGTCCGATCTTGACTTGGTCTGAAGCGCTGCAGCGCCCTGCTGCGAATCAAATGCAACACCTGCGCGCCTTGATTGAATCACGCCCATTTTTGTCGCGCGTTCCTGCTCCTGAAATGTTGGAAGACGAATTGGAAGGCGTCGATCATTTGGAGGCCACGCGCGGCGATGGATACGCTTTTGTGTACGCAGGCACAGGAAAGAAGATTCAACTTAAACTGGGGATCATTTCAGGCGCTGAAATCACGGCCTGGTGGTTCAACCCACGCACGGGCAACGCAACGAAGATCGGGACTTTCCCAAACCAAGGCAGCAAAGAGTTTGCCTCAATCGCAGAAGGCTTCGGCGCAGATTGGGTGTTGGTGATCGATGACCGCTCAAAGAATTTTCGCGCGCCCGGAGCGCCAGGACCTCTTGTACGATAGCTGCAGAGCTATCGCCAAGTGAGCGCTGGTAGAGCGATAGCCATTCGCAGTTCTGCCGGGCGATTCGGGATTGTCTGCATTCCCTCCAAACGGGATCGTTCGGGTCGCGCCAATATTCGAGGTATTGACCGTGCTTCGATTGCAATGGTCCAGCGTGTGCGCCGGGTTGGTGCTGACAGTTGCCGGTCCAGGTTGGTGGCCGAGTCCCGTTCATGGACGGTCTTTGGGTCGCCATCGCCTCATCGTGGGATCGCGCGATGTGTCAAAACGGCCTTCGTTCCGTCACGGTGATTGTCATTGGGCGATCACCCTCCATTTCCGGCTGCCGTGGACTCCGCAAGCAGTGCGGGTGGGGTCAGTTGGGGTACACTGCCGCCCCTCATGCTCGACATTCGCCTGATTCGTGAAAAAGCCGACGAGGTCCGTGCGCAGTTCGTTCGCCTCGGCGCCACCGTCGATCTCGATGCTGTCATCGCCATGGACGAGGATCTCCGTCGGCGCAAGACCGAAAGCGAGACCCTGCGGGCCGAACAAAACCGGCTGTCGAAAGAGATTGGCAAGGCGCCCTCGCCCGAGGCCCGTCAGGAGGCGATCGCAAAAGGTGCTGCGCTGAAGGCGCAGATGGAATCGCTCGCTGCCGCGCTTGATGAAGCTGACAAGGCCCTACGCGAAAAGTTGCTCTGGTTGCCGAACCTGCCGCATCCCGATGTTCCGGTGGGCAAGGACGACAGCGAAAACCGCACCGTGCGCGAAGAGGGAAAACGCCGTACGTTTGAGTTCACCGCACAACCGCACTGGGACCTTGGCACCCAGCTCGGCATCATTGATTTCGATCGCGGTGTGAAGATCTCGGGGTCGCGCTTTTATGTGTTGCGGGGCGCGGGGGCCCGGCTGCAGCGCGCGCTCATCACGTACATGCTGGATTTGCACACGGAAAAACATGGCTACACCGAGGTGTTGCCGCCCGTGATGGTGCGCCGCGAGTGCCTGGTTGGCACGGGAAACTTGCCGAAGTTTGGCGACAACCTCTACCGCGACGCCGAGGAAGATTTTTGGTTCATTCCCACCGCCGAGGTACCGGTCACGAACCTTTATCGCGACGAGATCCTGGACGGTGCCACGCTGCCGGTGGCACACGTGGCGTTTACCCCCTGTTTCCGCCGCGAGCAATTGGCGGCCGGTCGGGATACCCGCGGCATCAAGCGTGGCCACCAGTTCGATAAGGTCGAGATGGTCCGCTTTGTGCGCCCCGAGGGATCGATGGCGGAACTCAAGCAACTGTTGGGGCATGCCGAAGATGTCCTGCAGGGTCTGGAGCTGCCCTACCGCGTGGTCGAAATGTGTACCGGTGATCTGTCCTTTTCAGCGATGGCAAAGTTTGACCTCGAGGTCTGGTCGCCGGGCTGTTGCGAGTGGCTTGAAGTATCAAGCTGTTCCAACTTCGGTGAATTCCAGGCCCGCCGCGCGAACATTCGCTTTCGCGACGCCGAGGGCAAGCCGCAGTTCGTACACACGCTGAATGGCTCTGGTCTGGCGTTGCCGCGGACCCTGATAGCGGTTCTTGAAACCTATCAACGTGCCGATGGTAAGATAGACATTCCCGCCGTGCTTCGTCCCTACCTGGGCGGGGCAGAGACGATTGGGTAGCGGTACAGGAGCCAGAGCCACCACATGGAAGGTAAGCCACTCGTTCTCGCGCAAATCGGGGTCGCGGTCATCGCGATCTTCATCGGCGTGAACATCCTTTACGGAGGGATGGCTCCGCCCGCGGCGCCGCCCATGCCGCAGGCGCCTCCGCCCATCGAGCAAACGACCGAGGAGCTGAAATTCTCGCAGCCGATCTACCAGGCCCTCGTCGAGCAGGACGCCAAGCGCTGGAATGTCGCCATCCCGACGCAGGAAGAGTTTTCGCAGCCGATCCCCTATTTCGACGAGGTTCGCGGCGGCCGGGTGCTCAAGCCGGGCAAGCCGGTGGACACGCGCCATCTAAAAATAGAACTTCTCATCGACAAGCGTCAGGCCACGGTCGATGGTCAATCGTTTCGCACCGATCACCTGGTGCTGACCATCACCAACAAGACCGACAAATTTCTGGCCTACCGGGTTGCCACCGAAGTGCCCCGAACGGTGAACTGTACGACGAAAGGCGACATTCCCCACAACGCGATCGTGATTTCACCCAACCGTACAATCGAACGATCGGAATGTTTGTTCCGAAAAGATCTGGTAATCACCCTCGCGGCGGTCGAAGTCATGGAGCTTGGCCCGTTGTCGGCGGTCTACGTTTCGCGCCTGCCCCCCACGCTCGTACTGTACGATCCGCGCACGGCCTCAAGTCACATGCCGCTTGCGAATCCGATGTGTCGGCAGACCGTCAATTGGCAGGAGATCCGCGCCGGCGTCGAGAGCAACCAGTTCGACTGGAAAGACCTCATCGATTTCTACGCCCGCCATAGCTGCGACGAGTACACCTTTTTCAAGGGTTACCGTCTTCGCGAAACGGCTGGCGACCCTCTTCCTGCGCGGGCGCCCCGGGAATAAAGCGCTCGCGCGGGCGCTATTGAGCCATTCGGACTGAAAACAGACGCCGCTTTGCGTCTGGGCCGAGTTTTCGATAAAGTCTCCCACGGACCTGACAATCATGACCAAGGCCGACCTCATCATGACGATCGCTGACCGGCTTCGAATGCCGGCCGGCCGCGCTGAAACCATCGTAGACACCATCTTTGATGGCATGGTCGACGCACTTCAGAAGGGTGAAGGCATCGAGATCCGCGGCTTCGGAAGTTTCACGATTCGCGAATACAAGTCCTACCAGGGTCGCAATCCGCGTACGGGCGAAACCGTTGACGTGCGACCGAAGCGCATGGCGTTTTTCCGTGTCGGCAAGGAATTGCGCGAGCGCGTGAACGAGAGCGTCGGCAAGCCCCTTCCTGCCGGAGACTAGGCGCAAAGCGCGCTGTTGCCGTGGACCTGTTTGATCGGCCGCGCGGCAAGAACGATTCCGGCGGTCGGGAGGACAAACCGGAGCATGTGGTCGAAGGCACCGTCGAACGCATTGTCTACGCGGGCAACGACGGCACGTTTTCTGTAGTACGTTTGCAGGTCGAAAACCAGCCCGACTTGGTGTCGGTGGTCGGTGCGTTGCCCGGCATTCCGGTAGGTGCGCGTTTGCGTGTGCGCGGCCACTACGAAGAGGACGCGCGCTTTGGCAAACAGCTTCGGGTGGACGGTTTCACGGAACTCGCCCCCGAAACGCTCGACGGCATTCAGCGCTATCTGGGGTCGGGCCTCGTCAAGGGCATCGGTAAGGAACTGGCCCGCCGGATTGTCGAGAAATTCGGCCTGAAAACGCTGGAAACCCTCGATCGCGAGCCTTACCGCATTGGCGAGGTGGGAGGCATTGGCCGGGGTCGAGCCGACGCCATCCGCAAGGCCTGGTCGGACCAGCGCGGGATCCGGGACGTCATGGTGTTTTTGCAGGGCCACGGTGTCTCGCCCGCCTTCGCCGCCCGTATTTTCAAGCGATACGGCCCCGCGTCCATCGTGCGCGTGCGCGAGAACCCGTATCGCCTCGCCTTCGAGGTCTGGGGCATCGGTTTTCTTTCGGCCGATCGCCTGGCGGGTACGCTCGGGATCGCGCGCGACTCCGAGGTGCGCATCGAGGCCGGTGTGCGACATGCGCTTGACGAGTCGGGCGGGCAGGGCCACGTATTCGTAACACGAGATGTGTTGCAACAACTGGCCGCGGAGCGGTTGCAGGTGGATCCGGTGATGTGCGCGCCCGCCATCGATCGCCTGGCCGAGCAGGGTCACGTGGCGCTTGAAAACGACGTGGATTCAGGCGGCGAGATCGTCTACGAAACGGGCCTGTTTCGTGCGGAACGTGCGATCGCCGAACAGCTAGCGAACTTGCTCTCGGCACGCACGCGCATGATCGATCCGGGGATCATCGAAAAGCAGCTACAGCGGTTTGAATCAACGAGCAACCTTCAGCTCGCACCGGTCCAGCGTGACGCGGTTGTGCGCGCGTTGAAGGAAAAGGTCATGGTGATTACTGGCGGCCCCGGCGTCGGCAAGACGACCATCGTCCGCGCAATTGTTCATGTTGCCCTTGAAGGGCGTTTGCGCGTGACCCTGGCGGCTCCCACGGGTCGCGCCGCCAAGCGGCTTTCGGAATCGACGGGCAAGGCCGCGGGGACGTTGCACCGGTTGCTGGAATGGCGGCCGGCCGAATCTGCCTTTGGCCGTAATACGGAACGACCGCTGGAGACCGATCTGCTGGTGGTGGACGAGGCCTCGATGATCGATGTGCGTCTCGGTGCTGATTTGCTGGCGGCGCTGGCACCGTCCACGCGTTTGTTGCTGGTCGGCGATGTGGATCAGCTGCCGTCGGTGGGACCGGGCCGGGTTTTGCAGGACATCATTGGCTCGGGCGTGGTGCCGACGGCGCGCTTGCAACACATATTTCGGCAAGCGGCGGGCAGTCAGATCGTCACCAATGCGCACCGGATCAACGAGGGGCAATTGCCGGAATTTTTGTCGGCACCCACCGGGGTTCCGGATAACCGAGATTTCTTCTTCATCGAGGAGCCAGATGCGGATAAAGCGGCCGAGTTGATTCGCGAGCTGGTCGTGACACGCTTGCCGAAACGCTATGGCCTGGACCCGGGGGACGTGCAGGTGTTAGCCCCGATGCACCGGGGGGCGCTGGGAGCGGGCAATCTGAACGCCCTGTTGCAAGAGCGACTTTCGGATCCGCAACGCGAGATCCGGCGCGGCGCGAGGGTGTTTCGGCTGGGGGATCGCGTGATGCAGATCCGCAATGACTATGAACGGGATGTGTGGAACGGCGACATGGGTCGGGTGGTTTCGATCGACGACGATGGTGTGACGGTTGGGATCGATGGCCGCTCTGTATTGTACGACACGGATCAACTGGACGAGCTGGTTTTGGCCTACGCAATTACGGTGCACAAGTCGCAGGGCTCGGAATATCCGGCGGTCGTCGTCCCGGTGCACACCCAACATTTTGTGATGCTGCAAAAGAACCTGATCTACACGGCGGTCACGCGCGGCAAGCGCTTGGTGGTGCTGGTGGGCACGCGCAAGGCGCTGGCGATGGCGCTGCGCAACGGGGACGCACGCAAGCGCAATAGCAGATTGGCGGCAAGGCTAGAGGCAGCGGTACGGGTGTGAAGTGGAGGGCGCCAACGATCGGATGCAACCGGGCCAGACATGACGGTCATGCCGTTGCTGGCTTGCGCCAGACGCGGATCCAGTGGATGGCGGCGGCAATGGCCACTCCCAGTATCAGGCCGAATACGCCGGCCAATGTTGCGCCCACCAGCCAGTTCACGGCTGCGCCGAGCGCGCCGCTTGCGCCTCCTGCCGCTTCGGCGATGGCGTGAAAGCTATGCGCTGGCTCAGGTAAACGCAGCACATCCAGCCCATGTACGAATATCTGTCCGCCGACCCACAGCATCGCCGCAGTGCCGACAAGCGATAGCGCCGACATGATCATCGGCATGCCTTTGACAAGCAACCGGCCAATCGTGCGCGCTGCCAGGGCCTTCCGTTTTACAAGAGCCAGGCCAATATCATCCATTTTGACGATCAGAGCGACCGTGCCATAGACCGCAACCGTGATCGCCACGCCAACGAGCGCGAGTGCTGCGGCCTGCATCGACAACGTGTATTCTGATACCGAGGCCAGTGCAATCGCCATTATCTCGGCAGAGAGGATGAAATCGGTGCGGACGGCGCCCTTGATCTTTGCGGCCTCGGCCGTCTCGTCAACGGCTGGGACGTCTTGATCGCCATGGTCGCCGTGCCAGACGGCAATCACTTTTTCCGCGCCTTCAAAACAGAGGTAGGCGCCACCAATCATCAGCAAGGGTGTGATCGCCCAGGGAGCAAAGGCGCTGAGTAACAGTGCAATCGGTAGCAGGATCACCAGCTTGTTAAACAGCGATCCCCTGGCAATTTTTGCGATGATCGGCAGTTCACGATCGGGGTGAAAATCGGTGACGTAACGCGGAGTCACAGCCGCATCATCCACCACGACGCCCATCGCCTTGGCCCCGGCTTTTCCCGCCGCAGCGGTCGCATCATCGAGCGATGCCGCAGCGATTTTGGTGATCCAAACAATATCGTCGAGCAGGGCAACCAGTCCGGAAGGCATGTTTTTCTCTCGTGATGCGGCGATGAACGATGCAGACCAGATTCTTTTAACCTCAATGCGCTCGCAGGATCAACCGGGAATAGACGTTTGCCGCTGTCTTGTTTTCTGTTCTGTGCTTCGGTTGCCTGATCGCAGCCTCACTGGCCTGCAACAACGGTGACGATGCTTTGGCTACCGGCAGCGGCAGCGCTGCGGGTGGAACCCTGCCGCTCGGCACGGGCTATTGCACGAGCAAGGACGAAGCCGGTTGTGGCAGCACGACGGGGGCGTGCGATGACGTGGGCGGTTGCAATGGGCGGTGGGGACCTTCTGCGGCTGCGACGGCAAGACGTTTTAAAGCCCAGGTACCTCTTGCCTTGACCGGCCATGGGCCTTCCACGGCACCGGCGAGGGTGGGATCGATTGCAACCCCGGCCACATCGTTTGCAAGCGCGCGGTAGCGGCGTGCCCTGGGGGCCTGAACTAACAAGCCTTGCGGGACCTGACGTATCCCGCTAGATTTGTCGTCTCTCTGCGGGATTAACTCAGCTGGTAGAGTGCTAGCTTCCCAAGCTAGATGTCGCGAGTTCGATCCTCGTATCCCGCTCTCATCTTCTTCTTCAAGATGAAGGTCGCGTCCGGGCGACCGATTGACGAGGCTGATATCATCCGACTGCGGGAGCACTGTGCGAGCGACTTGCCGCCACGTAAGCCCGTGCTGCCGGATGTGTCCCGTTCGTGACACGATGCGAAGCTTGGGAGCCTGGTGACCGTTTGACCGTCGTTTATGTCATGGTCGCCAAGTCCCTTGAACGGATCTCGATGCCCCGGCAACAAACAAGAATGAAGTACCTTGAGACCGGTTCAGCGTTTCACCTCGCAATATTCGTGCTTTGCACCTCGATGGGTTGCAGCGCGTCGACAACCCGAGGCGACGGGCGACCCGCTGCAGAGGGAGGGTCGGCGGGCAGTGCCAGTGGCGGAGAACAGGGCCTTGCGGGTGAAAATGGTTCCGGGGGCGCGGGCGGAACAACGGCGACGACCGGCACGATGACGGGCGGCTCGGGCGGTGCGGCCACCGGGGGAACCGGACAGGGGGGCAGTGCCACGGGCGGAACAAATCGGGGGGGCAGTGGTGGTACGGTTTCGGGTGGAAGTGGTGGGACGCCGGTGCCGGTTGGAAAGCCCGTGTTTCTGGCACAGGGATACGGCAAGCGCCTCGTCGTTTCGTGTGACGCCGGACGCACATGGTCGTTCGAGATACCGGGCAGCGGTTCCGATGCCGATCACGACGTCGGATCTCCGCATGGTGTGATCTGGGGCAACGGCGTGTTCGTTGCTTTCTGGGGCTGGGGAACGCCCGCCGTCGTCGAACACAGCACCAATGGCAAGGACTGGGTGCAGGGAAAATATTCGGGGAATAGTCTTTCAGAGCCCATGTTCGAGGGGGGCTATTTTGCTGCGGGTGGTGGTCACGTGGGCGCTTCCTCCAAGGACGGCGACACCTGGTCTGCCGTTCGTGACCATCTGTCCGTTGGAGACGGCGGCATCGTTCGCGCCTACGGTTCCGGTCTTCTCAACGGCAAGCCGGCCTTCGTGGGTGCAGGGGCCGGTCGATATGTTCAATCGCAAGACAATGGTATCACGTTTCAACCCGGGATGGGGCCGGTTGCGTGCGCCGACAATCTGAATCACGAGTCGGGTGATATCCGTGG
>JAWXBF010000124.1:0-30672 GCA_034439895.1 Deltaproteobacteria bacterium
GGTGCCGCCCGTGCCACCGGTTGTGGTGCCGCCCGTGCCACCGGTTGCGGTGCCGCCAGTTCCGCCCGACTTGGAGCCACTGGTGCCCCCGGACTTGGAGCCACTGGTGCCACCGGACTTGGACCCACCGGTCGCCTTCTTACCGCCGGTGCCAGAGCCGTTGTCGCCACCCTCTCCGCCGCCTCCTGAACCATTGTTGCCTAGGCCGCTGCTGCCGGAGGTACATCCAATGGTGAGTGCCAAAAAGGCAGCTCCACCCAGGGTCAATATGTGTGTATGAGTCATCGAACGATCCTTTTTGAGAAAAAGGGCAGTTTAGTTTCGTGTGGGCGGACCGAGCCCCTCAGAACGGGCCACCTGTTGCGGAAGATAGACCCGGCAAGACCTATCTAAAAGGGAAAAGTATCACCAAACGTCAATGGCAAACTTCGATCGGAACGAAAATACTGCGCACTGAGTCACGCAAGTTCCGTCGAAATCGTTGCTCAAAAGTGGTAGAAACTACACAGGACTTATTCATTAATGCTGATATATCGAGTTGTTTTTGCGGCTATTTTCTTGGCGTTTGCGTATTCGACTGCCTGCAGCACCGACTCCTCGGGTCTGGCGCAAAGCGGCAGCAACGGAGGGAATAACGCTGGCGAAGGCGGCGACAACGGTGCGGCGGGCGACATCGGGCCAAAAGGTGGCAACTCGGGTACCGGCAATGTTGGCACAGTCGGAACCGGCGGTAAGAATGTCACAGGCGGAACCGGTGTAGGCGGCAACACCGGTGGAACGCGAACCGGTGGCGTAACCCAAGGAGGGACCCCCGCGGGCGGAAGCGGTGGCACCCCGAATTCCGGCGGCACCCCGAATTCCGGCGGTTCACCCAACACGGGCGGCAAGCCGGTTTTGACCTGTCCAGGAACGGCGCCCGGTTGTGTGATCGACTTCGCAGGCACGGTCGGCGCCGATCCGAATTCGCCCGGCATGGACGGAACTGGAATGGCCGCGACGCTACCCGGGCTTGCGAGCATCGCAACGTCGGGCGACTTCCTTTACGTCACCACGAATTTCCGCGTGCGACGAATCAACGTGAACACGGCTGAAGTCACCACGGTCGCTGGCAACGGGCAAGTGGGTTACGTCAACGGAACAACGGTCCAGGCGCGCTTCGGTTTTCTCGATGGCATCGCGACCGATGGCAAAACCGTTTGGATTGCGGACGCCGGCAACTCGGTGATTCGCGCCATCAATTTACAATCGGGAATGGTCGGAACCGTGGCGGGCATGCCTGGAGACGCGGGCGACAACGATGGCTCTGGCTCAACCGCACGCTTTACAGGTCTTCGCGGCATGACCTACGACGGCGCACGCTTCCTCTATGTCACGGACACCATGAACCAATCGGTCCGTCGCGTCGATACCCAGACCCGCGAGGTACGAACCATTGCAGGGCACAATGGTACCGGCAATCGCGATGGGGCCAACGACGAATCCGAATTCTCGAGCCCCCGCAAGATCCACGCGATGTCGGCGGTGCGCCTGCTGGTCGGCGATACCGAGAACCATCGGATTCGGCAGGTCATGGTGGACGATAAAGCCACCACCTCGACGGTTGCGGGGTCAACTCAGGGGTTCCGTGACGCGGTTGGCGTGATGGCGCGTTTCAATCGCCCGCGCGGCATCACCAACGATGTGGCGTCGATCATCGTCGCGGATTCCGAAAATCACGTATTGCGAGAGATCTCACTCGGCAACGGAGAGGTGACCACCATCGCGGGCTCACCCGGTGTGCTGGGTCATGCCAACGGGATCGGCACAGTGGCGCGGTTCGAGAAGCCGATGGATCTCGTTTTTCATCCCGGCTCAAGCGATTTGTTCATCATTGAAGGTACCGTCATTCGACGGATGTACTACAAATAGGACCTTCAAAATGGAAAGCGGCTCCGCATCCCTGGCCCGTCCGCCTGCCGTCGTCATTTCGTTCCGGTTTGTGCCGGCGCCCGGTGCGCCTGGAATGTCCGCTGGCGCATGGGAGGCGTTGCCTGCCGTCGAGCAGGTGTTGCGCACAGGGGTGCGTCGCGTGTGGCGCTGGCGGACGGGTAAGGAACGGTTCACCGCCGATGCGATAGCGCAAACACGGCTTTACGCTTTACCGGACACCGTCGGCTCACAACCCTTTTCCTACCGACTCGTTTGTCGACGCGTCGATCTCGACCAAAAATCCCTTCCGGGTCTCGCGGCACCCGACGTGGTGGTCGAGGCCTTCGGACAGGCCGCGGTGTTCCTGGTTCGAGTCCTGGCCGATCTTGCGAAGTCTCCTCCACTTGCCTGGGGTTCACTTTTTCGCTTCACCGCCCTGGTTCGACGCATCACCGTGGCGCTTGGTCACGGTGAACAACTTGAGCTGAGCCTTCCCGATGGCGTTCGTTGTTTGCTCGACCGGAATACCGCCGATCGCGTTTGGATGACGTGGCGAACCGAAACCGATGCTAGAACCGCCGCCCCAGCCGATGACGAGCCCGACGAACTCGATTCCGATGACGGACAACAACCCAAGCTCCACTCCGCCAAGCGGTGACGCCGCCCTGCAGGCGCAGGTGGCGCGGCGCCGAACGTTCGCGATCATCTCGCACCCCGACGCCGGCAAGACAACGCTGACCGAACATCTATTGCTCTACGGCGGGGCCATCCATCTCGCGGGGCAAGTCAAGGCGCGCGGCGATTCGCGCAGGGCCAAGTCCGACTGGCTCAAGATCGAGCAGCAACGTGGCATCTCGGTAACCTCTGCAGTCATGACCTTCGAGTTTGAAGGCATCACCTTTAACCTGCTGGATACGCCGGGCCACGAGGACTTCAGTGAGGATACTTACCGAACGCTCACGGCGGCCGACTCGGCCATCATGGTACTCGACGCCGCGAAGGGTATCGAAGCACAAACCCTGAAACTGTTCGAGGTTTGCCGCCTGCGGGATGTTCCGATCATCACCTTCGTCAACAAGATCGATCGCGAATCGCGTGCGCCGTTCGAGCTGCTCGATGAGATCGCGAGCAAGCTGGCACTGGATACGTGTCCCTTGATGTGGCCGATGGCGATGGGCGCTGGCCTCCGGGGCATATACGACCTGCGTGCTGAAACTGCGTATCCGTATTACGCGCCGGGAAAGTCTCGTGGCGAAATGGGTCCGGTTTCACTGGATGTCGCCGAATCCGAAACCGAGGCCGATCCGGAGAAGTCAGCGGCTTTGCGTGAGGAAATTGAGCTGGCAAAGGTGGGCTATCCGGAATGGAACCTCGACGCCTACCGCGCCGGGACCATGACTCCGGTGTTTTTCGGCAGCGCCCTGCGCAACTTCGGTGTCGAGAACTTGCTGCGCGCGGTTGCGGAACTTGCGCCACCGCCGCGGCCTCAGAAGGCCCAGGGGCGCATGGTTCAACCCACCGAGTCCGAGGTCACGGGCTTTGTCTTCAAGGTGCAGGCCAACATGGATTCCAAACACCGCGATCGGGTGGCCTTCATGCGCCTGTGTTCGGGAAAGTTCTCGCGCGGGATGAAATTGACCGTCTCGTCAAGCGGCAAGAACATGGCGATTCAAAACCCTGTGTTATTTTTTGCCCAAGATCGCGAGCTCGTCGACGAGGCTTATCCGGGCGACATCATCGGTATTCCGAATCACGGAACCGTGCGGGTAGGCGATGCGCTTTACGAAAAATCAAGTGTTGCGTTTGCCGGCATTCCAGACTTTGCGCCGGAGATCTTGCGCCGCATTCGCCTCGACGATCCGATGCGCGCCAAGCATCTGCAACGGGCGTTGGAAAACCTTGCCGATGAAGGCGTCAGTCAGATCTTCAAGGCCATGCTGGGTGGCGCGTGGGTTGTTGGTGTCGTGGGCCAATTGCAGCTTGAGGTCTTGGCCGATCGTCTTGAACACGAATACAAGGTGAAGATCGATTTCGAGTCGGTGCCGTATGAAACCGCCCGTTGGGTTGAGGGTGACGATCCCCTTGAGTTGAAAAAGTTCATCGAACGAAACTACGACCAGATGGTGGAAGATCGCGATGGCAAACCGGTGTTCCTGGCCCAAAGCGCCTGGGAGCTTCGGTATCAGGGCGAAAAGTTCCCGGGTATTCGTTTTATTCAGACGCAGGAACGTGACAAGGGGCAGGGCAAAGCAAGATAGGACGGCAAACTGGCGAACCCTCGGTTCGTCGGTCAATCTCGTCGCGTGGCCCGACACCGACGTTTCGCTCGCGACTTGCCCAATGGTGGCAAAGCCGCCAATCCGAAGGCGGCGCTTCGTCGCCTGATTGCGCTGGCGGGGCCTGAATGGAAACGGCTTGCGCTTGGCACGTTGTTCCTGGCGGTTGGCAGCGTGTCGAGTTTGTTGTTTCCGCAAGGCATTCGGATGGTGATCGACGGCGCGCTCACGAATGCAGCCGATGGCACGCTCGATCGCGTATCCGCCTGGATGGCAATCGTATCTCTTGTCTTCGGTCTATCGATTGCCGTCCGGTACTATCTCTTCACCGTTGCGGGCGAACGCGTGATCATGCGGCTGCGTGAACGGTTGTACCGGACCATCCTCGATCAAGAGGTCGCATTTTTTGATACTCGGCGAACCGGAGAGCTGACGAGTCGTCTGTCCTCGGATACGGCGGTTATCATGGGTGCGGTAAGCGTCAACGTGTCAATGGCATTGCGCAACGGGGCGCAGGCCGGCGGGGCATTGGTGTTGCTCATCTACACGTCGCCACTTTTGACTGGAATCATGTTGCTCGTGGTTCCGCCCGTTGCGATTGGTGCCGTGATTTATGGGCGCAAGGTTCGCAAGCTGGCGCGTGACGTGCAAGATGCCCTTGCCGAAGCAGCCGAAGTCGCCGAAGAGAGCATCGCGGGTTTGCGTACGGTGCGTTCGTTTACAGCGGAATCGAAGGAAGCGCTCCGTTACGGCAAGGCCATTGGGCGTTCTTTTCAGGCGGCCCGTCGACGCATCCTGGCGGGGGGCACCTTCATGGCAGCCGCTTCATTTTTTGCATACTCGGCGGCCGTGCTGGTGTTCTGGTATGGCGGACACATGGTCGCCGACGGTCGAATGAGCGTGGGCGCATTGACCTCGTTCTTGATTTATACACTCATCGTGGCGTTTGCGATGGGTGGACTTGCCGACCTCTGGGCCGATTTTATGAGGGCAGCCGGTGCATCCGAGCGGGTATTCGAGCTGCTCGACCGAGTGCCCTTGATACCTCCCTCGGGTGGTACGATTCCCGAGACGGTCGAGGGGAAGTTGTCCCTCGAAGGCGTTCATTTCGCCTACCCAACACGGCCTGATCTGCCGGTCTTGAACGGGCTCGATCTGGTTTTGAAACCCGGAGAGGTCGTGGCCGTGGTGGGACCGTCCGGTGCGGGAAAGTCGACAGTCGCGGCCTTGATTGCACGGTTCTACGATCCGAATCAGGGCGTCATTCGCCTTGACGGTGCGGACATCCGCGAACTGGATCCCACGTGGCTGCGCAAACAAGTCGGGATGGTCGCGCAGGAGCCGGTATTGTTTTCGACCACCATCGAGGAGAACATTCGCTACGGACGTCCGGATGCGAGCGAGGTCGAGATTCAGACCGCAGCCCGGGATGCCAATGCTGCGGAGTTTATCGTGCGGTTTCCTGAAGGATATTCGACGATGGTAGGCGAACGCGGCATCCAGCTTTCGGGCGGACAGAAACAACGGGTGGCGATTGCGCGTGCCGTATTGAAAGATCCTCGCATTCTGATTCTCGACGAGGCCACGAGTGCCCTCGATGCTGAAAGTGAACACCTGGTGCAGCAGGCACTTGAAAAGTTAATGAAGGGTCGCACCACCTTGATCATCGCGCACCGTCTCTCGACCGTCATGCAAGCCGACAGGGTCGTGGTTCTCGATGGGGGCAGGGTCGCGCAAGTGGGCCCACACGCCGAGCTGATTCGTGAAGATGGAATCTATCGACGTCTCATCGAGCGCCAGTTTACGCGCGGGGACCTGCCGTCGTAGGGGTGGGTGTTTTGGCCTTGCGCTTGCCCTTTGCCGCAATCATCAGCACGGCAAGCGAGCCCAACTCCAGCACGGCGTTGAGCGAAACCGTGTCAGCATTCAGCAAGATATCTACTGAATGAAACGAAGCCGCCCGGATGATGACAAACGTTCCAAGCAGTGCCATCCCGAGCAGCGCCAACCAAACATGCCGCAGCACCGGTTTGTAGAGGCGGATTCCGAGAACGAGCCCCCCGATACCGGCTACACCAATGAAGCCAATGAACGCGGCCTGGAAGCGTCGTCGATCGTCATACCAGCCTTGTTGCTTGGACCAGTCGCGCGCGATCTCGGCGACCCAGGTCTGAAGATCCAGCTGTTTGTTGAGACCGAGAAATACCAGGATGCCCACATAGGCGAACCACAACCACGACATCCTGACCAGGTTCCGTGCGACGATTGGATCTTTGCCCGGTTTGCCGGCGACGCGCAAACAACGGTTGCGCGCTTGCCATGCGAACCAGGACGCCACGGCGTAGGCCACGACGGTCACCCATCCGACCACGGTCGGATCGCCGATGCCGATCTGCCAGCGGCCATCGTCGCCTGTCGACAGGAGGGTGAGGGGGAACATTCGAGCGAGCATAGCTCAGGGCGGGTAGGCAAGTTGAAGCGTCAACAGTCTGCGTTTCAAACGGATGTCGAGCTCGTCGAATTCCGGCAGGTAAGGCGGGTCGGGCGTCTTTGCAAAGGCCAGGGCGATTCGTCGACTGGTGGAGCGGAACCCGTCGTAGGCCAATTGCAGTTGATGGCTTCTCATCGCATGGCGACGAAGGGCCCGCTCGATCGCCCGGCGTTCCCAGTCCATGTTCGCCCGCTCCGTGGCGTCCCGGACGACCGCAATCAGCGCAGGTGATAATCGCGCCAGCCGTTGGTTCAGCCGATCTGCGTCCACGCTGATCTGTCCAATCTCTTCGCGTACCGACTCAGTATGGTTGAAGACCGCGCGAAAGGATGCGCTCAGCATGGTTGGATCGACCGGACCATGAAGTCCGTCGGCCGGACGTTCCCAGCGGGTCACCGAATAGACGAATCGGCGGCTCTCCAGATAATCTGCGAGGCGTTCACTGAGTCGGAAGAGTGCCAGTCCACGCTCGTCTCGGATCCGATCGAGCGCAAACTTGGCCGCGGCGATCTCTTCTTGTCCGAGGCCGCTTGAAACCGACACCTCCACTCGCTTTTCGAGCATCACCCGGTGCGCCTCAAGGGTCGCCAACGCATCCCAGGCCGTTCGGACATGTCCCGCAAGCTGCGCCATCGAAGACACGAAATAGTGGGTCGGGGATTCGGTCGAACCTGCGACGAAAATGCCGCCTCGGTTCTCGATGAGATCGTCGCCGGGTATGAAACGGCGGGTTCTGCTCATCTGTATCACGGCTGATAGTCCCGTGACTCTGTGCTGAAATCCAACGCCCGTTGCAAAACGCGTTTCAGTTTCGAGGTCCGATTCGACCTCCGCCAGGCTGCGGAAAGCCAGGTTTGTATAGGTGGGCAGCACATCGCGCTTCAGAAACAGCCCGCCGCGCACCGTTGATTGCTCTCCTTCGTAGCGCGATTCGCTCGCCAGAGCCCTTCGCAATGCGCCCTCAAGATACAGGTCCCATCCGTCCTGCAAAACCATTTCTCCCAACCAGCCTTCGCGCACCGCGAGATCAAGTGCCCGGGTCCGTTCGGTTTCCGTGGGATTAACTTGCTCGGAAAGGCCTGCCGAGAGTTCGATGCCGGGCAAACGCCCGGTGAAGCCTGCGCGCAATTTCGGACGCAGATCGGCTCCGAGTCGGCTGAAGGCGCCGTACCAACCCAGTTGCTTGGTCGCATCGGCGGACGCAACGATCTTGCCCGACTGGCCGAATGCACCGGCATTTACCATCGCGCCGGCCACGACAACCGTTGTGGCCACGGCCAGACTTGCCGAGGCGATCTGCTGTTTCATTTGCATCCATTCGGCCTCGTTGTCCGGGAAATATGGCTGCTGTGCGAGTACGAAGAATCCAAGGTCCAGCATCTCGCGCACGCTGAAGTGGTTGAGCAGCGAACTCTGGACGTTGGAAGAGAAGCGGGTGGAGGCGAGATCGTCCGTTGGGTTGTCCCGACTCAGCAGATCGAGACGCAAGGCGATGTCGTCAACACCCGTTGCGGTGACACGGTAGATGCGGCGACTCCGCAACTGATCCTGGCGGGTCATCTGACCAATAAGCTGCTGGTAGATCGGATACCGAATGCGATAAGGCAATAGCGACAGTTTGTAGGTGGTGGCATCGTTCAGCGACCAGGGTTCGCCGACCAGGCGATCGATCTCGGGTTCGAGATTCAACATCTCGACGTTCTCGAACAGTGTGACGATTCCGTTTTGAGTTCGCTCCGTGAACTTGGCAGTCAGCTCGATAAGTGTCTCGAGGGCTTTGGGGAGATCCACCTCGTCGCCAGACTCGGCGGCGTGCACCTTCGGGACGCAAAGAACCCCGATCAGCGCGACCAGCATCGCCCCGGCAGCTCGTCCCGTGTCGCGTCGACGGTTGCACATCCCTGCTCTCCATGATGCCAGCTTGTTTGGAAATTTTCCTGGTGCAGGTGTATGTAGGGGTGCGATTTGTGGTTCTGACCCCCTCGGAGAAAAACGGACGATGAAAAAGGTACTTGTCGGAATTGTGGCGTTGCTGATGGTGGTTGTGGGCGGTGCC
The DNA here is from genome assembly GCA_034439895.1 of Deltaproteobacteria bacterium. GTDB lineage: Bacteria > Myxococcota_A > Polyangia > Fen-1088 > Fen-1088 > JAWXBF01. Next base: position 8,732 of record JAWXBF010000124.1, read on the forward strand.
GCAGCGTTTCTTGCGACGAAACCTTCCCTACGACCGGCTTCTGCCGAAACCGTGGAACGGACGCCCACGCGCATCGCACGCGGGGAATACCTCGTCAACAACGTGTTGCTGTGCATGGACTGTCACTCGGACCGCTCGATGGATCGCTACACGTTTCCGCCGAGCGGCAAAAGCCTCGGCGGCGGCGGCAGCTTGTGCTGGGATGAGAACATGAAGGGCATGGAAGGGTTTACCCTCTGCGCCCCCAACATCACCCCCGATGCCGAAACCGGGATTGGCGCCTGGACCGACGGTGAGATCATGCGGGCCGTTCGCGAGGGCGTCAACAAGGACGGCAATGCACTATTTGGCTTGATGCCGTATACGTACTACGCTTCGCTTTCCGAGGAGGATATCCGTTCCGTTGTCAGCTATCTGCGCACCTTGGCCCCCATGAATAACAAGGTTCAAGAGCGTGTGTTGCCGACGCCGCTCAACCTCATCGTCAAGTTGATGCCGAAGCCACTTGCCGGCGACGTTGCGCATCCCGACGAAAACGACAGCGTGGCCTTGGGAAAATACCTCGCGACGGTTGGCAATTGCCTGAACTGTCACACACCAGTCGATGAAAAACACCGGCTCATTCCCGAGCGCGCCTTCGCGGGTGGAAACGAGTTCTCGCACAAGGTCTTCGGCACGATTTTTTCCGCCAACATCACGCCGCACGAAACGGGTATGGGTAATCGCACCCGAGCGCAGTTCATCGCACTTTTCAAGGCTTTCGCTAGCCCGGAAGCGCACACGATGAAGATCGAGCCGACGGCCAACACGCTGATGCCCTGGCTTTCTTTCGCGAAGATGAGCGACAAGGATCTCGGTGCGATCTACGACTACCTGAAGACGGTGCCACCCATCGAGAACGTGGTGCAAAAGCGACCTACACCCACGGTGCCGGTCGCGCCGACGGCAACCGTTCCGGATGCCGGCACCGACGCGCAATAGCGTTTGGTTGCGTGGTGGGCGATGCAAGGGTTGAACTTGCGACTTCCGCCGTGTGAAGGCGGCACTCTGCCACTGAGTTAATCGCCCAGATAGGGACGGTTCAATTAGCTTTGAATCCGGTTCCTGTCAATCCGAAACTCGGAAATGGGTCGTGATATCAGCGGCTTGAACGCTCCCACTGAAAAAATGCGGCAACCGGCGCTTTTTTGTTAATGTGAACAGGCGTTTCGGAACTCTAACGGTGTCTGGAGAAGTATCATGACGTTCGTTCGCCGACTCTCGTACCTTTTGGTTATCCTGCCCTTGTTCACTGCCGGTTGCGGCCGTCAGCCCTTGCTTGACGACGGAGGGGCCGGAGGGGTGGATGATACGCGCTCGACGCGCGGAGACAACCCACGCGGGATCGATCCCGATCGCGACGGTGACGATGACAGCGACCGGGGCGGCGGTGACGATGACGGCGACCGAGGCGGTGGCGATGACGGCGACCGGGGCGGCGGCGACCAAGGCGATGACGGAGATGATTCCGGTGAAGATAAGCCGCGACCTCCGGGACCGCCTCGGGCACCTCAGCCAGTCTCCGAACAGTGTCTCGACAAGTGCGAGACGCTGGCGAATGACTTTTTCGAGCAGTGTCTGATGCAGAATACCAGTAAGAAATCGTGTTTGGACCAACGGCAGAAGTACCACAAAGAATGCGTCGTCTCGAATTGCGGCGGGATGTCTGACCCCGGCGTGCCCGACGAGCCCTCGCCACCGCCAATGATTTCCTGCGAGGATCAATGCGTGGTGGGTTCGGCGTCGGAGTTCATTGGATGCGTTCAGTCCGGACGCCCTCTCGAATTCTGTGCCGTCATCGCTCAGGACAATGTCGACGGCTGCCAAAGCGACTGCAACGGTGAGGACTCGCTGAGCTGCGAAGAAACCTGCGAACAAGATGCCGCCGAAGCTTACAACTTGTGTGCGGCGAGCGGGCGTCCCACGCGCCGCTGCGAACAATTCCATCAAGACCAATTCCGGTCCTGCGTGCAACGCTGTCGGTAGGGCGGCGAATGGCGTATTCTGTCGCAACCCAATGACTTCCTCTCGACCGATTGTTGTTGCAACCGATTTGAACGTGAACGCTGACGACGCCATCGTCGAGGCCCATGCGCTGGCGTTGCATCGAGGGGTCCCTCTCGTTGTGGTGCACGGCCTACCTGATTTCTTTGGCATCCATCCGCTGTTTCCACATCTCAACGTTTCGGAGTCGTTTTCGCTCGCAAGCGTGGAACGCAAGGCGGGCGAGGCGGTCTCGCGACGGGTAACGGAGCTGACGGGCCGCCAGGCTGGCGAGTTCGAGGTGTTCCTCGAAACCGGTTCTCCCCACAGCGCGATTCTTGAAGTTGCCGAGCGCAGCAATGCCGAGTTGATCGTGGTCGGTGCACACGGCGGCGGCCTTGAAGGGGTCCTGGGAAACGTAACACGTCAGGTCGTGCGCCATGCCCACGCAAGCGTGCTGGTCGTGCGGGCTCCTGCAAGCGAGCGCAGTGGCGACGTATTGATCGCGACTGACTTTTCACCCAGCGCCGGGGATGCGGTCTCCGAAGGTCAGCGCGAAGCCGAGCGACTCGGGCGCAAGGTGACGTTGCTGTACAGCCTCGACTTCGTTCCCCAGCGCTACGCCGTTCCGTTCATCGATGCGCCGCTGCCATCGTCGGGCGACCTGGCCGATATGCAACGTGAGCTGAGTCGCATGCTCGCCGACGAGGCCGGCAAGATTGGCGCCACACCGCAGTTCAGAACGGGCCCCGCTTCACAGGCGATCTCGGAAACCGCTGGCGAACTTGAATGCCCGCTCGTGGTCGTCGCAACCCATGGTCGAACCGGGATCGGACGGCTCGCGCTTGGCAGCGTTGCCGAAAAGGTCGTCGAAAAGGCGCCATGTTCCGTATTGGTTGCCCGCAGCCGCTAGTCGAGTAGCTGGCGGATGCGCGTGAGCAACGTGTCGGGCGTCACCTCGAACTGCTGCTTCGCGGTCAGATCTTTCAGCGCAAGTTTGCCCGAGTCGAGCTCCTGATCGCCCACGATCAGGGCAAAGCGCGCGTTGTTTTTATCGGCGCGCTTGAGCTGGGCTTTCAGCCCCGTGTCTGGTCGGTGATCCAGCTCGATGCGAATGCCTTCAAGCCGCATCGCTTGCGCGATCGGCATTGCCCATCGGTAGGCGCGCTCGCCGAGGGGCGCGATGTAAAGCGATATCGGTGAAAGGTAGCTTTCTGGAGGCGACGCAATCGCAAGCAAGATGCGCTCAAGCCCCATGGCGAAACCCAGGGCAGGCGTGGATGGCCCGCCCAGTTGTTCGACGAGTCCGTCATAGCGCCCGCCGCCCGCGATGGTGTTTTGCGCGCCCAGGTTGCCCACGTTTGCCTGTACCTCGAAGATGACACCCGTGTAGTAATCCAGGCCACGCACCAGACGCGGATCGTGTTCGATCGTCACGGACAGAGCGGCGGCGAGTTCGGTGAAGCGGGCAAAGCCATCGCGCGATGCCTGACCAAGGTGCTCCATCAGCACCGGCGCGTTGGCGCAAACCGCTTTGACCGATTCGCTCTTCGAATCCAGAATACGCAACGGGTTGGTTTCCAAACGTCGCACAGAATCCTCATCCAGTTGTGAGATGTGCGTGGTGAGATAGGCCTTGAGCGCATCGCGGTAGGCGAGGCGTTCGGCGGGCTCTCCGAGGGTGTTGACGACCACCTTGAGATCGTTTTTGGCGATGCCCATCTCGGCTATCATGTTGACCAGCATGCCCACCACCTCGGCGTCGATGCCGGTGCCCGGAAGTCCAAACACCTCGGCGCCGATTTGATGAAACTGTCGCAACCGCCCGCGTTGCGCCCGCTCGTGGCGAAACATTGGACCGATGTAGTACCAGCGCGTGACCGGCTCGGCGTGCCAGCGTGCGCCCGTCACATAGGCACGCACGGCGGACGCGGTGCCTTCGGGTCGCAAGCTGACGCTGCGGCCGTCGCGATCCTCGAAGGTGTACATCTGCTTCTCGACGACATCGGTTGCTTCGCCCACCGATCGGTGAAAAAGCGGCGTGTATTCCAGCGAGGGCGTCCGGACTTCGCGATACGCATAGGCATCGAGCACCATGCGGGCGCGTTCTTCAACGAACTGCCACTTGGCGATATCGGGAACGAGGATGTCGTTCATCCCCTTGACGGTGGGCGGCGTGTCGGCCATTGGGAGGTTTGTTTATCGGTTAATCGGTGGATCTTCAATCCGTTCGAACAACGGCGTGCGGGATTCGTTCACACAGGGCCGTCACCGCCGCGTCGAGCCTTCGCGAATCGCGAGCATCCAGGGTGATCTTGACCTTGTAGTCCTTCGCCTCGTGATGCGGGTAGGAACCAATGGCCACATCGGGAAAGGCTTCGACGACGGCATCGAGATCGTCTGCGATCTGGCCTTCCGTTGCGGAAAGAAAGACCGCTCGAGAAAAAATCGGGGATGTTCGCAGGTGTTCACGCAACAACGCGAATTTGCGCCGCAAGATCACCGGGACCCCCGGGAGCACGTAGACGTTTGCAATCGCAACGACCGGCCAGACGCCCGTGTTGTCGGTTCCGTATTCAAGGCGGGCGCCATCCGGGATGTCGGCCATGCGCAACTCGCGTTCGGTGAACAGCTCGCCAAGGCCTTTTCGAATGAGCGCCACCAGCTCGGCGTCGCGCCGAATGGACATGTCGAACGCAGAGGCCACCGCGGCAAAGGTCACGTCGTCGTGGGTCGCGCCGACCCCTCCCGAGGTAAAAACGTGCGTGAATCCCGCAGCCAGGCGGCGGACCGCGCCTGCGATTTCGGCCTCGTCATCCGGAATCACTTCGATGCGTCGGGTGACAACGCCAAGCGCTCGCAACTCCCGCGTGAGGAAGACGGCGTTTTCGTCTGCGACTTTCCCCGAAAGAAGCTCGTCACCAATCAACAGGATTGCCGCTGACGGGCCATCGAGCGGGGCAGGGGGCAGCGGCCGGGGATCGATGGACACCGGGGAAGAATAAACCATTCGTTGCCGTCCGGCGGACGGACGGGGTCAGAAGATGCAACAAACTGCGTGGGCCTTCCCTGCAACCGTTGACAGACCCGGGTCTGCTGGTGCGAGATGGATCCCGCCAATCCCTGAAGCCATGAGGACCTCCGTGAACCGACTCCACCTTTCCAGAATCACCGCCCGGCCTGCGGCCATGGCCATTGCCTTCGCGATTTCATGTTTGACCGCGGCTTCGGCCAGTGCGGATCCCCACGAAGCGCCCCACCCGGATCACCAGAGTGTGATCAAGAAGTGGGGCGTCGAAGCACGTCGGATGGCGACGCTGAATGCTTCCGGCAACAGCCTGGATCCGCGTTGCGACAAGGCGGGAACGGTGGCGAATGAACCTTGCGCCGTCGAGATGACCGCCATCGGTGTCCGCCACTGGATGACCGATCATTACGCATGGAATGCAGCTCTCGCCATTTCTGCGGGTGGCGGCAGCACTTCCACGTCGGCGGGGAACGGCGGCAGCTGGGACACCTATCTTGGATTTGGACCCATCGTGGGAGCAAACTTCCTGTTGGCGCAAACCCGGCACCTCGCCGTGAGCGCCATGCCGCAACTGGGCCTGCTCGCGTTCCTGCCGTCGGGCAGCGGCACCAAGACGTTCATGGTCGACGCCCGCGCCCTCATCGAGGCCGAGATTCACCTTGGCATGATTGGCCTGCCGCAGATCTCGGTGGGAACCTCGGCCGGTCTTGGCATCAGCTGGGTCAAGAAGACAGAAGGCGACGCAGGCAAGGACGTTGTTGGCGGTTTGCCAGGCACGTCGCCCTTCGCAGCCTGGTCAGTTCAGGGCGTCGGCCCGCAAAATTTGTGGGGTCTCGTCAACAACACCTTCATTCGGTTTTATTTCTAGCGCGAAGGATGTAGAAACCGTCGCCATGAGCGGCCCGGGTAAAATCGAACTTCGCGAACGATCGACCCTTCTGGATCGCGTGGGGATTGCCCGGGCCTTGAAGCGCATGGCCTCCGAGATCGCCGAAAAAGCGGGTCCCGAGCCCTACCTGGTTGGCATCCGCACCGGCGGCGCCTTTCTCGCGAATCGCCTCGCCGAGATCATGAAAAATGACGCCACGGGCGACGCCCGCATGCACCCCAGTGTTGGGGTCGTGGACATCACGCTCTATCGAGACGACGTGTTTCGCGGCATGCTCAAGCCCGAGATTGGCCCGACCGAGCTCGAAGACAGCATCGAAGGCCGAACCGTCGTGTTGGTGGACGATGTGTTGTACACCGGGCGCACCGTGCGTGCCGCGATGGATGTTTTGGTTGACTATGGCCGTCCCCGTGCCATTTCTCTGGCCGTGCTGATTGATCGCGGCTGCCGAGAACTGCCCATCGCCCCGGACATCGTGGGCCTGAGCAACCCCGTGGACCGAAACCACACCGTTTCGGTCTTGCTTGCCGAAGAGGGTGGCGAGGACAGGGTGGTTTTGTTGGAGCGGGTCACCGGAGAAATGGCATGACCGAAGCCACCTTTCCGCATCGACATCTGCTCGGCATCGAAGGCCTGGGCGCCCAAGAGTTGAACACGATCCTCGATCTGTCCGAGCGATTTCTCGAGATCGCGGATCGACCGATCAAAAAAGTCCCGACGTTGCGGGGCAAGACGGTCATCAACCTTTTTCTTGAACCTTCGACGCGCACGCGAACCTCATTTGAACTCGCGGCCAAGCGTCTCTCGGCTGACGCCGTCAACATGTCCGGTTCGGCAAGCTCGACGGTGAAAGGGGAAACCCTCATCGACACGGCCCAGAACATCGATGCGATGGCACCCGATGTCATTGTGATTCGGCATGCGCAGGCGGGCGCTGCGATGCAGATCGCAAAGCACGTTCGTGCAGGCGTCGTGAACGCAGGCGATGGCGCCCACGAACATCCCACGCAGGCGTTGCTTGACTGCTCGACGATTCGCGCGCACAAGGGCAAGATCGCGGGCAACACAGTCTGCATCATCGGAGACATCGCCAACAGCCGCGTGGCGCGGTCGAACATTTTCGCGTTGCAAACTCTGGGCGCCAAGGTTCGGGTTGCCGGGCCGCGGACGCTTTTGCCACTCGGCATCGAAGCGATGGGTGTGGAGGCCTTTGACCGTCTTGAGCCCGCACTCGAAGGTGCGGATGTGGTGATGATGTTGCGCATCCAGACCGAACGTCAGGCGATTGGCCGCTTTCCCAACACCCGCGAATATTCGCGCTATTTCGGCCTCAACCGTGCCCGCCTTGCGCTGGCGAAACCGGACGCCATCGTGATGCATCCGGGCCCCATGAATCGGGGTGTCGAAATCAGCTCCGAGCTCGCCGACGGGGATCGCTCGGTCATCCTCGAACAGGTCAGCCGCGGCGTCGCGGTGCGCATGGCGGTACTTTATTTGATGGCGGGCGGCGCCGAGGCCGAGCGGCCTTGACAGTTTCGGCCGCAAACAATAAAGCGTTCGCGATGGAAACGCTTTTCCTGCGCGGCGGACGGGTTCTCGACCCGGCCAGTGGATTTGATGGGCAGGCCGACGTCGTGATTTCGGACGGTGTCATTGCGCGGATCGCGCCCGGCGCCGAGGCGCCTGCTGGAGCCCGCATCGTCGACTGCAAGGGGCTGTGGGTTACACCGGGATTCATCGATCTTCACGTTCACCTGCGCGAGCCCGGTCAGGAATACAAAGAAGACATCGAGTCGGGCACCCGCTCGGCCGCTGCCGGTGGATTCACTGCCGTGTGTGCGATGCCCAACACCAAGCCCGCCAACGATAGCCGCGCCGTTACCGAGTTGATGGTTCGGCGCGCCGCCGAGGTGGGCGTCGTGCGCGTTTATCCGATTGGTGCGATTTCGCTCGGCCTTGAAGGCAAGACGCTTTCGGAAATGGGCGAGCTGCAAGAGGCCGGTTGTGTTGCGGTTTCCGATGATGGTCTCCCCGTAATGGACATCGAGCTCATGCGGCGCGCGCTCGAGTACGCGCGCGGCTTTGGCCTCACGGTGATTCAGCACTGCGAAGATTTGACGCTTTCACGGGGTGGCGCCATGCACGAAGGGGCGGTGTCGACCCGCGCCGGCATTCGCGCGCAACCGGCCGCCGCCGAATCGGCGATGGTCGCCCGCGATCTGGAACTGGTCGCCTTGACCGGCGCCCGCTACCACGTGGCCCACATCAGCTCGGCCGAATCGATTCGCCTGGTTCGCGAGGCCAAGGCACGCGGACTACCCGTGACGACAGAAGTCACACCGCACCACCTGACGCTGACCGATGCGGCGTGTGCGTGCTACGATACGAATACCAAGATGAACCCGCCGCTGCGGCCCGAGTCTGACCTTGAGGCCTGTCGCGTCGGGTTGGCCGATGGCACGATCGACTGCATTGCAACCGACCATGCACCGCATTCGCCGGTCGAAAAAGATGTCGAGTTTGAGCAGGCTGCGTTTGGTGTGACCGGCCTTGAAACCGCCATTCCGCTCACGCTTGCGCTCGTGCGCGAAGGGCGCATGACGCCGTTGACCTGGGTGTCACGTTTGACCGATGCGCCGGCGCGCGTACTCAATTTGCCGGGCGGCAAGCTTTCCGCAGGCGCGGTGGCCGACGTGACCATCGTGGACCCGGAAGAACGCTGGGAGGTTCGCGCAAGTGAAATGCTTTCGCGCTCCAAGAACAGCCCCTTTGTAGGACAGACGATGGTTGGCCGTGCGGTCATGACCATCGTGGGCGGACGCATCGCATTCGCCGGTGAACGATTCGGGAGCAACGTTTGATGGCGACACAGACTTCAGGTGAAGCGACAGGTGGCGCAGCCTTACTCGCGCTTGAGGACGGCACAGTTTACCGCGGGTATTCCTTCGGCGCCGAACTTGAAACCGCGGGTGAGTTGGTTTTCAACACCGCGATGACGGGTTACCAGGAAGTCCTCACCGATCCGTCGTATCGCGGACAGATCGTGCTCATGACCGCGCCGCAAATGGGCAACGTCGGCGTCAACCCAGAAGACTTTGAATCCAACCGTCCGTTCTGTTCAGGATTTGTGGTACGAGAGCTTGCCTCGCGCGTATCCAACTGGCGCGCGACCGGAACCCTCGGTGGTCTCATGGCCGAGTACGACGTGGCCGGCATTTCGGGGATCGATACCCGCGCCATCACGCGACGCCTGCGCGACGGCGGTGCCCAGAAAGCCGTGCTCACGCGCCTTGTGGACGACGCAGCGGGTGCGATCGCACGGGCCAAGGCACATCCCTCGCTCGAGGGCCGCGATCTCGTCAAGGACGTGACCTCGAAGGAAACCTATGCCTGGGACGAGGGCATCTGGACCGGGCCTGGACCCGCGCGCCCCGTGCCGCCGACGCGCTTTCACGTCGTGGCTTACGACTATGGCATCAAGCGCGGCATCTTGCGCCACCTCCGCCAAAGCGGTTGCCGTGTGACGGTTGTACCGGCCTCCACACGGGCCCGCGATGTCGTGGCGCTCAAGCCGGACGGCATTTTCCTGTCGAACGGTCCGGGCGATCCGGCCGCAGTGACCTACGCCGTCGACGCCGTTCGCGAATTGATTCCCACGAGAATTCCGATCTTCGGGATCTGTCTTGGTCACCAAATTTTGGGGCAAGCACTCGGTGGCACCACCTTCAAATTGAAGTTCGGTCACCACGGAGCCAATCACCCCGTGATGGACATGCAAACCGGCAAGGTCGAGATCACGTCGCAGAATCACGGCTTCTGCGTCGATGTGGACTCGCTCGCAGGCAAGGCCGTGTTGACGCACATCAACCTCAACGACAACACGGTCGAGGGCATGCGCCATGAACAGTTCCCGGTATTTAGCGTGCAATACCACCCCGAGGCATCGCCCGGTCCGAACGATTCGCAATACCTTTTCGGCCGCTTCATCCGATTGATGGACGAGAATCCACGGTGAAAGGATCCGGACCCGGATACCTGCACGCGTTGCTCGACCGCTTGGCCCAGCACTACGCAGGTCAGACTTTTCGGGACGAAGCGGCACACGCCAAGGACGAGTTCATCGAGAAGGGTGGGCGAGTTTTCGACGACGACGGCGAGTTGTTTGAATCAAGGATGGCCGCGTTTCTTGAATGGTTCTTGCTCGAACGTCCGGGCGACAAACTGGGCGTGACCCCCGTCATGCACGCCTTGACCGTCAAAACGTATGACGCGGGCGATCGCCGCGGTCTGGCTACCCTGGCCTTGAGTCGGCGCAGCCTCTTTGACGTGGGGGAGGTCACCCTCGAGCAGGTTGAACTCGAAGATCTGCTCTCGGGTGCACGGCACCTCGTCAACGAACGACGCGGTACCGCCGGATTCGAGACCGGCCAAATCGCCGAGGCTCGACTTTTCTTCGACGGGCAGAGCATGGTTTTCGGCAAGACTTTCCTCGTTCATCCCGCCGAGGCCCGTGACGTGGTGCTGGGTCGCATCGACAGTGGGCTGCAGGGCGGCGAATCGCCCGCTGACCTCATGTTTGCCCTGTCTCGGTTGCACCTGCGCTGGACGCGCAGCCGCCATTTGACGGCGGATCGGGCCTACGCCGAAGAGTGACCCCGATCCTGCTACACTGTTCGCCTCGGGAGAGCTGGCTGTGACACGGTTGTTGGGAAAAAACATCGTCCTGGGCGTGACCGGTGGCATCGCTGCCTACAAGGCTGCCGAGTTGTGTCGCCTGCTTGTCAAAGAAGGTGCCGACGTACACGTCGTGATGACCGAAGCCGCGCAGGCCTTCATCGGCGCGCTCACGATGCAGACCCTGTCCGGTCACCGGGTTGGCAGTCGCCTCGTCGATGCCTCGGACGAGGCTGAGGTTGGCCACATTCGGCTCGCGGACCGAGCCGATCTCATCGTCGTGGTACCGGCCACCGCCGACAGCCTCGCGCGTTTTGCCGCCGGTCGAGCGGACGATCTATTGGGTGCGGTTATCCTCGCATCCCACGCCGATGTTTTGCTCGCACCCGCGATGAACGTGAACATGTGGGAAAACCCCATCAACCAGCAAAATCTGCAACGCTTGCTCGCGAATCCGCGCTTCACCACGGTCGGTCCCGATGCCGGGCCACTGGCCTGCGGCTGGATTGGTTCAGGTCGTCTGGTGGAACCGGACGTCGTCGTCGATGCCATCAACGAACGATTGGCCGTCCGTGGTCCCTTGTCAGGCAAGCGTGTGCTCGTGAGCGCTGGCCCGACGCACGAGCCGGTCGATGCCGTGCGATTTCTCGGCAATCACTCGTCCGGGAAAATGGGCTTTGCGCTTGCGGCCGCTGCCGTCGCGATGGGTGCCGAGGTGACACTCGTCTCGGGCCCAGTCGCGCTGCCGACGCCGGCAGGGGTGTCGACGCGCATCGACGTTCAAACCGCGCTGCAAATGCAGGCCGCGATCGAGTCAGCCGTCGACCTGGGTATCGACGTGGTCGTGATGGCCGCCGCGGTTGCGGATTTTCGCCCACTGCAAACGTCGACCGGAAAACTCTCCCGCCGAGAAGGGGAAGCGCCGTCGCTCGTTCTGGTTGCGAATCCCGACATCCTGGCGGCTCTGGCAATGCGGCCCGTCGAGCGTCGTCCCAGGTTGATTGGCTTTGCAGGGGAGGTCCTCGCGGGCGACGCTTTGATTGCGCGCGCCCGGCAGAAGCTGCTCGAAAAAGGCTGCGACATGATCGTGGCCAATTCGGTAGGGCAGGGCGATACAGGCTTTGGCAGTGACGACAATCAGGGCTTTCTCGTTCTGAAATCCGGCGCACCGCTTCTTTTGCTGCGCGAGTCCAAGGCCGATATGGCCCGTCGCATCTGGCGTCACGCTGCGCCTCTCTTGTTCGGATGATTTACAGTCGCAGGGCTCTGCGATAGCGTGTCTGGCTGCGGTGACGACCGTCCCGCGCGGAAGGAAATTTGTGACTCAAGACCGTGAGCAGTATCTCGTCGCCTATGCGAATCAGGCGGCACGCCGAATGACAGTGGCAGGCAATGTTCTTGCCACCCGTCAGGCCACGAGCGGTCCCTTGCGTGGCAACGTCGCGCCCTACGCAGGTTGCGTCGATCCGGATTTTCACGGCACGCTCGCCAGCATCTGGCTTTGGTCGCGCACGCACATCGCAGCGGGTGAAACACGTTTCGGTCCGCAGATTGGCCTGGCCTGGGGCTTTGTTGAAAGTCAGTGGGAAACCTTTATTCCCCGTGCGCTTTCCGATGCCGCCGGCGACGAAGTCCCCTTTGATTGCGCGATGGTGTTGCGTGCGGGCCTTGCCACCCATGCGCTGGTGGGCACCGGAGACTGGCGTCGGCTGGGTGACGTTGCCGCACGCCTGCTGGCGGGTTACCTGTCGGATCTGTCCGAGTGCAATGGCCGTGGTTTTCTTGATCCTGGCTTTCTGGCGTGGAACCTCGCTGACTACGCCCGCGTGACCGGTGATCGTGGTCTTTCTGCCAGCGTGGGACGTTTCGTGGACAAGGCATTTGGCACCCGCAAGCCGGACCCGTTTGCGGACGAGGCCTCGTCCAGGTACGAACTTTTCGATTTCTCGTCAACGACGGCGACCCGGATTCTGGCGGTGATTGCCACCGAAGGCGAAACCCCGTTCGTCGGAACCTGGTTGCGCGAGCGGGTTGCGAAACTGTTCCCCGACGGATTTTCGGCACGCACGCAGGATGAATATGCCTGGAACGCCTGTGTTGCGTTTGCCGCGGGCCGCGCCTATCTCGCCTCCACCGAAGATAGCTTTCGTCGTGTTCACGAACAGATCGTGGACGAGCTCGCGGCGACTGCGGTCGATCTTCAAGGTGCGATCGGCCGCGCACCTGGCTTTGGTTCTGAAACGCTGGCCACGTTTTATTACGGACTCGCGCTCGATTCCATGCTGCGCAAGCCTCAGATCACAAGTCTGGAAGAAGCGATCGAGTCCTCGCTGTGAGCGAAGAGGATCCGCGAGCCGAGCTCGCATCGTTGACCGCGGCATTTCGGACGCACCTTGCGCACCGCTCGCGTTCAGGGTTGCAGGGCGTGCCGACGGGGACATCTCCCCGCTTCGGAACGACTACAACCGCTCCTGTGACACCCGTGTCTGCCACCGCCGAGCCGGACATCGTGTCTTCCGATTCCGCCGTACGGTTGCAGGTGATACGCGACGAGATTGGCGACTGTCAGCGCTGCAAGCTTGCCCCGACGCGCACGAATATTGTCTTTGGTGTGGGAAACCCGCACGCTGAACTGGTGTTTGTTGGCGAGGCCCCGGGCTTTGACGAGGACCAGCAGGGCGAACCCTTTGTCGGCAAGGCCGGTCAATTGTTGACCCGCATGATAGAGGCGATGGGCAAAACGCGGCATGACGTCTACATCTGCAATGTCATCAAATGTCGCCCACCCCAGAATCGGAATCCCGAGCCGGACGAGGTGCAGGCATGCGAAGGCTTCCTCAAAAAGCAGCTTGCCGTCCTGAATCCGCGCATCATTGTGGCGCTTGGGAAATTCGCTGCCCATGCACTGTGTGGTGAAGACACACCAATCTCCCGCCTGCGCGGCAACCTGCGTTCCTATCAAGGGATCCCGGTGATGCCGACCTACCATCCGGCGTATTTGCTGCGTACGCCCGATGCCAAACGAGATGCCTGGGCCGATCTACAGCAGGTGATGCACTTTCTCCAAAACTGAAAGCGTTGTGTTGCAAATGAAAACGTTGCTTTTGGTGCTGGGTCTTGTCGGTACGTTCACCGGGTGCGGCGCCCCGCTTTCGGGTGGGCATCCGGCCCATGTCGTCGGCAAGGGGAACTTTCGTGTTTCCGCCACGGTCGACGTACAGGTTCCAACCGGCGTCATCGCCGACACGGTCGAGAGTGCGAAAAACGTGGTCGATGCGGTCGAGAACAACGAGGCGCTAACCGACGCACAGAAGCGAACGTTGCTCAAGGCCGGGGCCGGGCTCGCGATAACGCCTCCTGCCGTGATGACGCCGCTGCAAGTTGCGTACGGCTTGACCGACAAACTCGAACTCGACCTGCGCGCGGCGGCCGGCGGCTACTGGCGCCTGGGTGGCCGCTGGCAGTTTCTCGTCCAGGCAGTTCACGGGCTCGATCTGTCCGCGGGTCTTGGCGTTGCCCGCTCGTCTTACGAGTTCCCCGTTTCAGGAGTGGTGAGGTTCGTGAAAATCGACGACTTCAAGCGCTTCAACATTGACGTTCCGATCTTGATAGGCAAGCGCAGCGACTACCACCGATGGTGGTTGGGCTCGCGCCTCGTTTACTGGAATGCCGAGACCACCTTGCATCTGGATCTGCCCGGGGCCGTACCCGAACGGGCGAGCTTCGACGCGAGCGGCCTCATCGTGGGCGGGCAAGCGGGCATCGTGGGTGGCTACAAGTGGTTCTTCATCGGCGTCGAGCTGACGATGGCCCAGAACTTTGGAACCGCACATTTGAGCGCGTTGTCAGCCAAAAACGACGTGGATGTTTCGAGTTTTATCGTCTACCCGGCCCTGGTGGCGGTTGGCGAATTCTGAACATTGACACCCTGTTTCCCGAAGGGGTACTTTGCTTCGCAACATGGCTGCCAACAAGGAAGCCTGCCGAATCGGCAGCACAATCACCATCAGCGGAAATATCTCGGGCGATCAGGATTTGATCGTCGAGGGGCGGATTGAGGGGAGGGTCGGACTCGACAGCCGCCTAATCGTGGAAGAGATCGGCAACGTCGAGGCCCAGGTCGAGGCCACCGAGGTCGAGATCAAGGGCGCCGTCAAAGGCGATATCGCTGCAGGCAAGCTCGCCACGCTGCAAAGCACGGCCCGTGTGCTCGGCAATGTCCGAGCCAACAAGATCATCGTCATCGAAGGCGCCATGGTTTCGGGATCCATCGAAATGGACGTGGAACTGCCGCCGGAACTTGCCGGTGCAAAACCGGGCAAGGCCTGATTTTTTCCTGAACTTTTCCGAGAAAGAAAGACACGCACATGGTGAACACGGTAATCGGCAGCGGCATCAGCATCGACGGCGAAATCCGAGGTGAAGAGGCGCTCGTCATTCAGGGCTCGGTCAAGGGCAAGATTGCAGTCACGGGCGACCTGCTCGTCGACGCGGGCGCCACGGTGGACGCCGATGTCGAGGGCAAGTCCATTGCCGTCGCGGGTCGACTCACCGGCAACGTGCACGCCTCCGACCGCGTCGATGTGAAAGCTGACGCGCGCGTTGTTGGTGACATCAAATCCCCTCGTATTTCAATTGCCGATGGTGCCTCGTTCAAGGGCAACATCGACATGGATGTATAGTTTTTAACAGCACCTTTGACGGACAACGAACATGGCTGACAAGCAAACGGTAATTGGTTCTGACACGCAGATCACGGGCGAGGTCCGCAGCGAAGGCGGCCTCGAGGTGCGCGGTCGCATCGAGGGGAAAATTTCCGTTGCGGAGACCCTGACGATTTCAAACGGTGCCATCATCCAGGCGGACATTGACGGCCGCGTCGTCGAGATCTCCGGCGCGGTGGTCGGCAGCATCACGGCTTCCGAAGTGGTGCGCTTGCACGACAAGGCACGCGTCGTCGGCAACATCCAGGCGCCCCGCGTGGGCATTGCCTCCGGTGCGCAATATCGCGGCCAGGTCGAGATGGGCGAGGTCGATGTGGCGCAGCGTGCTGGCAAGGCAGCAGGAGCCGCCCAAAAGATTCCAGTCGCAAAGGCCGTTGCACGCGCGGCGGATCCCGCAGCCGCCGTCAATCGAAGTGCTCCGCGCGTTGCGTCAGTTCCGGTTCGCCGGGCCGATGCTCCGGCGCCGGCCTGGGCGCGCAAAAAAGCCAAGCGCCGTTAGCGCGGCGATTGCGCAGAAACGCGGTTTTTCCCGACGAAAACCATGAGCGTGTGAGGTTGCGCTGTGGTACCTTCGCCACGCTTCATGTGCGGTGTTATTGGTGTCTTCGGCCCTTCAGAAGCCTCAAATCTGGCGTATCTGGGCCTCCATGCCCTCCAGCATCGCGGACAAGAATCCGCGGGGATCGTCTGTACCGATGGCGACCGCGTTCGCCTCATTCGCGAGATGGGCCACGTCAGCGACACCTTCGATGCTGAGCGCCTGGCCCGCCTGCCTGGCCATGCTGCCATCGGGCACGTTCGCTACTCGACGGCAGGCGATTCCACATTGAAGAACGCCCAGCCCATCGCGGTGGATTACTACGCGGGGTCGGTCGCCCTGGCCCACAACGGCAACCTGGTCGACGCCGATGCGGTGCGCACCCGACTCGAAGAGGACGGCTCGATCTTCCAGACCAGCTCCGACACCGAGGTCATCTTGCACCTCATCGCCCGCTCACGGCAGCCTTCGTTACCCGAGCGCGTGGCCGAGGCGCTGGCCCAGGTTCGCGGCGCGTATTCGCTGGCAATCCTCTCGCCGGATGCGCTGATCGCGGTACGGGATCCGATGGGCGTTCGACCGATGTCGCTCGGCCGCGTGAAAGACGGCTGGGTCGTTTCTTCCGAAACCTGTGCCTTCTCGCTCATCGAGGCCGAGTTCGTGCGCGATCTCGATCCGGGCGAGATGATCATCATCGACAAGACGGGTGTGCGTTCGTTGCGTCCCTTCGCCTCGGAGAAAGCCCACCGCTGCGCCTTCGAGTGGATCTACTTTGCGCGCGCCGATTCGAATATTGCCGGTCAGTCGGTCTACATGGCCCGCGAGAAGATGGGTCGTCGTCTTTCCATCGAGCATTCGGTCGACGCCGACGTGGTGATTCCGGTGCCGGATTCGGGCACGGCGGCGGCGATTGGTTACGCGCGGGAAAGTGGTATTGCGTTTGGTCAGGGGTTGATGCGTTCCCACTACGTGGGCCGCACCTTCATCGAACCTTCGCAATCGATCCGAAACTTCGGCGTCAAGTTGAAGCTATCGCCGGTGCACGAGGTGCTCGCAGGCAAGCGCGTGGTGGTGGTCGACGATTCGATCGTGCGTGGTACGACTTCGCGCAAGATCATCGGCCTGATTCGTGCGGCGGGTGCCAAGGAGATCCATTTGCGGATCAGCTCACCTCCGACGGTGGGTCCTTGCCACTACGGCATCGACACCCCCAGCCGCGAAGAACTGATCGCCTCGTCGCACAGCGTGGATGAAATCCGCCGCTTCGTTGGCGCCGATTCGCTGGGTTTCCTCTCGGTGGAGGGTCTGCATTCCATCCTCGGCGGGCTGGCAGGCAGCGACCCGGGCAACGGTCTGTGCGACGCTTGCTTCACGGGAAACTACCCGATCCCGCTGGTTCCACCGTCCCGTTTGCGTCAGCTCCGACTGATAAGCGACGAAGGCCGGTAGCAAGATGGCAACTGGGTTGCCATTTCCTGCATCGGGGCATCAGCGCGATCGCCTATGTCCTATTCGTCCTTCGGGCTTTCGTACCACCAAGCCAATGTAAACGTATTGCGAAGCCTACATGTGGGCCGGGCAAATTGACTTGACGTTTGTCGGACGACGTTCTTACGTATATGGACCGCTTGCCACGCGGAAAGTTTACGTGGCACCAACATTCGCCGGAGATATTGAATGAATACGCGATCCCTTACCCGCAGTTTCCTGGTTGCTTTGTCATTTGTGGCGGTCAGCGCGGTGGTTGCGTGCAGCAGCGGTTCTGGCGATGGAGCCAAGCGAGGCAGTGGTGGTGGCTCGGCGGGTGAACAGGGTAGCGGAGGCAGTGCGGGCGATCCCGGCATGGGAGGCGCGGCGGCTGGCAATGACGGGCAGGGTGGATCGTCCGAAACCGGGGGAATCAGCGCAACGGGCGGAGCGCCAGCCGGTACGGGCGGCACGCCAGCCGGTACGGGTGGCACGCCAGCGCCGGGCGGCGCTGTTTGTCCGGCTTCGGGAAACTGCACGATGTTGGCCGTGGGCGATGGGCTCGCTGCTGGCGTAGGCGCTCCTCCCGGCTACCTCAAGTTCGTCTCGGATTATCTGAAGACCAAGAAAAAGACCGGTTTTGAATGGGTCGGATCGAAAACATCGGGCGGCTTGAAACACGAAGGCGTCGACAAGGCGCTTTCAAGCGCGGTCCTCGGTACAATCGAAGCCACGATCAAGGCGACCATGCCCAATATCGTTGTGTTGAATGTGGGTAGCGAGGACGCCCAGCAAAGCATGCAAGCCGGCCTCGCTGCACGCATCAAGCAAATCATCGAGAAGATTCGAGCCGCTCGTCCCGGAACGTATGTTTTGGTGACTGGACTTTCGAGGACTCCGGATACGAAGCAATTCGACTCAAAGGCCGTCCCAACCTACGTTTCCTCTGCCTTTACAACCCGGGCTTTCACCGGAGAGAAAGAGATTGAGGCCGTCGTCGATGCGATGAATGATATGCGGGTTCGCTTCATTCGCTTCAACTTCGCACCGCAATACGCAGCGGGTACGGCGGGAAAACCCGCGCCCGTCGCTCCCTCCTACTTCGTCAACGGCACCTACAATCCGAACACTGCGGGTTACACCAACATGGCCAAACTCGCGATAGCAATCGCGCTCACCCCAATCATCCACCACTAGAACGTGCTCCCCAGTCGCCCGAATCCTGCTTGACATCCGATGCCGGCAGTGATGGATTCACCGCCACTAAAACCGGAGCGGTGACGGCCGAGCGTCGAACCGTGCGACTGACCACGTTGAGATTGGGGAGCGAACATGAGCGCGAAGTCGGACAGCAATGCAATCAACGCGAAACGCCTGTTTTTGGCGGGGTTCATGGCGATTCTCGCCACCGCCGTTGGCTTCGCCGTTCGTGGGGGGATCCTGGCCGACTGGGGCGCACAGTTCGGATTCACTGGCGTTCAGCTCGGTGCCATTGGCGGTGCGGGATTCTCAGGATTCTGCTTCGGCATCATCCTTGGCGGCATCGTGGTCGACAAACTTGGTTACGGCAAGATCGTCGCGCTCGCCTTCCTGATGCACGTTTTGTCCGCGGTCATTACCTTCCAGGCGACCGAGGGACAGGCGCAAGATGTTGCTTACAAGTTCTTGTTCTGGGGCACGTTCATGTTCGCGTTTGGCAACGGCTCGCTTGAAGCAGTCGCCAACCCACTTGTTGCCACGCTCTTCCCGGAGAAGCGCACCCACTATCTGAATATCCTGCACGCTGCCTGGCCTCTCGGCCTCGTCGCGGGTGGTCTCATCGGATGGACCATGGGTGGCGCCTATTCCTGGAAAATTCAGCTCGGTTTGTTCCTCGTGCCGACCCTGCTTTACGGGGTGATGTTTGTTGGACAGAAGATGCCCAAGTCCGAGGCCTCGCAAAAGGGCCTCAGTATGGGCGAAATGTTCAAGGACGTTGGCCTTGGCGGCGGACTCATCGCCTGTGCGTTGTTGGCTTTGTTCTTCGGCGGCGCCGTTGGACTTCCCCCGGCCGCGGCTTATGGGTTGGCCGGTCTGTTACTCGTCGCCGTCGGTGTCATCACCAACTTCTCGACCGGCTCTTGGCTGATGTTCGTGCTCTTTGTCGTGCACGCGATGGTGGGCTCGGTCGAGCTCGGCACTGATGGTTGGATCCAGAACATCACGGGCAACATCCTCACCCCATCACAGGGCAAGATCCTCTTCGTCTTTACGTCCATCGTGATGTTCAGCCTGCGTTTCACGGCGGACTTCATCGAGCGCAAGCTCAAGCTTTCGCCCATCGGCATCTTGCTGGTTTGTTCGGTGCTGGCTTGTGTGGGCCTCAACCTCGTCAGCCGCATCGATACCTTTGCCGGTGCCTTCCTCGCGCTCACAGTTTACGCGCTTGGCAAGACCTTCTTCTGGCCCACCATGTTGGCTGTGGTGGGTGACCGTTTCCCGGCCTCGGGCGCCATCGCCATGAGCATCATGGGCGGCGTCGGCATGATGTCGGCAGGCATGTTGGGCTCACCCGGCCTCGGTTATGCCAAGGATCGCTTTGCCGGTGAGGCGCTTGAACAGAAGGACGCCGCCTTGCATGCCCAGTACAAGGCCGAGACACCCAGCTCGTTTCTGTTTTTCTCCGAGGTTTTCGGCATCGACGGCAAAAAGCTGGGCGCCGTGCAAGGCAAACTGGCCGAGGCCCGTACCGATGCGAGCAAGGCCGGAAACGAAGATCCCAAGGCTGCCTTCACCAAGTTGAGCCCCGACGAAAACACGGTTTACGGCGCCAGCATTGAAGGCGATCGTCGGACCCTCGTGGCCGACTCGTTCATCCCGGCGGTGATGGCGGTAATTTACCTCTTGCTGTTCATCTACTTCAAGGCAATCGGTGGCTACAAGACCGTGTCGATTGCGCAAAGCACGAAGCCGGTGGATTTGCCGACCACTGTGCCCTAAAGCGGCGAAACCACGGCGCTCCCAAATCGCCGTTTTGCTGCTACGATGCGCCTCGCCATGGAAATCGGACCGCTGCGCGAACGCATCGTCAAACTCGGAGAACGGCTGACCATTCTTCGAGGTTTTCTTTGACGTCGAGAGCAAAGAAAAACGGATAGCCGAAATCGACGACCGCGCTGGCGCACAAAGCTTCTGGGATGACCAGGAAAAGGCGCAAAGCTACCTGAAGGAACAGGCGCAGGCCAAGGCCGACGTCGAGGGCTGGAAGAAGCAAAAAAGTTCCGTCGAGGATGCCGAGATCATGGTCGAACTTGCCAACGAGGCGGCCGATCTGATCGAAAAAGAGAACGCAGCCCGCGAAGTCGACGCGACGCTGACGGTGATTGAAAACGGTCTTAAAAAAATGGAGATGGCACGCATGCTGTCCGGTCCCTACGACCGCGAGGGCGCGTTGCTGTCGATCAACGCCGGTGCCGGCGGAACGGAATCGCAGGACTGGGCCGAGATGCTTCAGCGCATGTACACGCGCTGGGCCGCCCGGCGTGGGTTCGAGGTCGAGATTCTCGATTTCCAGCCGGGTGAAGAAGCCGGCATCAAGAGCGTCACAATCTTGATCAAGGGCGAGTGGGTTTATGGCTTTGTGCGCGCCGAGGCCGGTGTGCATCGCCTGGTGCGCATTTCTCCCTATGATTCGGCCGCGCGACGACACACCTCGTTTGCGAGCGTCTTTGTGTATCCCGACATCGACGAGACTGTGAAAGTTGTGATCGACGACAAGGAATTGCGCATTGACGTGATGCGATCCGGCGGGGCCGGTGGGCAGCACGTCAACAAGACGGAATCTGCCGTGCGCATCACGCACTTGCCGACCGGTATCGCCGTTCACTGCCAGTCCGAACGATCGCAGCACAAAAACCGTGCCACTGCGATGCGCATCCTACGTTCCAAGCTCTTCGTCGTCGAACAGAAGAAGATGGAAGAGAAAATGGGCGGGCTGCACGCGCAGAAAAAGAAGATCGAGTGGGGCAGCCAGATTCGCTCGTATGTGCTTGCGCCTTACCGACAGGTGAACGATCACCGGGTCGAGATGAAAGTGGGCGACGTGGACGCCGTTCTCGATGGCGATCTGGATCCGTTCATGGAAAGAATGCTTTTGTTACTGGCGGGTGATCCGACCGCCCATCCTGATGCAACCGTCGAGTGAGCTGGAACGACCATGGCTGACGAAAAACAACTGATTGCAGATCGACAGAAAAAGGCCGACGAGCTGCGCTCTCTGGGCGTCAATCCCTATGCCAACGGCTTTGTCGTCGAACACGACATCGGTCCCATCGTGTCACGTTTCGGTGCGCATGCCCCCGAGGGGACGAACGTTGAACTCGAAAAAGGTGCCGAGCCGGCATTCCTTGCGCCTGACCGTTTTACGATTGCCGGTCGGATCATGGCGATTCGTGGCTTTGGCAAGATGTCGTTCGTCAAGCTCGCCGACCGCACGGGCGACGTTCAGGTTTGGTTGCGCAAGGACAAGGTGTCCGACGCACAGTGGGAGGTCTTCAAGCGCGCCGAGCGGGGTGACTTTCTGGGGGTGACGGGCGCGATGACCTACACCAAGACGGGCGA
>JAWXBF010000125.1:0-7808 GCA_034439895.1 Deltaproteobacteria bacterium
CTTCGATTCCTGCTGGAACGATAACCCCAAGTCAGGTGTGCAACCGGTGCCGAAACCCGGCATTCACAATTCGGGATGGGCCCGTTCACCGGGGTCAAAACGTCTCTTCGACTCCAGTACATGGGGCGTTCTTGAGGCCTACACAACCGACATCCTCAAGACGTTTGGCAACGACAGGCGGGTTCTCGCGTGGGATCTCTTCAACGAGCCTTCAAACTCCGATTACAAGGATGCAAGCGTACCGCTTTTGAAGTCGGTCTTTGCGTGGGCGCGGAAGGCAAATCCGTCTCAGCCTCTGACTGCGGGCATCTGGAACGACCATGCGATGAGCAACGCGATCATGCTCGCGAATTCAGATGTCGTCACCTTTCACGCCTATACTCCGGCCGACAAGCTCGACGCGAAAATCAAGGAACTCGCCGCCAAAAACCGTCCGCTCATCTGCACCGAATACATGGCTCGAACCCAAGACAGTTTGTTCGAGACCAGCCTTCCGGTCTTCAAGCGCCGCCGCGTTGGCGCACTGAACTGGGGTCTCGTGAAGGGCAAGACCAACACCATCTTTGCCTGGAAAACCCCGATGCCAGACCGCAACGAGCCCCCGGTGTGGTTTCACGACATCTTTCGTCCAGACGGCACGCCGTTCAGTCAGAAAGAGATCGACTTTATCAAGGGTATCACGGCACCAGCATCCGCAACCGCCGCACCGGTTCGTTGACCTGTCTGGCGCAAAGTCAGTGAAAATCGCGGGACCAGTCGGTCTCGCCATAACTTTCCGCACCGGGCCCCAAAGGCGCAAAGCGCTCCGCCTTGATGTGAATAACCCCGTTTCGGTTTTGAATGCGGCCTTCGATGAGGAGCGCTGGGTGTGACACGATAACCTTGCGCCACTTCTCGTACACATTGGGCATCACGATGGCATTTGCAAAACCCGTTTCATCTTCCAGCGTGACAAAGATGACCCCCTTGGCCGTGCCCGGTCGCTGACGCACGATCACGATCCCACCGATGCGCACCATCTGACCATCGGGAATGTCCGCCAGCACACAGGCCGCCACGATGCCCATGCGTTGCAATTCCGGCCGCGCCAGTCCCACCGGATGGGCCATCGTGGAAAGCCCCGTGCGTCGTAGATCCGCGTGCAATGTTTCTGTGACCGTCATCTCCGGAAGCGGTGAGTCATCATCGTTGCCTTGCGCTCGCGCAAACAACGCCCCCGAGCGGCCCAGTGCCTCGACCTGCCACAACGCCGCCCGTCGATTGCCGCCCAGCGACGAAA
Source organism: Deltaproteobacteria bacterium (assembly GCA_034439895.1). Taxonomy (GTDB): domain Bacteria; phylum Myxococcota_A; class Polyangia; order Fen-1088; family Fen-1088; genus JAWXBF01. The sequence continues at coordinate 1,280 of JAWXBF010000125.1, forward strand.
ATGCGCCCGCCTCGGTCAGCGCGATCATCTCGTCCTGTTGCGCCGTCACCCGAGCCGAAAAGTCGCCGAGTAGTACGAATGGCCGTCGCTTGCGCTCTGTCATGATCCGCTCGCCTGCCTCGGCGCGCAGGCCCGCCACGTATTTCAGACCCAGACGTACTTTGGGTTTGCTCGGCGGCTGTCCCTCCAGCGTGCAGTTCCAGTCCGAATGGGCGACATCCACCGGCAAGGTCTCGATGCCATGGCGGGCCGCATCCGAAACCAGGGTAGACGGATGGTAAAAACCCATTGGATAGTTGTTCAACAACGCACACAAAAAGGCCGCGCCGTGATGCGCTTTTAGATAAGCCGAGGCGTAAGCAATGAGCGCAAACGAGGCCGCATGCGATTCCGGAAAGCCATACATCGCAAACGATTGAATCCCGCGAACGATTTCTTCCTGTGCTTCTCCGACAATGCCGTTGCCTGTCATGCCGACCCGCAGATCGTGTTCAATCTCCCGCATCCGTTTCTCCGAACGCTTGAAGCCCATCGCCCTTCGCAGGGCCTCGGCCTGACCGCCCGAGAAGTTGGCCACCGCCATCGCCATGCGAATGAGCTGCTCTTGAAACAGCGGTATGCCCAGCGTTCGTTTCAGGATCGGCTCAAGTGCCGGATGCGGATAGGTGACCTTCTGTCGACCCGCGCGTCGTTCCAGGTAAGGATTGACCATCTTTCCGACGATGGGCCCAGGCCGGATGATCGCCACCTCGACCACCAGATCGTAAAAGCGCCGAGGCAACATGCGCGGCAAGGTGGCCATCTGGGCGCGCGATTCCACCTGAAAGACACCGACCGTATCGGCCTTGCACAGCATGTCGTAGACCTTCGGATCGTCGGCGGGCAGATGCGCGTAATCGATCGCGATCCCCTCGTGTTGCTGAATCAACGGAACGGCTTCTTCAAGTACCGCCAGCATTCCGAGTCCCAGAAGATCCACCTTCACGATGCCAAGATCGGCGCAGTCATCCTTGTCCCACTGCACGACCGTTCGGTTTTCCATGCTCGCGGGTTCAAGTGGGACGATCTCGTCCAGGCGCCCGGCACACAGCACCATGCCGCCCGAGTGTTGACCCAGATGCCGCGGCAGATCCAAAAGTTGTGTTGCGATTTCGGCGAGATGTCGCGTTCGGCGTTCAGTGGCTGGAAAACCCGCGGAGGCGAGAATTTCCAACAAAGGCGTGTCTTCAGGTCCTATCGAGTAGGGCAGGTGTTTCGACATGCGCGACATCTCGGCCTCGCCGAAACCAAGCGCCCGACCCACTGTTCGCACCGCCATGCGGGGCCGATAGGTGATGACGTTTGCGGTCATTGCCGCGCCCTTGTACCGGCGGTAGACGTACTGTATGACAGCCTCGCGACGGGTCCCCGAGGGCAAGTCGAGGTCAATGTCGGGAATGCGATCGGCCGCGTTGGGTGCGCTTTGAACCCGTTCTTCGGACAGGAATCGTTCGAATAACAGTTCCATGCCCACGGGATCCACCGCTGTGATCCCAAGCGCAAAACAAACCGCCGAGTTCGCCGCCGAGCCGCGCCCCTGCACCAGGATCCCCAGCGTGCGCGCGTAACGAACGATGTCCCATACCACCAGAAAGTATCCCGCCAGGGATAGTCGTCCGATGATGTTTAGCTCGTGGCGCAATTGCTTGCGGACCTTGTCTTTCATTGCGCGATCGCAGCGGCCATAGCGCGCCTGTGCACCCTCCCAGGTTAGATGCTCAAGCAGGCTGTGTTCGTTCTGTCCCTCGGGAACGGGAAAGCGGGGAAAGGTATATCCGAGATCGGCCAGGGTGAACTCACAGCGCTCGGCGATGCGCAGGGTGTTTTGCACCGTGCGTGGGTTGAAAGACAACAGTTGCGCCATGGCTGCAGGCGTCTTCAAGAACCGTTCGTTGTTGGTGTGCAAACGACGGCCAATGCCATCGACGGTGGTCTTTTCACGCGCGCAGGTCAGGATGTCCTGAACGCCCCGTTGTTCGGGCAGAGCGTAACGCACATCGTTGGTGGCGACCACGCCAATGCCCATTGCGGTCGCGTGATCGATCGTGCGACGGTTGCGAAGAAGAGCCGCGTCGTCGAAGTGGTGTTGCGCCTCGACAAAGAAGCGGTCCTTTCCAAAGATGCCCAGCATCCGATCGGTGTCGCTGCGCAGTTCGGGGCCACCGAGGGCAATCAGGCCGGCCGAGTGGGTCTCGATCTGTTCAAGCGTAGCACATGACGTGGGGTCATTCTTGGCAAAGCCGACCTTCATCGTGGTGATGAGCCGACAGAGGTTCTGATACCCCCTTCGATTCTCGACCAACAGCAGGATGGGGGCCGCGTCTTGCACTGGCAGCTCGGCGCCCACGATGGGTCTGGGTCCCACCCCCTTGCGGGAAGCCCGAAAAAAACGAGGGGCGCCATAAATGCCGCCACGGTCCGACAGCGCGATGGCCGAATACCCCAATTCTCCCGCCCTTTGCAGCAGATCTTCGGGCGCAGAGGCGCCATCCAGAAAGCTAAATGCCGAGCGGCAGCGCAACTCGACATAGGGTGGGGTGGGGGCCATCGGATCGATGAGGCTAAACAAATGTTCAGTCACATGCAATTGCCTTCTGTATGGCCCGACCCTGGGCAAAGGCGCTAATGTCCGTCCATGGCAAACCCCACCGCGACCCTCAACACTTCCATGGGCGACATCGAGATCGAGCTTTTGGTCGACAAGATGCCCATCACCGCCGGCAACTTCGTTCGCCTGGCCAGTGAAGGCTTTTACGATGGCCTACACTTTCACCGCGTCATCGACAACTTCATGGTTCAGTTTGGCTGTCCGCACAGCCGCGACCCAAACAGCGGCCGCGCAGGTACCGGCAACTCGCCGCACGGCAACATCGCCGATGAGCATCCCGCCGATGCCAAGATCTCCAACGAGCGCGGCACTCTGTCGATGGCGAACGCTGGTCCGCAAAGCGGCAGCTCGCAGTTCTTCATCAACACAGTGCACAACGCCTTTCTCGACTTCTTCTCCCCAGGGGGCTCGAAGCACCCGGTTTTCGGCAAGGTTATCAAGGGTCTCGAGGTGGTTGACGCCATTTCCAAGACGCCCCGCGACGGACGAGATCGTCCGAAAACGCCGGTCACGATGATCAAGGTTACGGTCAACCCGTAGCCGTTCGCAGCAACTGGCGGTGCCGTGGCGAAATCCCGCGCCGCCAGTTTTCCAAAAATATTTGCAACCGCCCGCCGCGCTCCGGTGTCAAACTCAAGTAACACCGTTAACGAAACCTACAGGTGAGCAGCAGGGGGCGCTGATGCAGGACCCAGTCGAAGTGGTAGCGTTTTATCGAGGCGAACGCCAGAACGCCCGGGTTCTATCCACCCACCGCGAGCTGCGAGCAGGTGTCACTGCCGTGGCGCTGACTGCCGGTTTTTCAGTACTGGCGATGGGTGCCTTTGTTGGTCTCGCAACCGCGGCTCGTTTCGTATTACACACGCCCGTCTTTGCCGCCGCCTGGGGTGTATCCACTGCGCTCGCGTGTGGCATTGCCTACCGGCGTGCTCGCAAACGTGTGGGACGTTTCGCCCTCGGCGCCAGCATGGAGTCGGACGCCTTTGGTGAGTGGGAGTTTGATCTGGTACGCCGCATGCGTGGCGCGGGCAACGGCTACGAGCTGGCACTGGCGCCCGGTATGCGAGGGACCTTGTACGAAGGCGATGCCAAGCGTCCCATCGAGGGACTCACGTCCCACACGGATCTGCGGTACGTGCCGCTTGAAAGTGGCACCCGGGCAATCATCGATTTACCCGCCGCGACTTTCTCGGTGCGCTGCGGACCCATCGAAGAAAAGTCCGAGAAGTTGCCTCTGCTTGCGGCCGTGAAGGTTCCCGGTCTGGGCCCACGTCAATTTGTGGCGCTCGGCATGCGTTTTGTCCCGCTCGCGATGTTGGTTTCCTTCTTTACCGCCTCGTCTTCTCCGGTCGCGTTGCTGGATGCCGACCTGGTATCCGCCATTGACCCAAATCTCACGCCACATGCGGTCGAGTTGCAACTGCGCAAACAGGCGCAGCTTCAGGCGCAAACGTTACACGATTGCTTTGAACCGTTGCCGCTTTCCTGTCACCGCGCGGGCTACGTGGGCGTGGGTCTGAAGCTTGCGAAAAATGGTGCGGTTGAACGGTCGTGGATCGCCCGTTCTAGTTTTGGCGAAGAATGCCCTGTGACAGCGTGTATGCAGACGGTCGTATCCGGTTGGTTCTTCGATGCGATACCCGACCCGATGTCCCTCATCGTGCCGGTCCAGGTGTTGCGCACGCGAAAGCCCATGCCTTCGACTCAGCGTCCGGTCGAACTTGCCGAAAGTACGCCTTGCGATGCGACGGTGGCTGCCTGGCGGGCGAGGGGCTGTGCGACAGCGCCGGTGCTTTTCGACGGTCTTTAAACCGTTTTTGGGCCTGGTAAGATGGCGATCGTGACCGAGGAGGAACGTCGCGCGCGGATGATTGAAATGCTGGAAGCCAACCACAGCTTCCCAGGGCCATTTTCGCTCGCGGTCGTGACCCGCAACCACGATGAAGTTCGCGACTCGCTGCGCGCCACCATCGAAGCCTTGCTGAGTGAGCCGCTACCCGAGGACGCCTGGGTAGCGCAGCCAAGCAGCACGGGTCGATTCGTCAGCCACCGGGTGACGATGGTCTGTCGCGATGCGGATCACGTGCTGACGATCTACGCCGTCATTCAGTCGGTGCAGGGCGTGATTCAGATCCTCTGATGTCTACATCGAGGCGGTTGGATCGCCCTTGGCGAGGTTCAACACGACGGCCTTCTGGATCATTGCGACCAGCGGATCTTCCGGCAAGGCGGTCTTGCTTTTCAGCGGCACGACGCGGACCTTGCCGGTGGCTTTCTTCAGTAGCTTGTGCGGATCGTCCAGCTCGTCGCCGCGCCAGAATCCGAAGTTGACCGATTGTTCATCGGCCTTGATGAACGCAAACGGACCGTTCACTTCAAATGTAGGCTGTTCATCGCGAATGCGTTCACGCGTGCCCGGTGCGGACACCTTTAACAGCTTGCGGAGTTCGTTGACGATGGTGGCTTGCCAACCCTGGAGACCAGCCACGTAGGTTTCGATCGTCAGTTTCGATTTCTTGGCAGGTGCCTTGGCAGCGGCGGTTGCCTTGGCTTTCGGGGCAACGGCTTTCTTGGTTGCCTTTACGACAACCGGTTTCTTCCGGGGCGCAGGCTTCACCACGTTTGCCTTGGCTTTTGCCTTGGCTTTTGGCGCAGCTTTTGGCGCAGCTTTGGTCGTTGTCTTCTTTGCGACCGCGGGTGCTTGCTTCTTGGCAGGCTGTTTCTGGGTCTTCTTCGCCGCGGTTTTCTTGCTCATTGCGGCGGATGATAACGGAAAGCACTCCGAGCGGAGACAAAATCGCATGACTTGATTGTGACAACCGATAAGCGAGTCGCGTCAGAACGGTGCGAGTCGTTTGATCGCGTCAGGCGCCGACCATCGGAAACGCGTGTAACACGATACAGGCGTTCGCAACCTCAACATGTCTAGCTTTGCGAGGCTTCGATGCGTTCGAGGGTGTCGCGCGTGATGATTCCGACGAGCAATGTTTCGTTCGCGACCAGCATGGCTTCGAGGCCGGTGCGGCGGAGGATGGCGAGGCCTTCGCGCCAGGAGGTCTCGGGCTTCATTCGAAGGGTCACGGGAGAAGAAGCCTTGCGCAAGACCTGGGCGGAGGGGGCCACGGCGAGCGTCTGGGTGCTTGCCATCGCGATGATCTGGCCGTTGTCTTCCACCAGTACAAAGCGGGCGTTCTTGTAGCGGGCAACCTGCAACGAGCCGCCCACCGAGAACCAGGGTGGGATTCGGACGAATGAACCGGAACATAGCGATACGACGCAGGTCTCCATGTCTCGCAGGGTGGGGCGGGACTCGCTCTGGCCTTCGCGAAGCTGGATGATTGGGATCATGGTGTGAGCGGCCTTGGAAAAGAAAAAGCCACGGGTGAGGGGGGGACTGCAACCGCGTGGCGGGGTCTTTTCTCGGTACCGAGGGCTCGCGGCTTTAGGAAAAAAACGCCGTCAAATCAATGACGTACAGCCGCCAGATTGGTGCCGTGGCGATTCCGTACGCAAGGCGTTGACAACACGTAACTTTTGCCTTAAATCCCTGCCTCCCAACTTAATCTTGCGGGAGTAACTCAGTGGTAGAGTGCCACCTTGCCAAGGTGGACGTCGCGAGTTCGACCCTCGTCTCCCGCTCAAAAGCCCTGGAAATTCCAGGGCTTTTTTTTGTGCGGAATGGTGGATGTGCTTCCACACCTCTTATTCAAAGTGCCGTCAATGGCCTCAATGATAGAAAAACAATTTTAGAAGAGGATGAAGATACTGCTTGGCAAAATGTAAGTTTAATCAACACAAAGGATTCCTATAGTTCATATTTACTATTATTTAGAAAGGGCAAATACAGAAGAAAAGCTTTAGTGGCCATTGACAGTATCCAGC
>JAWXBF010000126.1:0-29139 GCA_034439895.1 Deltaproteobacteria bacterium
CGGGATAGTGTAGCGCAACATCGGGTTTGTTCTTCGACGCCGCCATGACCGCGATACTGCGAGTGCCATGGAGACAAGCGTACCGTATGCAAGGGAGAGGCCGAAAGAGCGTTTTCGCCCGTCTCAGCGATATCGAGGACTTAAATGCCGCGCGTCCGAGGGGCCGTGAAAAAACAGCCACAGCGGGTCACCCGGGTGTGCCGTGGCCGCCCGCCGCGGCGACCCTGGCTGGCTTCTTCGGTCGCTTTCTGCGATAAACCCGGGGCCATGTCGGAACAGCCCCAGACCCTCGAACAGAAGCTCAACCAGATCCTGAAAGACGCTATGCGTGCCAAGGACTCACAAACGGTCGACAGCATCCGCATGCTGAAGACCAAGCACATGGAACGCCGCACCACGGCAGGTTTCAAGGGTGAGCTCGACGACAACCTCTGGCTCGAGGTCATCACGGCCTACCAGAAGCAGCTGAAGAAAACCCGTGATGAGTTCGTCGCAGCCGGTGAGCGTGGCAAGGAAGCCCTGCCGCAAATCGATTTCGAGATCGGCTTTTGCGCGCAGTTTCTGCCGTCGCTTGCGAGCGAGCCCGAGACACGCGCCATTGTTTCGGAAGTCATCGCGCGCCTCGGTGTGACGGATGGCAAACAGGCCGGCCGCGTGATGGGCGAGATCATGAAGTCCCACAAGGGCAAGCTGGATTCAGCAATCGTCAAGCAGCTTGTCGCCGAACTGCTTCCGTAGTCACGGTTTTGTCGCGGGTCTACTTCAGACCGGATCGGCGCAGATTCTCGAGAACGTGACGGGTCGCGGTCGAGCGATTCAGCGTGTAAAAATGCACACCTGGAGCGCCCCCCGCGATAAGCCCTTCGCATTGAACGGTCGCGTGGGCAATGCCGAGCGCCTCCACCGCCGTTGCGTCCTCGCGAACACGGTTTAGCTCGTTCTGCAACGAAGTCGGAATACTCGCGCCGCACATTTGCGTGAAGCGTTCGATCTGCGCGGCGTTGAGAATGGGCATAATACCCGCGATGATCGGCACGGAAATCCGCGCCTGTTGCGCGCGTGTTACGAAATCGAAATAGACCGCATTGTCGAAGAAGAGCTGGGTAATCAGAAAGTCGACACCGGCGTCGACCTTGGCCAACAAGTGCGCCATATCCCGTTGTGGGTCACGACACTCCACATGCGTTTCCGGATAGGCCGCCGCCGCCAAACAAAACGCATCACCGTGGCGCTCGCGAATGAACGCAATGAGCTCGGAGGCATGGGCAAAACCATCCGGAGGCGTCTCGAATCGTTCGGCGCCGGCCGGTGGATCGCCACGCAAGGCGATGATGTTGGAAATGCCAGCTTGGCGCAACCGATCCAGCACCCGGCTGATTTCATCGCGTCCCGCGCCAACGCAGGTGAGGTGGGCCATGGCCGTGATCCCGAGCTTGCCCTGGATGCGCCCCACCAGATCGATGGTGCGGTCCCGGGTTGAACCGCCTGCGCCATAGGTCACGGAAACATAGGCGGGCAAGAGGCTCGATAGTTCGGCGACGGTTTCTTCAAGGCGGCGCGTGCCTTCGTCAGTCTTCGGGGGGAAGAATTCGAAGGAATAAAGCGGCCGTCCTGTGCCCAACAAACCGGTGATCTTCATTGCGGGGCGCCATCTTAGCGAAACGTGGCGCAAATGCTGCAAATCCCAACAGGCCCGGGGGGCTTGCGGGCTCCGTGGGTGTCGTGCCATGTTCGCGGCTAAATGACGACAAAAGCCATCATCAAGCGAATTTCAGCCCGAGAAATCCTGGACTCCCGCGGCAACCCAACGGTTGAGGCAGAGGTCGAAATCGAAGGCGGTGTGATTGCAACGGCGGGCGTGCCCTCGGGCGCCTCGACCGGCGAACACGAAGCCCTCGAATTGCGCGACGGCGATGCCAAGCGCTTTCAGGGGAAGGGCGTGCTCAAGGCCGTCGAGAACGTTCAGAAATACATCGCCCCGGTCTTGCTTGGTCGTGATGCGTTTGACCAGGCCGGTCTGGACGCCGCCATGCTGAGCGCCGATGGGACGCCCAACAAGGGCAAGATTGGCGCGAACGCCATCCTCGGTGTTTCGATGGCCGCTGCCCGTGCTGCCTCGATGGCACTCAATGTGCCGCTTTACAAGTACCTCGGTGGCCCGAACGCCCGTGTTCTACCGGTACCGCTGATGAACATCATCAACGGCGGCGCGCATGCCAACAACAAACTCGATTTTCAAGAGTTCATGATCGTTCCGGCTGGTCTGCCGACCTTCGCCGAGGCCTTGCGCGCGGGCGCGGAAATTTTCCAGACCTTGAAGAAGATCTTGCACGACAAGGGTTTCCCCACCTCGGTCGGTGACGAAGGTGGCTTTGCCCCGAACCTCGAAGGTGCTGAACAGGCCTGCACGGTGGTCATCGACGCCATCGAAAAGTCCGGCTACAAGGCTGGCAAGGACGTGTACCTCGCGCTCGACGTGGCTTCAAGCGAACTGTTCGACAAGGCGACCGGAAACTACGTCTTCAAGAAGGAAGGCAAGACGCTCGACCGCACCGGTATGATCAACCTGTACAAGACTTTGTCTGAAAAGTATCACGTCATCTCGGTTGAAGACGGCATGGCAGAAAATGACTGGGACGGCTGGGTTGAACTGACCCGCGCCATCGGCAACAAGGTTCAGCTGGTTGGCGACGATCTCTTCGTCACGAATCCGGTTCGCATCAACGAGGGCATCAAGAAGGCCGCTGCCAACAGCGTGCTCGTCAAGGTCAACCAGATCGGATCCCTCACGGAGACACTTGATGCTGTCGAGACCGCACACCGCACCGGCTGGACGACGATTATTTCGCATCGTTCGGGTGAGACCGAGGATTCGTTTATTGCTGACCTCGCTGTCGCCACGCGCTCGGGTCAAATCAAGACCGGCTCGCTCGCCCGTTCGGAGCGCGTCGCCAAGTACAACCGCTTGCTGAAGATCGAGTCCGATCTCGCCGGCACGGCCATTTACCCCGGCCTGTCTGCTTTCAAGGCCCGCTAACGGCGTACTTTGACGCGTCGGCGCCGTATCAGCGCCGACGCGAATCCCGCGCCCAGGAGGAGCGTTCCAAGACCGCCCTCCGGTCTGGTTGTCGGTGCAAAGGTGCAGCCACCTGACGATTGGGGAGAGCCATTGCCGCTGGTGCCGCCATCGGTGGCGGGTTCATCCGTGTCATCCGGCAGCAACTCCTCGGGCATGCTTTCCACGATGGTGCAACGCCCCTCGACGCAGGCCGATCCGGACTTGCAGATGTCGGCACCTTCGTCGATCTCACCATCGCAATCGTCGTCGAAGTAGTTGCAGGTTTCGATGCGCGGCTTTCCAGGCGTGCAGGAGACAAACGCGCCACATCCGCTGGCCAGGCGTCGGCACCAACCGGTACCGCATTCGGTTCGGGCTTCTTCATCCGTACGACCGTTGCAGTCATCGTCGATGAGATTGCAAAGCTCTTCCGCTTTTGGATGCACGGACTTGTCGTTGTCTCGACAATCGCCTTCGCCCACGCCGTATCCGGAAATCGCGCCGCAACCCATCTTGCTGGTGCTGCCCAAACGTCCGTATCCATCGCCATCACCATCCTCAAAGAGCGCGATGATGGGCAGGCCTTCGTCGCTCACGTTGTCACAGTTGTCGTCGCGCTGGTTGCATACTTCGGGATTGCCGGGGAATACGCGCTCGTCGTTGTCGTTGCAATCGTCGCCCGCCGCACCAAATCCTTCGGGCTTGCCGCAGGCCTTCATCTGAAACTCTTCGCCTTCGCGTCCGTGCCCATCGCCGTCGTAGTCGCGGAAATAGGTCTCACCGGTCATGCAACCGATGGCGAGGGTTGCATTCGCGGTGTTGGAACTGTCGCCGGTTCGCCGCGTGTCCATGTTGGCACCGACGACAGCCGCGCCGAAGACGACGCCCCGTGTGGTTGCCGCAGGTTTCCAGTCGGCGAGAAACCGTATCACACCGCCCGTTGCCCGCTTGGGGGTGGTGTGGACGAGCGCCGTGTCCATGATCTTCGTGCCTTCGCCGCTTACCGGTACAAACGTGCCTTCGCCTCCGTCCGCCCACAGCGAGAACCCGGCGCCCGCTGCATTTTCCACGCGCAATTCGATGCGGATCGTTTGTCCGGCCTGCAAAACAGGTCCCATCGGGGTCAACGTGATCCGCGGTGTGGCGCCCGAGTTGTGGCACCCGGAACAGCTCTGCGACGAAATGCCGGCTTGCTTCGCTGACGCGGTCGTGGAGAGCCCGCCCAGCAACAACAGGGTTGCCAGGAAGCCAAATGGGACCGTTCGGGATTGCAGGGGAGACAACAACCTAAATATCTCTGCGAGCGTTTGCAGGCTAGCACGACGGGATGATGAGGGCTTGACGGTGTGCGGCAGCGGGCGGGAAATTTGCCTCGCGACGTGGGGACTGAGAACCTGAGCCTGAGATGGCCCTTCCCGAACTCACAGTGGACACCGAGCCAGGTTTTGCCGACCTGACCTTTGCGGTGTCGATCGCCAGGTCGGATCCGGTGCGGCACTACATCGGCACGGCGCAGCACGGTGGAGTCGAAGTGGCGCTGTCTGCAGAGCTTCACGGTCCCTGGATCGCCGGTCGGTTGGATCACGACGTGAATCTGGTTGTGTACCGGGGGCGCGTGGATCTGATCCGCACGGATGATCGAAGCGACAACTTTGTGCGGGTGATGGACGGCCTCTACGGGACCGGATTTGGCGCGCTGAAAATGACCAATCGTATTGCGTTATTGGCGGTTTCCCTGGCAGGCGATCCGGCGCATCCGGAGCTGGGGTTGGTCAAATTGAAGCTGTTCCACGGGGACGAAAAATCCGACGGTTATGCCGAGGCGTACTTCAATCTGGATGTGGGCGGGTTGAAGATGCAGTTGCGTGAGAAAGACCCGAAGTATCGGGTCGCGATGGTGCGCGCGCTGGCGGCGTTGTAAGACACACTCTCCAATGGGATCTTACTCTTCCGTAGCACAGATTGGCTCGTCCACCAATTGACCGGCACGCTTGTTGGCTCGCGTCCAAGAACCAACGCACGATCCTGCGGCGCATAAATAGGGACACGGCTCCCCCGTTTGCCACTTTCCGTTTTCGTCGCACGTTTGGGGCGAGGCGATGGTGCATTGCTTGATACCGGGTTCACATTCGCCTGCACATTTTCCCGCGGCGCAGATGAACGGGCAGGCGGGTTCATTCACCCATTGACTGGCGGTACTACACAATTGTGGCGTGCGCCCGCTGCATTGCCGGCTTCCCGAGGTACAGGCTCCGGAGCAGACTCCCTTCGAGCATAGAATCGGACAGACTGGAGCGCTGACCCAGTGGGCGTCGGCGCCACACGAGCGGGGCGCATTGCCCACGCAGTCTTTGGCGCCGGGCGCGCATTCGCCTCTGCACTGGCCATCGCTGCAAAGGTACGAACAAACAGCGCCTTTTTTCCAGTGCCCAAGGCTGTCACAACTCTCAGGGGTTTTTCCTGTGCACTTTGTGTCGCCGGGACGGCAAGTTCCTGTGCAGGCGGTCGCTTCGTCGACGCACAGATAGGACCAGGCGGCGTCGCTTCGTACCTCGGGCGGCCGGCGTCCCTGTCCGTGATTCGATCCCGCGGAGGGGACCCGGGCAGCGGCATTCACAGAACGCCAACCCCCCTGCACTGCAACCAATGCGAGCGAAAGCAGCACAAACGTCGTTTTCAAACGTGAGGTTAGTCCGCGACACGAGTCTGCTTTGAAGGATCGGGGGTTCACTGTGCATTATGGCTAATGCATATTTGGTGCCAAATTCAGGAAAGTCTGCCCGAAGTATCGCGATCGTAACGTCGTTCTGATTCGCGTTACCTCGCGAGACCATGGACACGCCGGGGCGGATCTCCAGGGTAAATCGAATGCGCGGCGCGAATATTGCAAAGCTTTCTGACGGAATTCATTCCGAGAATGGAGAAAGACAGTTCGGACCCTTCGGCGCGCGCACTGCTAATGGGTTTTCTTCGGTTTGTGATCGACAATGATGTGCTCGATCTTGCTGCTCAGGTCGCTTTCTATTTGTTGTTTGCGGTGTTTCCTTTCCTTCTGTTTGCGACAACCGTTGCGTCGTATTTTCCGCTGGGTGCAGCAATGGGTCAGACGTTGTCGCGTTTGTCCGTGCTCATCCCCAGCAATGTCGCCGAACTTATCAACGAACATCTACACTCGTATTTGACCGAGGACGACCGACCGCGGCTGTTGACGATCGGCCTTCTGACCGCCGTCTGGTCGGCCTCAAGAGGTGTCGACTCGGTAAGAGCAGCACTGAACTTCGCTTACAGCGTTCGAGAGACGCGTGCCTGGTGGAAACGCCAGATATTGGCAATCGCTGTCACGGTTTTGGGCGTCGCGCTTGTGATGGCAAGCATCGCATTGCTCGTCGCGGGCGGAAAAATCGGATACCGGATCTCAGAACGACTCGGATACAGCGCCATCTACATGTGGGTTCTCTCGGCGATTCGCTGGCCGGTAACGGCCGTGGTCATCACCAGCTTGGCAACGACTGTGTATCGGGTACTGCCGAACGTGAAGCACCGGTTAAGGCATCGATTTCCTGGCGCCATCGTCGCCACGCTTCTTTGGCTGTTGGTGACCTGGGGCTTCGGATCGTTCGTTGATCGCTGGGACGCCTATGGCCCTACCTACGGATCGCTGGCCAGTGTCATCGTGTTGTTGTTCTGGTTCTACGTTTCGGTCTTCATTTTCCTTTGCGGCGGTCAACTCAACGCATTTTTCGAGAGGGTGTCTTCCGAGGCACGAACACGAGCTGTCGCTGGCAAACACCCGACCGGCTAAAGCTGGGGCGCCAGCAATCGCGCTGCCGAGGCCAACAACCGGTGCAGGAACGGCGACCGGGCTTCACGGCGTGTTGCGCTTTTGGAACGCCTCAGATCCTTTTCAAATGCGTGCGCCAGTTGTGTTACCAATTCACCCCCGTAGAAGGCCGCAACCACCTCGAAATTGAGGCGAAAGCTGCGGTTGTCCAGATTGGCCGTTCCCACAATGGCCAGTCCGTCATCGATGACCGCAGTCTTGGCGTGCAGCATCGGTGGCGGATACAGGTAGATTCGCACGCCTGCGGCGAGCAGCACGTCGTAGTAGGTCCGGCTGGCGGCGTCGACCAGAGCCGAATCGGAACGCTCTGGCATCAGCAACCGTACGTCGATCCCGCGATAAGCGGCACTGGCGATGGCCGCGAGCAAAGGTTCGCCAGGAACAAAATAGGGGGTCGTCAACCAAAGCCGTTGCTGAGCACACGTGATGGCAGCGAAATAGAACGCCTCGACCACATGAACATCCTGGTCAGGGCCGGAGGAGAGGACCTGCGCAATTTGGTGTTCTGACGCATCTGGAGATCCTCGGGGTGGTGGGGGCGTCATCACTCGGCCGTTACCCCGCACGGTCGCATCAATGGCCGCCGATCCACCGGGTGTCGGTGGAAAGAATTGCGCGAAGCGTTCTCGCTGGCTGGAACCCAGATCGTTTCCGGTGGTGAATACCCAGTTCTCAAGGAACGTTGCCTGTAGACCGTGTACAGCAGGCCCTGCGAAGCAAACGTGCGTGTCGCGCCAGGCGTTTTCGGGGTGTGCCCGCGCACTGTGAACGTCTGTGATGTTCATGCCGCCGGTAAATCCCAGTGCGCCGTCGATGACCACAATTTTTCGGTGGGTGCGAAAGTTCAACAGTCTTCGCCAGACACGAAAGATACGCACGCCGTTGAAAAAACGAACGTCGACCCCCGCCGCTCGCATCGCTTGCAGGGCCGGCCGGCGCAACCGTGCCCCCACTGCGTCGACGAGCAACCGTACTTCAATTCCCGAGCGTGCCCTTTCCACGAGCGCTTCGATGATCCGGTTACCGGTCGCATCATCGCGGAAGATGTAGTACTCAAGGTGAATGTGATGTCGGGCACCGGCAATGGCGGCCACCAGCGCGTCGTAGCAAGTGTCACCATCCAGGAACAGCTGCACCTGGAGCGCCTCTTCGGGGGGCAATTGACCGAGTTGGGTTCCGGCTCGCATGAGTTGGCCCTGCACCGATAGGCGCTTCGCTCGGGCGTCCCGCCATTGTCGCAGCAGTCTACCAATGCGACTGCGGGCCAGGCGCAGCCGGAGCCTTTTCCGATGCAAACGCCGGGGACCGACAATGAGGTAGATGGGCACGCCGACGAGAGGTAGAGCGGCAAGCATCATGATCCAGGCCAACGTGGCCGTCGGCGACCGTCGCTCCAGCATGATGAATCCCGAGATCACCGTCACCCAGACGATCTCCGCGATTACAAGCTGGGTTCCCCATGACAACTCCATATGGCACTTTTCGCCCGGAACCCTGGTCAGGGTCTACCTATAAAACGACCCGCGGCGATCAATCTAACTCGCAAGAAATGCGAGCAAAGCCCGGTTGAATGCCTCGGGGTGAGAAACATTGACCCCGTGTGGACCACCCTTGATGACCTCGAGCTTCGCGCCGGGAATCATCTCGGCGGTGCGCTTTCCGCTGACCTCGAAGGGAACAATGGCGTCGGAATCCCCGTGAATCACAAGAGTCGGGATTCGAATTTTGCGCAGATCCTCGCGAAAATCGGTGCCACCAAATGCAGCGATGCAATCGATTGAACCCTTGGATGAGGCGAATGCGGCGACGTCGCAAGCGTATCCGCGTTGCGCTTCGCTTACCTTCATCTCGCCTCCCGCACTGAAGAACTTTTTCGAGAACTCGACAATGAAGGCCATTCGGTCAACCTTCATCGCGGCCTGGCGCTCCGCAATCGCGTGTTCGTCCAGCACGCCTTCGGGATTGTCATCCGTCTTGAGTAGAAATGGTGGCACTGCCGAGGCGAACACAGCCCGGGACACACGTTCCGAACCATGGCGAGAAATGTACCGGGCCACCTCACCTCCACCCATGGAAAAGCCAACCAGCGCCGCATCGCGAAGATTCAGGCATTGCATGATCTGCTCGAGATCCGCCGCAAATGTGTCGTAGTCGTATCCGCTCCATGGTTGCGACGACCAGCCGAAGCCGCGCCGGTCGTAAGTGACAACGCGGTAACCCCCATCGACCAGCGCCGCGATCTGGTTCTCCCACGATCGGCCACTCAATGGCCAGCCATGAATCAACACGACAGGCTTTCCTGCCCCGTGGTCTTCGTAATACAGATTGATGGGGGCCCCATTTTCAATACCAACGTTCAGCTTCGGCATGGTTCTTCTCCGTTTCGAGTTTCGGGTCGTCCGATCTTGTAGAAGTTAGCGATTCAAGCCGGTGATGGCGGGGCCACCTATCGGCTCGCCTGTGGGCGTAAAACGGCTGCCGTGCGCGGGACAATCCCAGGTGTGTTCAAGCGAATTCCATCGTACGGCCGCTCCGAGGTGTGGGCATACGGCAGAGCATTCGATGTGTGAGCCGTCCTCTGCGCAATAGATCGCAACCAATGACAGGCCACGGCGAACCACAGCGCCCTCACCGCGTGGGATGTCCTCTGCTCGCGCAACATCGCCAGGCTTCACCCAGTCTGCAAACTGAGCGACCATGTTCACGGTCTCCTTCACGAAGTCCTTTCCTCCGGGCAATCGCGATGGGTCGTATACTTTCTCCCAGCGATTTTCCACGCACGCGATCAGATCGGCGAGCAAAAGTCCCGCGATCGTTCCGTTGGTAAGACCGTTGCCTGAGTCCCCTGTGGCAATGAACACGTTGTCGTGATCACCCGGATTGCGCCCGATGAACCCCAATCCGTCGGTGGAATTCATGACTTGGCCCGACCAACGGTAGCGCGTGGTGGTCACCGGGAAACGCGCGCGCGCCCAGTCTTCAAGCCGGAGATGGCGAGACGTTATGTCATCGTCTTGACCCGTCTTGTGATCCTCGCCTCCGACGATGAGGATGTCCATGTCTTCGCCGGGCGAAATGCGCACGTAGTGAAAAGGATCGAGGGTGTCCCACAGCAACGCGTCCAGTGCGGCTCCGCGGGCAATTTCCATTCCCACCACGTAGCTGCGATAGGCCGCCTGTTTGGTATGAATGGTCAAAACGTCATTCACGGGTGTGTTCGTCGCGACAACGATCGCCTTGGCGGTGACGATGTGACCGGACGTGGTGTGTACGTGGCCGGGCTTCCCGTCATCGCCGCCGTCCTCTGCCTGTCGCATCTTGCCGCCTTCGATCTTGTTGACGTGGGTTCCTGTGAAAACACGAACCCCCTTGCGTTCAGCGGCGAGGAGCAGACCCTCGAGATACTTGATCGGATGAAATCGTGCCTGATTCGGGAATCGCAAGCACGCTCCGGTTTCAAATCCGAGACCCGGCACACGTTCGTGACGCTCGATCGCCGTTAGGCCTGCGCGTTGACAGGCAGTGAATTCCCTGTCGATTTCGTCGCTCGATTCGCCATAAGGCGCGTAAAGCCAGCCGTCGAGTCGGGTGAAGTCGCAGGCGATATTCTCCTGCTCGCAAATGACTTCGATGGCGCGGATCGCGGCCGAGTGGCTTTCTGCGGCGATGCGCGCTTCCTCGATGCCGTGCAGGCGCTCAATTTCGTGATAGCGGCGATCCAGTGCGGTTGCGAGATGAGCACTCGATCGCTCGGTTTCTCCGCCGCCAAGTGGACCGTCGTCAAGAACGATGACGCTCTTGTTTCTGCCCGCTAGAAAGTAAGCGGTGGTCAGACCCGCGATGCCGCCACCAACAATGACGACGTCCGCGGAGGCATTTTGTCGCAACGGCCCGCGTGCCGGCATTTCGCCGGTCTTCATCCAGATTGAAACGGTGGGTCCTGCGTGTTTGATCATGTTGGAACTCAAGGTATGCATCGTGGTCATTCATATTCCTCGGCTTCGGGCAGAACCGTTTCGCGTTCCACCTCGGGTCAATGAGAGATGCAAGAAGCTGGCCATGTTGGTTCCCGCCAACCAAGGTGCCTCAGCGCGGATGCGAATTCAGTCTCGTAACACGTTTGTCCGTGTTTCATCACCATCGGTCTCCGATACACCAATCCATCGCGTCCAAACCCGTCGACGGATGACCAAAGTGATGGCTGCGGTGGACTCAGACTCGGCGGCTGGTGCCTTGCCATCAAGATTGTTCGATGCCCTCAGGGCCACGGGAGTGGGAACCGCAGACATCGAATTGTGTGGCGTATAGAACTCGGGCTTCTCGTACAAATCGAGTGATTGCACACCGCCCGGCACGTCTTGCACCAACGCTGCATCGAACGCTTCGGCGAATGCGAGCACGCTCGGAAACCGATCGCCGGGATCTTTTTCCAGCGCTTTTTGCAGCACATCGTCGATCCGCTCGGCCCAGGGGAAGCGATCATTTAGATGAGGCGCCTTCTCGTGGACGACCTTGTACAAGATCTGCAATGGATCGAATGCGTCCCAGGGTGCGGTCCCGGTCAGCATCGTGTAGCTGAGAGCGGCCAGGGCGAATTGGTCTGCCGCCTCACTTACGTCATCCTGGTGTCCCTGCGCCTGTTCGGGGGCCATGAACTGGGGGGTTCCCATGATACGATTGCCCTCCGTTACGCGCGGGCTGAAGCGCGATCGGGAAACGCCAAAATCAATCACCTTGACGAGATCGTCTTGGCCGCTTACCGGAACAATCACCACGTTGTCGGGTTTCAGGTCCCGGTGAATGATTCCACGTGCGTGTGCCGCGTCGAGCGCGGAGGCCACCTGTCGTACCACAGCGCCAACTTGCGCAGGCGGCAACGCTCCACGCTCTCGCATGATGGCGCCGAGATCGCGCCCCTCCAGATACTCCATGACAAGGTACGGCGCACCGGCCGGTGTCACATTGAAATCGATTAACGAGACGATATTGGGGTGGCGCAGGCCGGCCATGATGTGGGCCTCGTTCCGGAATCGCGTGATGGGCTCGTCATCCGCGGCCAGCGCCCGGTTCAGGACCTTCACGGCGAACAGGCCTGGAAGACGTTCATGATGTGCCAGGAAAACTTGGCCCATGCCGCCTTCAGCCAGCGGCTTCACGATCCGAAACGTGTTGTGCAGCACGACGCCAACGGCGAAGGAATCGCGCGGCGGCGTGTACTCGTGTTCGTCTGATGTTGGGTCGTCGGTCAGTTCGCTAAAACTTTTCAGGGCAATCATTTGGGCTTTGCGCCCGATCGACATCATCGGGCGCCTACCCTAATTCATGTTTCGTGCCAGCCTTTAGCTGATTTCAAGGCTGCCTCCGCGCACCCTTGGGACGACCGTACGTTACGTTCACGTAGCAATGGTACCGGGGTGTTTCGATCTTGAACCATCACAGATCTTCGTTGCCGGCTGATCGTCGTCAGTCCGTGTCGGCATCGCGCGCGGTCGTCTCCACCACGAGACCCGCGTGCGGCGAATCGACATTGGCCTTTGCAGCCTGGGCCGCATTGCGCTGGAGGATCTGATGTTTTGCGCGATGCAAATAGGCCACCGTGGAGATGAGCCCAGCACCGACAGCCAGGAAGACGAGCACCTTACCAAGGATGCTGCCGCGGGGTTTAACGCTTGGGGCCACAGAGCCTCCCTAGCACGTTTTCTTCGCAAACCGCCTTGCTTTGAGGTACATATCGCCGCCTCATCCCATGAAAGCTCCCGTCTTTGTCGGTCCCTCCAGTGCAGGCCAGGGTGTATTCGCTCGGCGCGCCTTGACGTTGGGTGAGACTGTTGGGCGCATTACCGGAGCGCGAACGACGGCGCCTCCCAACGGCTATCAGATCGAGTTTGGAGATGAGTTGTACTGGGAACCTGCGGCGCCCTTTCGTTACCTGAATCACTCGTGCGAGCCCAACTGCGAGGTTTGGTTTGTCGAGGACGACGATCCCGCGGAATCGGAACTCATCGTCAAGACCAATCGACGCGTCGAGCCAGGCGAGGAGCTTTGTTTCGATTACCAGTGGCCAGAGGACGATCCGATTCGTTGCGCCTGCGGGACTCCCAGTTGCCGGGGCTGGGTGGTCGAGGACGCGCGTGTGCCGCACACCCGCCGCGCGCACTACCGGGCGCTTGCCAAACAGAAACCTGCCGCTTCTCTGGGCAAGGCCAACTTCTTTCATCTGTTGTCGGGCCGCGGCCAGCGATTCGCACGCATGGAAACGCCGAAGGCCGGCAAGGCCGCACTCAATGAAAAACTGCGCGTCTATGAGGGCTTGCTGGAAAAATCTGCGGCAAAGCGGCTGAGGGCCGCGCTTGAAAAAGAACTGTACCCCGTGATGCGTTTGCACTCCCGCCGGGTGCAAAATGGCGATGCAAAATCGCAGAGTCCAGGTTCAGAGCGCCACCGTGTGGTGAGTCTGGTCGATGAAAAGCGTTCGGTCGTGACGGCGCTTGAAAAAACGGGCGTGGCGTCGTTGTTTCGATCGATCGAGTTTCATGATCTGGCGCAGGCGTTGTCGGGTATGCGTTTGCAACGCCGATTCGATGTTCAGATCCGCTGCTACGAAGCGGGCGATCACTGTGCGTCGATCGCATTGCAGAAACCGGATCAAAAAAAGGCATCCGACGGCGTGGACGTTCAGTTGACCCTGTGTTCACCCACGGTGGAATCGCAGTGGATCGTCTACGAGGACGATGGTCACTTTTCGCGCGTCGCAAACGTGGCACAGCCCGGCGTGTTCTCGGTTTACCGAACACCATTTTCGCACTACACGACGCCGCTCGTGCGCGAGGCCGGCGCCACCCGTGGGTCGCGCTGGGTTATTTCGGCGCGCCTGCAACGCCTGGACAAGTAACCTCCGTCTAGTGCGCGGCAAGGACGCTGCGCGCGATCACCATGCGCTGGATCTGGCTCGTGCCCTCGTAGATCTGCAACAGCTTGGCGTCGCGCATGAGCTTTTCCACCGGGTATTCCTTGGTATAGCCGTACCCGCCGAAGATTTGTACGGCATCGGTGGTGACCTGCATCGCGGCATCGGCGCCGAAGGCCTTTGCGTAGGACGACACGATGCTGTCCACCTGTCCGAGATCGATCGCGACCGCGGCTTTTTGATAGAGCAACCGGGTGGCCTCGTAGGAGATCGCCATATCTGCCAGCATGAATTGCACCGCCTGGTGTTGCGCGATTGGGACACCGAAGGTCTTGCGCTCGAGGGCATAGGCCCGCGATTCTTCGAGGGCCCGGCGCATGATCCCGGCCGCGCCGGCGGCAATCCAGGGCCGGGTGCGATCGAACGTGCGCATGGCGATCTTGAAGCCTTCGCCTTCTTTCCCGATAACGTTTTCGGGGCCGAGTTCCACGTCCTCGTACAACACGTCGGTGGTGTTGGAGGCCCGCTGGCCCATCTTGTTTTCTTTTTTGCCGACCGAGACACCTTTGGTATCACGGTTCAACACAAAGCAGGTGATCCCCTTGTGTCGGTCGGTCCCCTCCGCGCGTGCGAAGGTCACGTAGAAGTCCGCGACGCCGCCGTTCGTGATCCAGCGTTTCTGCCCGGTGAGAAAATACCGGTCACCAACCTTGCGGTAGCGTGACGTCATCGCTGCCACGTCTGATCCGGCGTCGGGCTCTGAACAGGCGTAGGCCGCAAAGAGCGGCTTGTCGAGCAAGCGTCCGAGGTACTGCTTTTTCTGCTCGGGCGTGCCGGCGAGGATAAGCGGCATCGAGGCCAGCGAGTTGCCGGCCATGGTGGTGTTGACGCCCGTGCAGCCGAACGAGATCTCCTCGAGCAACAGGCAGTGCGAAAGACAAGACAATCCCAGACCCCCGTCCGCCTCCGGGACTTCGCAGTTGAGCAAGCCTGTTTCCCAGGCCTTTTCGCAGATGGCGCGCGGGAACTCGCCCTTTTCGTCGAGCTCGGCTGCGACCGGGATGATCTCGTTGCGGGCGAAGTCGCGCGCCGTTTGTACGAGCGCCGTTTGCTCTTCACTCAATTCAAAACTGATCATGGGGCGTCCTCCGGGTTGTTGGTGTCACCGGCTTTCGCGCGGGCCACTGTGCGTTCCGCTTTTTTTTGTGCCCGCGCTACGGCGCGCTCGGCATCGAGGCGTACTTGCTCGCGGGTGGCCCGTGCGCCCATCACAAAGCCGAGGACGATACCCAGCACCAGCACCACGGGGATGTAGATGAAGTGGCTTGAGGGCGGCAACTGCAACACAGAGTTTAGTTCCCCAGTTTGCGCTTGAGTTCCGCGATCTCGGCGTTGGCGCGTCCCAGGCCGCGCGCGATCGAGATGACGTAGACCAGGAGGGCAACCCAGATGAAGCCGTAGGCGCCTGCGATGAAGGGATTCGCGGCGATGGTCGTCGGATCCTTGTCGGGTACAGCCTGGTACTCATCAGCCGCCAATGCTGCGGACAGTGGCAACAGCGAGCCCACCACAATCGTGGCCACCGTGAGGGCGATGCGACGGCAAGTTTGAAGAAGTAGTGTCATCGGGCAGATTTCTCCCAGGCTTCCAGGTGGTCCTCGACGTCGAGCGCCAGGGTGTCGAGATCGTCACGCGCTTTTTCCAGATGTCCGCGTAGCACAAAAAGCACCACCCACAGCAAGGTGAATAGGCCGAGCGAGGTGAAAAAGACACCCATCATGTCGCGGCCGAGCGTGGGCACGACCGTTGTCTTTGGGTGAATCGTCTTCCAGATGTGAACGCTCAGATAGACGAGCGGCACATCGGCGGCAGCGAATATCGCAAGCGATGCTGCCAGTTTTCGCGAGGCCGAACCGCCAAAACGGCGCGCCATTACGTAGGCCACCATGATGAGCCAGAGTAAAAGAGAACTGGTCAAACGCGCATCCCACACCCAGTACGCTCCCCACGCCACGCGACCCCAGAGCGGTCCGGTGACGAGGGTGCAGATGCCGAACAACACAGCCAGCTCTGCCGAGGTGCGGGCAACGCGATCTCCGCGCTGCGAGCCTTTGAATAGAAATGCGATGCTGCCGCCCGCGCATACGAACGTGGACATCATCAACAACCAGGCACAGGGCACGTGGTAGTAGAAGATTTTCTGAACGGGACCCATCGTCCGCTCGATCGGGGCGCCCACAACCATCTGAGGCAGGTATGCAAAGCCCAGAATGCATACCGCCACGGCGGCCAACCAGGGAAGGCCAAGGCCACTGCTTCGAGCCGGAGCGTGTTCGGTCGCCATCGTGGAGGAATGATACCTGCAAATCCTGAACTGCCAAACCGCTGTATCGACGGCTGCACCGAAGCGCTCAGACATAGCTGGATTCGCTGAGTTTCGGGATTCAGTCGCCACTCAGGACGGGTTCAAACGCCCACAGTCCAAGTAGCACAAATATACCGCCCGAAATCCCGAGGAACTGCGTCCAGAAGACGGCCGAAGCGAGGTCGGGGCTTTTGGGATCGAGCAAGATGCTGGTGGCACGTGCGCCCGCAATCAACACGGGCAACACCAGTGGAAACAGCAGCGCCGACAACAAAACATCGCGACTCTTCGAGCGCAACAACGCCGCCGAAAACACGACCCCGACCGCCGCATAGCCAAGGTTGCCAAGACCCAGTATCAACGCAGTCCAAAGCAGATGCTGGCCGAGCTCGGCCGAGAAGAACATGGCGGTGAGCGGCACCACGACGACTTCAACGATTCCCATCAACACGACGACGCCGATCAGTTTTCCGAGGTAGATCGCCGATCGTGCTATCGGCGTGAGCAACAGGGCGCGTATCGCCTCGCCGTCGCGTTCTCGATCGAAGGTACGAGATAGGGCGACCGTGCCGGAGAAAAAGACGCTCACCCAGAGTATGCCGGAGGTGACCGAGGGGCTCAGGCGTTCGCCGCCAACCGTGACAAAGGCGAACGCGAAGGCCAAGACGATCACAACCGCGAGGTATCCCATCGTCAGCAAGATCTCGTGGCTTTTCCACTCGATGCGTAAATCCTTGGCGGCGATTTGAAACACCTGTGTTGCGAATCCCGGTACGCGCACGGGCGACGGTTCAGGCGGGGACACTGAGCGTCTCCTCGTAGAGTGTTCGCAGTGCGGCTTCGGGCAGCGGCGTTTCCAGTGTGCGATCGATTGCCACGCGGCCCCGGCGCAACAACAGAATGCGATCGGCCAGCGACGCAGCCAGCCCTAGATCGTGGGTGATCACGATGACCGTGCGTCCTGCCTCGCGCGCTTGCCGAAGGTGTTCGGCCAACCAGACGGCGCCGGTGGGATCGAGTGCCGCGCTCGGCTCGTCAAACAACAGCAGCGACGGGTCGTGCAGGAGGGCGCGTGCAAGCGCCAGGCGTTGTTGCATGCCGCGTGAGAACGCGCGCACGGGCAATTCGAGGCGGCCTTCCAGATCCTCGGCGAGCCCGACCGCTTTCAACCTTGCTGCAAGCGCCGTGGGCGCCAGGTGCAGGCCATAAAGTGACGCGAAGAGGATGAGGTTCGCGCGTGCGCCGAGGTCGGGATAAAGGCCTGGCTCGTGTCCAACGTATCCGATCTGTGCCCGCAGCGGTGTTCCCGGTGCAAGCGGCTGTCCTTGCCATGTCGCGGTTCCGGTGGTGGGCGCGACCAGCGTTGAAAGGATGCCCATCAGTGTGCTCTTGCCTGCGCCATTGGGCCCGAGCACGACTGAAATGCGTCCTGCGGGAAATTCAGCCGTGATGCGGTAGAGCGCCCGGTGACGCCCGTAGTTCTTGCAAACAGCGTTCAGGGAAAGACTCACCCAGAAAGGCTCCGATCAAGCGTCGCGAGTTCGGTATAGATCAATTCAAGTTTCGCAACCAGCTCGTTGCGACGATCCATCGTCGCCGGATCGTCGCGACCCGATAACCGCTGCTCTTCAATCGTCTGCAGCTCCGCGAATAACTTTTCGCGGCGTTTCTCAAGATCGTTGCGTTGTGCGACGGATTCGTTCTTGCGCCTGCGTACCGTCAAGGTACCGACGAGTGCGAACACCACAAGCAGTGCGACCAGGATCGCGGTTGCTCGGTGCCCGGTGCGGCTAAGGATGGGATAGCCGGTGACGGTAAACGTGATCGGCTGTCTTGCTTTCAGATCCGGCATCTTGTAGCGGTGAACCGATACACCGGTCTCCATCTTCCGTGCATCCACGTACTCGATGCCATCGCCCTTGACTTCCAGTTTACCCATCGGACCTTCGGGAATCAGCAACAAGGTTTCGGTGAGCGCGATAGGAAACTTTTGCGTGAAGGTGAGCGCGGTATCGCTGTCCGTCGGCATCAAGAACGCGAAGCGTGCTGCGGTTTCCGCTCGGCTGCCCGCCGTCGGCAAGATGCGTGTGCGCATCATCATCGCCACACCGGGTTCAAGCTCAAGCGGTGTGCCCTCGGCCATGGCTTGCGCCTGAACAAAGCCGGTCGGCAAATCGAAGCGCAATGATCCCGGATTCGGGTCGTACACGGCGTCACCGGTGTTGTGGATGGTCAGGTTTTCCTGAACGACGACGCCGCCTTCGCGGTACTCCATCACGATGTAGGAGGGCGACGCCGTTTGAAGCTTCGAGGTGTCCTTCGTACTGCGCAGCGGTTCGAGCAAGGCGCGCATGCCGGATGTGGCGGACATGCGAAAGGGACGGCTGCCCACCCGTATTCCGCCCAGTTCCGTGACCGCGACAAAGCCAAACTCTTCGCCGGTCGGCAGATCCGTCAGCCGTGCGGTCCCAGTCGCATTGGTGGTGGCTTCAAAAGCCTTGACCGCGCCGTCCTTGGCCATCTGGGCAACCCGGACCACCTGGTTTAGAAGGGGCTTGCCCTGCACATCCATCACCCGAATGTCGAGAATGCCGGCGGCCAGTTCCTTGGCCTCGTCAACCTTGCCGACCATCGCTGAAATCTCGAAGCGGCTTTGCTTCTGTCCGAGGTCAACCGGTGCTTCGTCCATTGGCGTCGGATCGGCACCGATGCCCGCTATCAGCATGATGCGGACACCACCCGATTCGGGGACCACAAAATTGGTAGACCCCAGCCGTTCGCCGTCCACCTCGGCCTCGGCATGAAAGATCGTGCCGGGGGCGAGCCCTTCAAAGGTTGCGCGACCGTCGTCTCCAGTCGGGCTCGTCTGTGTGGTACGATTACCCTCCGCATCCGAAAGGGTTGCCACGACGTTGACCTGCTTGACCGCATCGGCAGGCGCTTTGCGAGCCACGCGAATGCTGACCGTTCCGGCCGACAGATCCGCGACCGGCAGCGGCCGTCCGGCCATGGTCTTGAGATCGGGCATCTGAGCCCACGCAACGGGCGCGCAAAGCACGAGCGGAAGAATCGCTGCCCACAAACGTTTCACGAGGCGTCTCCCGGGGCTTTGCTGATTGCAGCGAGGCGAACTTTCAATTCCTGCTCGATGAGCGAGCGGTAGTCGTCACCCGCTTCGAGTTCGGCGATGATGCGCATGGCCCGGCTTCGGTAGCGGGCAATCAACTCACGGTGATCCACTTCCGATATTTTGCGCATCTGAAAGTCGAGTTCGATTTCCTTCAGCGCCTTCAACACCATCTGCTTGTCGCGTTCCAGCGCCCGTTTGCGTCCCGGCTCTTCGGTGACGAGCACGACCGACGAGCCGTCGTTGAGGATGGGTTCCAGCGTTCGAAAGGCCGCGTAAGCCGTCAGCGCGAGCGTCATGCCTCCGAGTCCCAACATCACGAGGGGGGCACCCATGCGCAGATCGAGGGCGAGTCCGAATGCCAGACCTCCTGCGGTTCCCAGAACGCAGAGGGCTGTCAAAACGAGGCGTGGATGTTTTCGTTTGGAAGTGGCCAAGACAGTGGTGGAGTTCTATTCCAGGCGATCGAGTTCTTCGTCAAGCTTATCTTGCAGCTCGCTGTTCGCGTCCTCGACCGGGGTCGTCGCGTTGCCGCTGCCTGCGCGACGCTTGGAGAATCGCATGGCGACAATCACGAGAAGGCCCGCACTCCCGATCCCGAGGCCATAGGGAAGGGCCCAGGCCAGGCGGTTGATACCTTTATCCACGGGCGCGGCCAGCACGGCCTCGCTGCCGTAACGTTCGACGAAAAACTTCATCACGTCTTCACGGGTCTTGCCGGCTTCCAGCATCGCGCGAATTTCGGCGCGTTCCTTGGGCGCCGGATCACACTCGCCGCCGCAGTCGCCGAGTAAATGGCGACACCCGCACATACACATGAGGTTCTTGTTGAGCCAGTGCAGGTCCGCATCGACCTGCGCCTTGTCGACGGCAAATGCGGGCGACGCGGACAACAACATCCCCGAGAAGAACAGCACCGTCGCGATGGTCGCGCCGCTCCGGGCCATGGCCTTCTGTTCGCGCGCTGTCACGGGTGACAACACACTCTCGGGCAAAAGCGCGATGCCCGTACCGAGTGCCAGCATCATGAATCCAAACCAGATCCAGTCGACGAGTGGATTGGTGACGAGCTTGAAGTTGCCGACGTTTTTCGCAAGATCGAAGTTACCGAGGGTGATGTACAGATCTTCTTCGGGTGCCCGGCGAATGGCCACTTCGGTGGTGCGGTCGTTGTTGGTGTTCTGGTAGTACCAGATGGCCGGCTCCAGCCGATCGATGACCTTGCCATTGAGCAAGATCGAGAAGTCGCCCGTGACCATTTCCTTCTGGCGATCTTCCTCGAAGCGCAGTTTCTCGAAGCGCAGCACATATTTGCCGAACTTGGTTTCGCTGCCGGGTTCGAGCAGCACGTCTTCTTCCAGCTTGTAGGCCTGTCCTGCATAGCCGATGAACATGAAGACGATGCCGACGTGCACCACGTAGCCGCCGTAGCGACGGCGTCCGCGCAACACCATGCCGACGACGGCCGTAAACCAGTCGCTGCCGGTGTTTTTGCGCCGGATGCGAGCCGCGCGGGCAATCTCCTGCGTCATGCCCGTCAGAGTGAACGCGCAGAGGGTGAAACATGCAACGGCAGACCAGGACGAGCCAAGGCCGCGGACCAGGCAATACACAAGCGTGACCATCGCGATGATCACGGGGCCCACGAACTGGTATTTCAAGTGCGCGGTGGAAGCCTTGCGCCATGCCATGAGTGGACCGACTCCGGTCAGGAACAGAAGGCAAAGGCCAATCGGCACCATCCACTGATTGAAGAAGGGTGGCCCGACGGTGATGCGCTGGCTGCGCAACGCCTCGGACAGGGTCGGGAACATCGTGGCGAACAGAATGAAAAACGCGGCGAAGACCAGGATCCAGTTGTTCACGAGGAACGCGAACTCTCGCGACAGAATCGAGTCAAACGTGTTACGGGAACGCAGCTCGGGTGCACGTGCGATGAGAAAACCAAAGCTGACGACGACCGCGATGGCCATGAAGCCCGTGAAGATCCAGGCGAGCTTCGTGTCCTGTCCGAAGGCGTGAACGGATTGCACGATGCCACTGCGGGTCATGAAGGTGCCGAAGATGGTCAACAGGAAGGTCAGAATGACGAGGGTGAAGTTCCAGATCTTCATCATCCCGCGGCGTTCTTGAATCTGAATCGAGTGCAGGAAGGCGGTTGCCGTCAACCAGGGCAAAAAGCCCGCGTTTTCGACCGGATCCCATCCCCAAAAACCACCCCAGCCGAGTTCCTCGTAGGCCCACAACATGCCGAGTGTCAGCCCCATCGAGAGGAAGAACCAGGCGATGATGGTCCAGCGCCGCATCGATGCAATCCAGGCGTCGTCGAGTCGACCGGAAATGAGGGCACCCATTGCAAACGAAAAGGGAATCGTCATGCCGACGAAGCCGGTGTAAAGCGCCGGCGGATGCGTGATCATGTAGGCGTTTTGCAGCAATGGATTCAGACCGTTGCCGCGCGCCGGGATGTCACCGATGAAGGTATCAAACGGGTTCTTGTAGTAGACGATGAGAAAGAGGAAAAACACCGCGACCGACATCATCACCGTGATGGCGTAGGGCAAAATCTCGCGGTGACGGTGGCGGTTGTTGTGCACCGCGATCGCACCAAAGACGGACAGCAAGAACACCCACCAGAGAATCGAACCGTCGAGCCCGCCCCAGTACGCCGTGATCTGATAGAAAAGGGGCGACTCATCGTCCGAGTAACGCTGAACGTATTTGATCGCGTAGTCGTGTGACACGAATGCGTAGACGATCGACACCGAGGCCATTCCGAGGATGGCGGCCAGCGCATAGGTCGCCCCCCGGCCAGAGTCGATGAGTTTCTGGTTGCCACGCCGCGCGCCGACGAGCGAGGCCGTCCCTGCGTAGGTGGCGACCACGAGGGCGAAAAACAACATCAAGGTGCCAAATGCAGCCATGTTTTTTTTGGGGGTGTTGGGTAACAGCTATCGGGGTGCCGGAATTCCCGCGGTTGCGGAACGGACCGACGCAAACGGTATTTGACGTTAGCACGCGAAGTCTTTTTTTGATGAAACGGGTAAGGGGAGGACTCTTACCGGCACCGGATCAATCCATTTTTTTACTCTGTTGGAGGCTTGCTCGAATGAAAATGCATAAGAAACAAAGAACTACGTTGACCATTGTAGCCCTGCTCGGGATCTCCCTGGGCGCGATCCTGGGCGCTTGCAACAGCGACAATGGGGGTACCGTCGACACGACCGGTCAGGGCGGCGGCTTGGCTGGCGCCAACGGAACGGGCACGGGCGGCACCGGTACGACCGGAGCGCAGGGCGGCGCCGGTGGAACGGTATCGGGTGTGGATTCAGGCGCCGGTGGCACGGCCGTCACAGGTGGCGCGGGCGGCGCAGCGACGGGCGGCTCTCCCGCGACGGGCGGCTCTCCCGCGACGGGCGGCTCTCCCGCGACGGGTGGCACGGGTGGCGCGCCGGCGACGGGTGGCACGGGTGGCACGCCGCCGGTGGTTTGCGGTGGCACGGGTCAGGCCTGCTGTGCGGCGAACAGCTGCACGAACGGTGGCTGCTGCGTCAACAACATGTGCGTTGCGAATGCGGCCACCTGTGGCGGTCAAGCCGGCACCTGTACAAACGGTGCTTGCGCCAACTGCGGTGGGTTGGGTGACAACTGTTGCCAGAACAACAGCTGTACGGCCGCGGGCTCTTCTTGCGTCGGCGGCAATTGCCTCGCCTGTGGTGGCTCGGGCAATCGTTGTTGCGGCGATCGCGTTTGCACCGCCAGCGGCGTTTCGTGTGTTGGCAATGGCAACAACGGCGCCGGCACCTGCTCACCTTGCGGTGGTACGAATGAAGCCTGCTGCGCGGACAATGCTTGTAACGGTGGCGGCTGTTGCGTCAACAACTTGTGCGCGGCCACCGGGACAACCTGTGGTGCTGGCAATGGCACCTGCACAACCGGCAAGTGTTCGGGTTGCGGTGGCAGCGGGCAAGAATGCTGCCCTGTCTCTGGTCCCGACATTTGCTACACGGCAGGGCAAGGCTGTTTGGGCGGCGACTGTGCCATGTGCGGCGCGATGGGACAGGCATGTTGCGATGGTCGCCGCTGCGGCGCGGGATTTGATTGCCAGGGCAACGGAAACGGCGGCGCCGGCACCTGCAACACTGCTCCCGCCTGTGGGGCGATGGGCGAGGCCTGCTGTCAGGGCGGAACCTGTGACGTTGCGACGCTCGGCTGTACGGCTTTTCAGGGCGGTACCTGCGCCACCTGCGGCGGTCAAGGGCAGCCCTGCTGCGGCACGTTCCAAAACCGAACCTGCAGCGGAACTCTGGACTGCAACTTCAACAACGGCAT
Source organism: Deltaproteobacteria bacterium (assembly GCA_034439895.1). Taxonomy (GTDB): domain Bacteria; phylum Myxococcota_A; class Polyangia; order Fen-1088; family Fen-1088; genus JAWXBF01. The sequence continues at coordinate 23,631 of JAWXBF010000126.1, forward strand.
GTTTCGCTGCGGCAACTAACATCCGAACGTAAACGCATCTGAAAAAGGCCACCCAGCCGTCGGGTGGCCTTTTTTTTGGGACGCTGCCGCACGAAGCGGAGGTCGCCGCCGCACGCGTCGACTTTGCCCGTAGCCACCGATACAATAGCAGCGGCCAATATTTTGAGTCGTCGGGACAACCAGGAAGCGCGCTGTTCGCTTTGCCAGATGCACAAGACCTTGTGTGTTTGCTCGCTGGTTCCGCGGCTTGTGACGCGCACGCGCCTGAATCTGCTGGTCCACTACCGCGAAGCGCGAAAGCCCACCAACACCGGTCAGCTCGCCGCCCGGTGCGTGGTGGGTAGTACGATTGGCATCGTGGGTGATCGGGCGCGGCCACTCGCATTTCCGCTCGTGCACGAAGGTGAACAGGGCATTGTGCTGTTTCCGGCCGAAGATGCCGTGCCGATCGAAACGTTCGCAACGGGACCGAGGCCAATTGTGCTGATTGTGCCCGATGGCAACTGGCGGCAGGCCTCGAAGATGCGCCAGCGGATACCGGGTCTCGACGCACTACCCTCGGTCATCTTGCCCGAGCGTCATCCCTCCGAGTATCGCTTGCGGGCGGAGCCGCGCGAGGGAGGCCTCGCCACGATAGAGGCCGTGGCGCACGCCTTGCGGATTCTCGAAGGAGACGAAGGGCCCGCGGTTGCCGACGCGATGCTCCGGGTATTTCGCGTCATGGTCGATCGAACGCTGTGGCTGCGGGGATCACTCGCCGCCGATGCGGTGACGGGTGGCATCCCGACAGACTAGCCAGCGCAGGAAGGCAGCGTGGGGTGCTATGACAATTTTCGATGCCCACCACCATTCGACAGCTCACGGCCCTTGAACTGAAAGCCATGCGCGACACAGAGGTACCCCACGAGCTCATCGACGTTCGCACCACCGGCGAACGGGCAATCGCGAAGATTGCGGGTGCACGGCACCTGGATGATTCGGCCGTGGAATACCTGCAAGGCTTGCCGCGCGATACCTTGCTGGTCTTTCAGTGCCACCACGGCATGCGCAGCCAAAGTGCTGCGCTTCATTTTGCCGCGCAGGGCTTTACCAACATTTGCAACCTTGCGGGCGGCATCGACGCCTGGTCCACGCATGTGGATCCGTCGGTCAGTCACTATTAGGCCTGGGTTTGTATCATAAATAAGTCGTATATTTATGTTGCGATTGATTTATGATACAAATCTTCCATGGCAAAGCCTGTCAACCGGAACTATTCTCGCACCGCGCGAGACGCCTCGGCGCTGCTTGGGGCCATGATCCGTGCTGCGCGGTTGCACCGGCGGATGTCCACACAAGAGCTGGCTGAACGAGCCGGGGCGTCGCGCAGCTTGGTGGTCCGGGTCGAGGCCGGTGATATGGGCTCTGGAATCGGCGCCGCCTTCGAGATGGCGGCTGTTCTCGGCGTGCCGCTCTTCGATGCCGATCCGGGCCTCGTGAATGGGCGCCTCGCGAAGCAGCGCGAGGTCAATTCCCTCCTGCCGAGGCGCGCCTTCCCCACCTCGGTCAAGGTCGACGATGACTTCTAGGCTGCTCGATCCGGCGAAAGAGGCCTATGTCTGGACGTGGCTACCAAGCGCAGTCACGCCCGTTGTGGCCGGCCGCGTCGAGCTTATCGACGGGATCCACCACTTCGTATACGGCCAGAGCTATCTGAAGCGGTGCAACGATCCCTCACAAGGTGCCGCTGCGCTCTACACGCCGGAGCTGCCGTTGCGTCAGGGCCGGATCATGCCGAAGGCGCCGCTCACGATCGCCGGCTGCCTGCGCGACGCTGCCCCGGACAGTTGGGGGCGACGGGTGATCCTGCACCGCCAGATCGGCCGAAGTCGCCACGAGATCGACGTCGATTCGCTTGATGAGCTCAACTACATGCTGCTGTCTGGATCCGACAGGATCGGTGCGCTTGATTTCCAGAATTCGGGAACCCGCTACGTGTCACGGGACGCGGAGCCCGCGCCGCTCGAGGAGTTGGTTGCGGCCGCAGATCGGGTCGAGCGCGGTTTGCCGCTGTCGCGCGAGCTTGAGGAGGCATTGAACCATGGCACCTCGATAGGAGGCGCGCGGCCGAAGGCGCAGCTTGTGGATGGCCAGCGCAAGCTCATCGCCAAGTTCTCTGCGTCGGCCGACACCCACAACGTGGTAAAGGCCGAGTTCATCGCAATGCGGCTTGCGACGCTTGTTGGCGTCGAGGCAGCGCGTGTCGAGCTCGTCAAGGCGGGTGGAAAGGATGTTCTGCTGGTTGAGCGTTTCGACCGAACCCCTTGTGCGCAAGGCTCTGCCGCGGACGGAAAGTCCGGTGGCGGCTGGGCGCGCAGGGCCATGGTGTCGGCGCTGACCCTGTTGGGGCTCGATGAATTCGAGGCCCATTACGGAAGCTACGAAGACTTTGCCGGCATCCTGCGGCGCCAAGGAACAGCGCCGAGCGAAATGCCGAGGGAGCTGTTCCGCCGAATGATTTTCAACATCCTGATCGGCAACACCGACGATCATGCCCGCAACCACGCCGCCTTTTGGGATGGTCATCAGCTGACGCTGACCCCTGCCTACGACATCGACCCGAGGCCGAGGTGGGGACGAGAGGCCAATCAAGCGCTGCGGGTTCGTGGCGAAAGCCGGCAGAGTCGGGTGGCATTGGCCATCGAGGCCGCGCCGAATTTCGGGTTTACCGGCCGGGAGGCCGAGGACATCGTCTTTCACCAAGTCGACGTCATCCGCAAGCACCTCGCCGTCCTGTCGGAGGAGGCCGGGCAGAGTGAGGCGGATCGCCAGCAGCTCGCGAACCGGGCAATTCTCAACGCCTATGTATTCGAGGGCGCGTCAGCGCGGATCGCAGCGCTCGATCATTCTCTGTGAATCTTGACGCCAGCCTAAAACCGATTCACCCACCGACGGTCGGAATGCGTTCGGTGATACGGGGTGTGTCGCGCGGGACGGCGTTGGCGACAAAGGTTTGTGTTACGATTTTGCCGTTTCGTATTACAAATGTGTCGGTTGCCAGCGGGTAGCCGTGGGTTCGCGTCTCGGCCGTCCACAGGATGAACGCCACATCGCCGTGGATTTCCTCTCGCACGATCTGAAACGCCACGCCGGGTTGATTGAACTCTGCAACCATGCGGGCAAAGAAGGGCCCAATCTGCTCGGGTCCAACAAGTGTCTCTCGGCTAGTGATCAAGACGGCGTCGGCCGCGTAATCCGACATCAAACCGTCGAGATCGCCTGCATCGAAGGCTTCAAAATGGTGGCGCAGGACATGCTCGGTCGTGCTCATGACATCTCGGAGTATATCGCCGACGGTCGCGGTTTTCGCTATTTCCGTGCGTTGGTCGCGCGAAGCAGCACACGGCGTGCGCGCTCCGCGACCGGCGCATCCACCATTTTACCGTCGACCAGCGTTACCGCCCCGTCATTTTGCGCAAAGGCATCGACGATCCGGCGCGCGCTCGCAACTTCTTCGGTAGAGGGTGAAAATACCGCGTTGTTCACCTCGATTTGCGTGGGGTGGATGAGGCACTTGCCCGAAAAGCCCAGATTCCGTGCGGCCTGAGCATCGGCTTGCAGCCCCACCGGGTCGCGCACGTCGACGAAGACGCGATCAATCGCCGCCACACCGGCGGCTGCCGCTGAAACCGCAATCACCGAGCGCGCGTAGGCGAAAGACTCGCTTCCGACGCCAACCGGCATGCCCATATCCAGGGCAAAGTCCTCGGCTCCAAACAACAGGCCTTGCAGGCGCCGGGAAGCGGTTGCGATCGAGGCCGATTGTAAAAGTGCGCGGGCCGATTCAATGGCAGCAATGAAACCGATGTTCGCGGGGGACTGACCCGTTCGCAAAAAGCCCTCGAGGCTTTGTTCAGCGGCTTTGAGATCCGCCGGCGTTTCGGTTTTCGCCAGGACCAACCCCGACAGTCCCGCATGGGCCGCGCAGGCCATGTCGTCGGCAAACGCGGGGTGCTGCGTCGAATGCACCCGCACCCACAGGGCGGGGCCGCCGGCCGGCGTTGCCAATACGCGTGTCACGTTGAGTCTCGCTTCGGCCTTGTGGGCTCCGGGGACACCGTCCTCCAGATCCAGAATGAGCGCGTCGACGCCGAGACTCCGGGCCTTTTCGATCATCGCGTGTTTGTGGGCCGGCACGAACAACCAGGAGCGGGCGGCGCGGGCGACAAATAGGTTCATGGTCGATTGACTGAGTGTAACCCGACCGACGGGGATCGACAGAAAGGCGGCTTCGTCTGGTGTAGATTCAGGTCACCCATGCGCAATCCGTTCTTGAAGGCGCCCACCCACGCGGCATCCCTCGACCCCGATTTTCGCCCTGCCTTTCTGGCTGCAAAGGCTTTTGAGGCCGAGGCGGTATCGAGTGCGGGCCCCATGGTCGAGCTTGGTCTGGAACAGCCCGATGGCACCCTGTTCGTGCACGCCATGCGCGTCTTGCCGGCGCAGCATCCGCGGGCAGCGTATTCCCCGGTATTTGTGGAACGCTTCGTGAAGTTCTTGCTGTGGTCGCGCGGTGGATTCCGTATTCACGTCGCAGGTCCCGGGACAATCGTGTCACATCTTCGTGCCCATTTTGCCGATACGGCTGTCGGTCGTTTTGATTCCGGAATGATCGGCGAACAGATCTACGGCCGCCCCATCGAGGTGGTGGCGACCTCCCGCGTCCCGGCCGCGAAATCGAGCACCCAGCCTCTCGGGCGCCATCTGAATGGCAATCGCATCGGTTTTGATCTGGGCGGAAGCGATCGCAAGGTGGCCGCTGTGATCGATGGCAAGGTGGTCTTTTCGGAAGAAACCGTCTGGGATCCGTATCACCAAAAAGATCCGGCGTATCACAAAAACGGCATCCTGGATTCGTTGCGCAAGGCGGCCGCGCACCTGCCGCAGGTGGATGCCATCGGCGGCAGCGCTGCGGGCGTCTACGTCAACAGCGAGCCCCGCGCCGGATCGTTGTTTCGCGGGATTCCGCGCGAGCTTTTTGACACGCACGTCAAGCCCATGTTCCGACAGGTGCAGGCTGAAATGGGGGGTGTCCCCTTCGAGGTCGTCAACGACGGCGAGGTGACGGCACTGGCCGGCGCGATGTCGCTTCAAGAGGACGCGGTGCTGGGGATTGCCCTTGGGACGAGCACCGCCGCGGGTTATGTCACCCCGGCGGGCACGATCACAACCTGGCTCAACGAGCTCGCCTTTGTGCCGGTGGACTATCGCGAAGATGCTCCCTCCGACGAGTGGTCCGGGGACCGGGGCTGCGGCGTGCAATACCTGTCGCAGCAGGCTGTGGGACGATTGGTCGAGCCCGCGGGCATCACGCTGGATGCCGCGATGTCCTTGCCGGAAAAATTGGTGGCGGTGCAAGAGCTGATGAAAAAGGGCGATCCGCGCGCCACGGCGATCTATCAAACCCTGGGTGTTTACCTTGGCTATGCGCTGGCCCACTTTCTGTCGTTCTATGACTTTCGCAATCTCC
>JAWXBF010000127.1:0-12027 GCA_034439895.1 Deltaproteobacteria bacterium
CGATAGGGCCACATGGAACGCGGGCCATCTTTCTCAAATCCGTCGGAATCGGCATACCGGGCCAGATCCAGCCAAAGTCGCGCCCAGCGCTCACCGTAGGCCGGACGAGACAACAGCGCGTCGATCACTTTTTCGACCGCGCGCGGACTGCGATCATTTACAAACGCATCGATCTCTGCGGGCGACGGCGGCAGACCAATCAGATCGAGATGCAGCCGTCGCAATAACGTCTCCCGCGATGCCCGCGTCTGCGGCGTCAAACCTTCTTTCTCGAGCCGGGCGAGGACAAACGTGTCGACGGGGTTTTTGACCCAACCCCTTTTCTTGACCTCGGGAAGCGCAGGACGAATCGGGGCGATGTAAGACCAGTGCAACTTGACGGCCGTGGCGTCGGAACCCGCGGGCCATATCGCCCCCTGCTCGATCCACGCTGAAATTTTCGCCAGCTCGGGCTCGGACAGTGGCACCGCGCCCTCGCCCTGCGGCATGCGCTCGTTGGCGTCCTTGGTGACGAGCAACTTGAACAACTCACTTTTCTGCGGATTGCCCGGAACCAACAAGCCCTCTTCGTAATGCGATTGTTTGCGCACGTCGAGGCGAAGCGCTGCCTTTTGTTTCGCGGCGCCGTGACACGAAACGCAGTGCTGCTCGAATATCGGTGCGATATCCCGGACGAAATCGACCGGAGTCGCTGCAGAGGCATGACTTGCCGTGGCAACAAGGGTTGCCATCAAAATGTTGCAGCCAGCGCCGTTTCGTTTTCTTGCCCACATGGATGCCATCATGAGCCCAAATGGGTCTTGTGGGAACGCCAATTCGGAGGGGGAACCCACCGCTGTGATCCAGATCGACGCGCCCTCAGTGGGTTTTTGGCAAACCGCGATCCCCGTCGGCCAGCGCAATGGCCAATAGACCGGCACGAAATGCATTTTCTGCCTTTTCGGCCGACAAAACCTGACAGTCGACGCCCCGGGTGCGACCGAGTCGCACGAACGCCTCCGCGAGCGCAAGGCGGCCCACCACCTGAACTCTGCCCGCCACCTGCGGCAACAACACCGGCAGATCGCAGGCCAATGCCGCACCCACAAGAAATGCACGGCAAGCCTGTGCATCGGCACCGGCGCGAACCGACATCAGTCGCACGCAGTAAAGAGCGCGACCCAGGCCTTGCCGTGCAGCGACCTCCGCCCCTGCGTCCACCATTTCGGGATCCAATTCGCCGTCAAGGGTATCAGGCAAAGCACTCGCGAGGATCGTGTGTTGCGAAACGGCCTGCAAGAACTCGCCCGAAAGACAGCTGATGCTTTGAGCAAGGCGTGCGTCACCATCAAGGCCCAGGCGTTTCCAGTGCGAGCCCAGGTTCACGATCGTACCGTTGTCCGGCAACAAGCCTTCGCTGTGCAGTCCCAGACACAAGATCTCCTCACCTCGCACCACGTCGGTCTCGCCAACCTCGGCAACTGTTACACGTTGGGGACCAAACCGAACACCAGGTACAATCGACAGTTGCAATTCGCCCGGCAAATCCACCCGGACCATGCCCGCTGCGAGTTCAGCCAGTCCTGCAGGCGCCGGAACATGGGAAACCTCGCACAGTCCTTGCGGCGAACCGATCATTCCGGCCGCAAACGCCGATCCAACCACGATCCCCCTCGTCTCGCAGTCCACGATCGCACGACGAATCAAGCCGGCAATCTCGGTCGCGATTCGTGCGCGCCCCTGGGGGTTCGTCCCGTCGCGTGCACCAATCGCAGCACGGTCCGAATACAAAACCGCCCGCGTTTGCACCTCAACCACCCAGAGGCGGGTGTGGGTCGTGCCGCCGTCAATGGCGATGATGGTCTTTTCTTTCATCTCAGGGTGCGGACAGGAATTTTGACAGGATCGTCTTGATGCCCACGGAATTGAACTTCATCGTGACCTTCAGATCCTCGCCCGTGCCGGTCCAACCCTTGACTTCGCCGAGTCCAAACTTGGAATGGCGCAGCTTCGCACCCACGCGCAACCCGGGATGACTCGATCCCGGATCTTCGTCGGGTACGAACGACCGGGGTGCCGAAACCTTCGGAGGCGCAGGGGGAATCGAGGACGTGGCCTGGGCCGAAGCGGGCCGTTTCGGAGCGCCACCGCGATTCCACCCACCTTGCCAGGGGCCGGACTCGTCGGTATCGACGTTGTAATACGACGGACGCGCCATCACCAGATGCTCCGCACAGTCTTCCGGCACATCCCGCAGAAAGCGGCTTGGCGCACCGCCGAACATTTGTCCACCCAAACGTCGCACACGTGCCCGGGTCATGTACAGGCGTTTCATCGCCCGCGTCACCGCGACGTAGCACAATCGTCGCTCCTCCTCGAGCTGGGTATCGTCTTCGAGGCTGCGCTGATGGGGAAAAACCCCTTCTTCCATGCCGGTGACGAAAACCCGCGGGAACTCTAACCCCTTGGCCGTGTGGACTGTCATCATGCTGACCGCGCCCTTGTCCGGATCGTAGCTATCGATATCGGCGACCAGCGCCACGCGTTCGAGAAACCCTGCAAGGCTGGGTGGATCGCCCAGATTGGCGGCTTCGCTTTCGTATTCCCGCATCAACGCCACGAGCTCCATCAGATTCTCAAGTCGCCCCTCGGCCTCGAGCGAGGCTTCGGCAGCAAGCGAGGCCTGGTAGCCCGTGTCTTCCAGCACTTTTTCCGCAAGGGCGGCGGGTCCGAGTGTCTGCGCAGCGGTGCGCAACTTGTCCATCAACGCCACAAAGGCGGCCAGTTTCTTCGCCGTGGCGGCGCCCAGACCCCCCTCGGGGCCGGCCGCGTGTAACAGCGCCTGGGAAACCGAGATCCCAAGTTCGTTGGCGAGCGCTGCCACCTTCAACACGGTTGTGTCACCGATGCCACGGGTGGGCGTGTTGATGATGCGCAACAAACCTACCCCATCTTCGGGGTTCTGTAGCACACGTAAATACGAGATCACATTTTTGATCTCGAGCCGGTCAAAGAAACGCGTGCCTCCCACGATGAGATAGGGAATGTCGCGCGCCCGCATCGCGTCTTCGAGAACCCGAGACTGACCGTTCGTGCGATAGAAAACCGCAAAATCCCGCGGCGAAACATCGCCATGGCGCAGAGCCTCGTCGATCTGTGTGGCAATGAAATTCGCCTCGTCGCGCTCGGTTTCGCCCTCGAATACAACGATCGAATCGCCGTCCGGTCCGCGCGTAAACAGGTTCTTTTCCCGTCGCTCTCGGTTCTTGCTAATGATGCTGTTGGCGGCGCGCAAGACCTTGGCGGTCGACCGGTAGTTTTCTTCGAGCTTCACCATCCCGCAGCCCGGATGATCCTTCTCGAAATCGAGGATGTTGCGGATGTCCGCACCTCGCCACTTGTAGATGGACTGGTCTTCATCGCCCACGACCGTGATGCTTTGGGTCGCGTGCGACAGGAAACGTACCATGCGGTACTGTACGCGGTTGGTGTCCTGAAACTCGTCGACAAGCACGTGATCAAAACGGTTGGCGAGTTCGACCATGACGGGACTGTCAGGACGACACAGGGCGAGTGCGTTCAAGAGCAAGCCACCGAAATCCACCGCGTTGGACTTTTTCAGGCGCTGCTCGTAGGTGGCGTAGACCTTGCCGACCACATCCTCAAAATAATCCCCGGGCTTGAAATGGGCCGAATCGATGCCCTGGTTTTGCGCTTGGTCGATCGCCCACTGGATCTGCTTGACCGGAAAGTTCCGGTCCGATATCGATAGATCCTTCATGATTTGCGTCAGCAAGCGCTTCTGATCGTCGGTGTCGTAGATGACAAAGTCGCGGGTCAGACCAACGGCGTCACCATACTGGCGCAAGAGCCGCGCCGATAGCGAGTGGAACGTTCCCAGCCACAGCCCGCGGATTCCGCGATCCGTATCACCGAGCAGAACCGAGGCTCGATTGCGCAGTTCGGCCGCTGCCTTGTTGGTGAAGGTCACGGCAAATATGCGATGCGGGCTGGTGCCGCTGTCGATGAGGCGCGCGAGCCGGTAAGTGATGACGCGGGTCTTCCCCGACCCTGCACCCGCCACCACCATCAGGGGGAGGGCGGGGTGAATCACGGCCTGCAACTGGCCCTCGTTCATTGTTTCCGCGAGAACCTCTTCCGAAAAGCGGTGCGACCGAGGCTCATCTGCCTCGGGCGGAAACTCGTCATCGGTAAACAGATCCAGCGATTCCACGGTTGCGCTGCACTATAGCCTTTTGCGGGGCCTTCGTGGCAACGGCGCTCAGGGCGCGGTCTCATGTGGCTTGTGTTGCACAAGCTTGGGCGCTGCGCGGCGCACGATGAGGGTTTGAACCGACTGGACGTCGTTGCCTTCGCGCGCGAACACCTGAATGATGTTGCTGCCCGGCCAAAGTGGCACGTTGGCCGAGAAAGCCATCTTCCTGGGATCGCCCTCGTTGCGTCGGTAGAACGCCTTCTTCGGTGGCAGGTTCACATCGCGGTTGATGACGCGAATGAAGACATCGTGAACGGCCTTGTCGTCCGTCGCCACGACCTCGACCTTGACCCCGTCGCCCATGACCTCGCGCGGCGCACGCGCGATGAGAACAGGTGGCATGCCCTGCCACAACGTTTCGTACTTCGGTGCGGGGGTGCCACCTTCCTGCAAATCTGCCGTCGCGACAAAGGCGCTGTGCTCGGGACCAAGTTCGACACGGCTGAAGTTACCCAGCCGCCCGGTGACCTTGAAAACGGCACCTTTGATTGCATTCCCAATAATCGCCCCCGCATCCGCCGGCGACTCACGCAAGGCAGCGCTGTTTCGTGCGATCGTGGCGCTGCCGGCCGCCGGATCGGGAGTACGTCCGGAGGGCGCAATCGTAACACCAATTCGATCGCTCACCGACTCGCCCAGCACGCGGTCAAACACCGACAGGTTCAGCAGGTAGTCTTTGCCGGCAAACTCATTCGACACCTCGTAAGTGAAAGACACCGGCCAGACCTCGCCCGGCTTTAATTCCGCCCTGTCAAAACGTCCCTTCGAGATGAGGATCCCGTTTTGCCCCGGACCGTTGCGAATCGTCGCCTGCGGGCGCAGCGCGGAGCCAAGGCCAATGTTCTTGACCGAGACCAGAACGCGAACTTTTTCGCCGACCTGAACGCGACCGTCACCGTTGGCACCTTCCCCATCGTCGATCTGCTGATAGCTGTAAGCAAACAGAGGCCGAGGCTTGCCCTCGATGTCGAGACCGAAGTCACTCACGGTCGCCTTCACTGTCCCATCGGCGATGATATCGGCGTTCACCACGTCGGTACGCGACAGGTTGGAACGGGCCACGCGAACGGTCAGTTCGTAAGGTCGAGTTTGTCCGGGCTGCAACATCCCGAACACCATTTCATTTTCGTCAACAAGCGGGTTGTCGCTGCGAAGAACGGCGCGCGCGCGAAACACCGGCGTCTTGCCAATGTTCTTCATCGTGCCGCGCAAACGAAGCTTCTCACCCGAGGCCACCTGAGCCCGGTTACCCTTTCCATCGATCTGCGCAAGCGAAAACTCAACCTGACCTTCCGGCGTACCAGCGGGTGCTGGCTTCCAGTCGACGCCCATCTTGCCGAGCGCCTCGGACAGCGCCGCGTCCTGTTCCTTGCGGGTCACCGCCATGAACTCGTTTGCCTGCGCGAGCAGTTCGGGGCGGCGGCCCCCCTTGGTCTGGGCCAACAGGTCGCGCGCAAACGCGATCGGGAAATCCACGTTTAGCTTTGCGTATTGCTCGTATTCCCAGTCGTCCTCGTCGGGGGAAGCGTCTCCGTCGCCTTCAATATCCGAATCCTCGTCATCCTGCTTGGCAAGACGCGCTTCCGAGCCGGGCGGAGGCACAAACAGATACGACAATGCCACGGCGGGCGCGCTTGCCTTGGTATCGGTGGGATTGTCGAGCGACCATTCGTAGTCCGCTTCCTGTCGGCGGTGCTTCGAGGGCTGCAAGTTAATCCATGACTCTTCACCAATCTTTCGAACGTGTTGGCGATCAAGTTCGATGTCTGGCGTCACACCGACGCCCTGGATCGAGATGTTGCCCGCCGTCAGATATTGCGCGGTGGTCAGCTTGAGGCCCAGCTTGTCATCTGCGAGCGGTCCGATCCCGATCTTGACCGGTGCGCTGACATCAAAAAGCATCTGCACCGAGCCCTTGCCGAAAGTCGTCTCGCCAATGACGAGACCCCGATCGAGGTGCTTGATGGCACCCGCCACAATTTCCGAGGCCGAAGCAGAGTTCTGATTCACCAGCACGACGAGCGGTAGCTTCACGTCGTCACCGCGGCTCGCGTGTTCGTCGCGACGTTGCGCGCCACCCACGCCAACCATCGACACGAGAACGCCCGATTCAATGAACGCATCGGCAACCTTTTGTGCCTGATCGTATAGGCCTCCAGGATTGCCTCGGAGATCCATGATCACACCCTTGACCTTGTTTTCCGCAAACAGCTTGAGGCCCTCGTTCATGTCGCTGTCGGAGTTGGCGGTGAACTGCTGCATGTGGAAATAGCCAACCTTGCCGCCCGGTTTGCCGTTCTTTGCTGGCGCATTCAACACGCTCGGCGCGGGATCAATCGATGGCGGTCGAATCGAATCGCGTACCACCGTGAACTTGATCGGCTTTTTTTCGCCGTCGCGTTCGACATAAACATCGACCGGCGAGCCGACATCACCCCGGAGACGCTCAACCGCTTCGGTCAAGGTCAGGTTGATGGTGGATTCATTGTTGATGCGAACGATGTGGTCCCGCGCCCGCAACCCGACCCGAATGGCCGGTGTTCCCGGCATCGGCTTGCGTACCACGATCCGGCTTTTGCGATCCATGCCGATGACGATGCCAAGACCGCCAAACTTGCCCTGGGTTGTGGTACGCATGTCCTTGAAGCTCTCGACATCCAGAAGGACCGAGTGCGGATCGAGCGTGTACAACATGCCGTTCGTGGCAGCCGACTCGATCGCAACCAGGCGATCGCCTTCTTCGGCCGCAGGAACTTTTTGTAGATTTGGCTGAATAAATCGGAAGATCTCCTGCAGCTTCGTCCGCAGGTGCCACGGCGCCACAACGCCATCAAGTAAGAACTCTTGCGTCTTGCCGTTGACCGTCACCACCACGCGCTCTGGCTCGCGTTCGGGAAACCTGTCAATCAAAATCTCGGGCACGTCGCGCTGCAAAAAGTCGAGCGCACCGACCAACATGCGACGGGGGTTGATGCGTCCCTTGTCGAAGTAGTTCTCGCGAACGTAGTACAGCGTGCGGGTGAAGATGGGCAGCGTCGCCAGGTCGTACGCAGCAGCCATTTGCGAACCTTCGGCGGATCGAATCGGAGGCTCGATTCCCGGACCCGCGTCCTCGCCTCGGTTCTTGATGGTAACAAAGAGGGCCAAGCAGCAGGCCACGGCGAACATGAAGGGCTTTCGAAATCGTTTCATTAAACTCTCCGGCCACTGGGGGGCCACGGGATCATCGAGCAAATCCATGGATTCTCAATATTAACGGCAACAACGGCAACGTGCAGGTCAGATGCCCTGGAATCATCGTCATGGTGTCAAAATCATCGCGGTTTAGAATGCGATATTTGAGTTTGATTCAGTTTTTACGAGTCCGTGGTGTGCGCTTGGTTGCGGCGGCCTTGCCCGTCGTATGCATCGCGTCACCTCTGCGGGCCCCTGAGGGGTCCAAGGCAGCGATCGCACCCGCTGGACCGTTTCCTCCACCCCATGCAACCGACATCTGGATGGGCGAACGAACGGGCCCGATCGGCGACCCGGATTTCGCGTCCGAGCCGGCCTGGTTGAAGCTTGGGCAAACGATTCCGACAGCCCCCTCACCGATTTGGGCCCAAACGACCGCCGGCCTTGGCGAGGGGTTTGTGCGCGTGGGTGGGGTGGCGATCTTGCCAGGCGACGCCGCCACCGTCAGCTCGGACGGAACGGGGCTCGGGATCACCCGCGAAAACCTGATGGAGATTTCGCGTCGATTCATCCGCTCGTACGGTGACGACTACGATCAGATCGCAATCTTCCTGGGCTTTACTGATCGCAAGTCGCCAATGGCACTCGCATATCAAATGCCGATCAAGAACGATGTGCGCGGCATTGGCATCGGCATTTTTGATTCCTCCTCTGATTTCGGGTCGGGTTCGGGGCGCATGCAAACGATGCTGAACATGAAACGCATCAACGTGTACGGCATCGAAGCCGCAACCGATCCGAATGACAGCCTGTATCCGGTTTGGGCACAGGAAACCGCCCACCGATGGTTGGCGTATTTGAAGTTTCGACGCACAGGTGACGCCGCGAATCGCGATGATCTGATTGGCCGCGACGCTGCACACTGGGGACGATGGGTGCATACCGAAGCCTCGGTGATGGACGGCGTGAACTGGCAGACAAACCCGGATGGAACGTTCACGCCCACCGAACGGAACAAACGTTTCGGATTGCTGGATCAGTACGCGATGGGTCTGCGAGAGGCATCCGAAGTCCCGCCCTTTTTCTTCCTAGACAACTTCATCGACGAAAACGGACAGGCCATTGAACGCGAGATGATCTCGATCTCGGCTCGCCGCAAATACAAGGCAAATCGTACCGATGTGACCATGCAAGACGTACTGCGCGCGATGGGGCCGCGCTCGCCGGCTTCGGGCGGTGCTGCCTCCGATCTGCGCATGGGTGTCGTGTTCATCACGCCCCCGGGTGTCGCGCCGGCAGAAATCGTTGGCGAAGCCTTTCTTGTCGACCAAACCCGCGCACCGTGGGACGGGTTCTACAACACGGCAGGACAGGGACGCGGCAAGGTGTGTACCGAATTGCTGCGACCCTGCCGCGGCCCCGCCTTCGAGTACAGCAACGCCAAACTGACCAAGCCGGCCGGGGTCAGTGCCACGGTTTCGCCGGGCGACGCTGCGGTGTATTCGGTTGACGTGACCAACCGTGGTACGGAGCAAGGCATCGCCGATGTGTCGTTGCGCGCGCTCTTCGGCCTGCAGTTCGATGGGACTCGCAACAAGACCCCGCCCCTTGCTCCCGGGGCAACGACCACGCTCAGCTGGACGGCCATGGTACCTGCCGACGCCCCATGCTTTGCGCCCATTCGCGTCGAACACGAATCCGTGGCACCGCTTGGCCCCTCCCGTGGCAACACCACCGTGACGGTGGGCATGATCCCATCGCGCGTCTACGACTTCGAGAGCAACGACAGCTCTGCCGGATGGACGGTGAATCCCGATGGCATGGACACAGCCACTGCGGGTGCCTGGGAACTGGGGCGTCCCGAAAAAACCGTTGCGACGATCTTGCCCGGCTTTGTGATTCAACCGGGCGCAGCGTTCTCAGGGATCAACGCGTTTGCAACCGGTCTTGCCGCGGGTGAAAACGAGGCGGCCAACGATCTCGACTTCGATCGCGGGAAGCTCACGGTGGGACGCACCACATTGCAATCCCCGTTCTTCGAGCTTGCTGGCTTGCGAAATCCAAGACTGAGCTACCACGTCCGCTTTGTTGCGGTCGACTTCGACAAACGCGTCCTTGTACCGGCAAAAATGGACGCGATGCGTGTCTTCGTTTCGCCCGATGGCACCAACTGGACCGAGGTGGATCGCCTGACCGGCATTGCGCTTGACTGGGAGCAACGGATTGTCGATCTGCCCAAACTATTCGGCACAACGCTACCCGCGCGCCTGCAATTTCGTTTCATCGCGGAAGACGATCCCTTCTCGGATAACGTGGTCGAGGCTGTCATCGACGACGTTGTGCTACACGCAGAGTCCCCGAGCTGCACGACGACGACGGCGCCGGTGATTGTGCCGCCCGATGATCCACCCATCGTAGTCAAGCCCGAGGGCTCGGATGACTCGGGATGCGGCTGCCACGTCGGCCGTAGGCAATCGAAGCCCGCAAGCGCCCTCTGGATCGTGCTGTTATTCGGGGTGATGGCATGGCGCCGGCACAGGCTGTGTCGACCGACGCATCCGTGACATCGGTGTCGCGTTTGTGAGGGATTGTTTGGGCCAACTGATCGACAGACGCCTGAAAACGCAACTCTCTTTCCATTATTCGCTGGCACGCCCCTTGCTGTATCCTTTCCCGATGCCACGACCCAGACCATTCGATCTCGACGCTCTGCGGGCGCTGCTTCGGCATGCTGCGTTTATTGGATTGCCGAGCGCTTCGCTTGCTCTGGCAGCCTGCGACTGCCCTCCTCCGAGTGATCACCTCTTTCTGGTTCGAGAACCAGACGCGCAGGTACAAGCACTGATCGAAAAATGCGTCGACGGGACACAACGGGACTGCCTCGCCCTGTGCGATCTCCTCATTGTGCAGGAGTTTGGGTTTTCGCAGGATTCGTATTTCGCACATTGCGAGGTGCACCCTCAGAAGGAAGGGTATGTGGTGGTCCATGCGGGATGGGAAAACAGCTGTCCTGGTGGCCGCCGGCCAGAAGGGTTTCAGATCGGGCAGCCCGCGACCCACCACGAAGGCGGCGTCCCACGCACCACCGGTAACTGGTTGGCGTGTCTTGCTCAACTTGAGACGGCCTCCATCCCGGCCTTTGCGCGCGTGCAGCACGAATTGAGCCTGCAAGATGCCCCGGCTTCTTTCATCCGAAATGCCCAACAGGCCATCGCAGACGAAACGAAGCACGAACAAATGATTGGTACGCTCGCGAAACGTCATGGCGCATTTACGATCAAACCGATGGTGCCGAGGCCGGTCGAGCGTCCCCTCGTTCAGATGCTGCGTGAGAATGCCGTCGAAGGCTGCGTTCGCGAAATGTTCGGCGCGCTGCTCGCACACCACCAGGGCGCAACCGCCACCGATCCCGCCATTCGCAACACAATGCGCCTCATCGCCGAGGAGGAAACACAGCATGCGGCACTGGCCTGGAACATCCACGGGTGGGGCGTGCCCAAACTCACGCCAGGCGAACAGCGACACATTGATGAGGATGCGCGACAGGCCGTTCAGACCTTGCGACTCGAACTAGAGGAAGAATTCCCTGTCGACATGAGGGCAACTCTGGGTTTGCCGTCGGCACAACGGGCAATTGATATTCTCGATGGGATTTCGGAAAGGATGCTCGGCTAGCCGATGCACCATCCAAAACTGTTTCCCTGGGTTCTGCTGGTCGGCGCCTTGTGTTCAGTCGGCACATCGGTCGGCTGTGGCGAGCCCTGCAAACTTGTCAGCCAAGGGGTGACGATTACCAAGGTCGATCCACAACTGGCGGTACCGGTGGACACCTGCCTCGCGGAACAGAACATGAAATGGGATCGCGATGCCGGACCGCGAGAGATCCCGTTATCCTCGGATGCCTCGACCGACGCCGGCACGCTCGCACAGACCTGGCTATTTCTGCCGACTGTATCGCCGACATCGCCGCCACCACCCCCGCGCCCCAAAACGCCAAAGAGTTGCTTGCAGGTATGTCGGCACGTGTTGACCCTCGTCGAAACGTTTCCAGGCGATCAGACGCTCATCGACTGCATGGTATCGACGGGCAACATCGCAGACCCCGCCGCTGTTCACGTGGCCATCAGCTACCGCCCCCCCTGTTGAGCGCCATGAAACCACGCTATCGTCCACTCATCGTCCTGGGCTGTGTTGCGGTTACGGCCATGCCGGGTTGTTCCTATCTGTTCAGCCGCCCTCCGTCCCCACTGACGCCACAGGCAAACTTTGTTCCTTGCAGCAGCAGTCGTTGGCCCGTGGTGGGCGATGCCTACTGGGCCGTGAACGCCTTCGGGTTTACCGCGCTGGCCAGTGGTGTGGCGCTTTCGGAGTCGGAACGTCAAAGCAAGGCCATCGGCCCCAGTTGGGACGATGGCGCACGTCAGAATGATTCGGTCAAATCCTACTGGATCGTGGCCGGCCTTGCGGCCGCAGCCACCATCGGTATTGTCCAGTCGGCGCGATATGGTTTGCAAAGTGCACGCGACTGCGACGACGCCCAATACAACTACTTTAGAGGGGTCGGCGCAGTCGCGTGCACTTTGCAAACCATATCGCGC